>NZ_JAFCXC010000003.1:0-514897 GCF_049897845.1 Arthrobacter sp. TWP1-1
TCAAACAGATCGACGGCGGCTAGCCGCTGCTCGATGGTCAATGAACTACTTTTACGCATAAAAAACTCCCCGAAAGTAAGGAACTGAATTATTCAGTCCAACTTTCGGGGAGCAGTTCACATGGTGCAGGAGCGTTTGTGTTTAATGCCCCGTATGTGAGCGAGCGTCGAGAGTGGGGTGGGAGTTGAAAGTACGACGACGAAGGGCACCTCCCGCTGGGAGGTGCCCTTCGTCGTCGTACTACTTGCGGGAACGCTTAGGCGAACCAGATGCCAATCTCGCGCTCTGCGGACTCAACCGAGTCGGAGCCGTGGACCAGGTTCTGCTGAACCTTCAGGCCCCAGTCGCGGCCAAAGTCGCCGCGGATGGTGCCGGGAGCTGCCGTGGTGGGATCGGTGGTTCCGGCCAAGGAGCGGAATCCTTCAATAACGCGGTGGCCTTCAAAGATGGCTGCCACGACGGGGCCGGAGAGCATGAACTCAACCAGCGGCTCGTAGAACGGCTTGCCAACGTGCTCTTCGTAGTGCGCCTCGAGCTGTTCGCGGGTGACGGTGACCTTCTTCAGCTCGGCCAAGGTGTACCCCTTGGCTTCGATGCGGGCCAGGACGGCTCCGGAAAGGTTGCGGGCCACGCCGTCGGGCTTAACTAGGACAAGGGTGCGCTCAATGCTCACGATAACTCCAATTAATTAGATAAAAACAGGATCAGTTTTAGTTTACTTCGCGGACGATTCGGGGGAATCCGCAGGGTGCTCCGCATCCCACATCGCCTGTGCCTTGGCGCGTGCCACGTTCTCGCGGTCGATCTTGGCACCGCCATTGAGGGCGTACCACCAAGCAACGGTAAAGAGCACACCCACAATGAACATGGATGGTTCCCAGAAGCCTCCGGCGATCAGCGCCAGTTGCAACAGCCAACCGAACGCAATCCCCCACGTCTTGCGGATCACACCGCAGGCCAGGATCATCAGCACAGCCAGAACCGCTGCCACCACAAGGTAAGCCGGGTTTTTGTCATGGATGCCGAACAGTGCCAAGCCGAGGAACAACGCCACGAAGGCCTCGAGCATGAGCACCACGGAGGCAAACATCATCTTCGTCGAACGCAGCTTCTTGGGCGTGTTGGGCTTCCATTCACGCTGCGCTTTTGTCAGTTTTGCCATGTCTAGAGGCCCTCCTTTTCACCCGGGCGGCCCAGCAGAATCCGTGCCTCACCTACAAGGGTGATGGAACCGGTGATGAGGACGCCGCCGGCCAGATCATTATTGGATTCGGCGCGTTCAACGGCCCATTCGATGGCGTCGTCGAGCTTCTCGGCGATGTGCACATCTTCCTCGGCCCAGCCTAGATCAACGGCCATTTCGGCCAGCTCGGCGGCAGGTATGGCGCGCGGGGAGTTCGACTGCGTCAGCGCGATCTCCCCCGCCTCATCACCGTAGGATTCCTTGAGCGTGGTCAGGATTTCCTCGGCATCCTTTTCTTGGAGGACGCCCAGCACCACCACGAGCTTGCTGAAGGCAAACGACTCCTGCAGCGCCTTGGCGCTGGCGGCAATACCCGCTGGGTTGTGCGCCGCATCCACCACGATGGTGGGCGAGGTGCGCATGACCTCTAGGCGAC
The DNA here is from genome assembly GCF_049897845.1 of Arthrobacter sp. TWP1-1. NCBI lineage: Bacteria > Bacillati > Actinomycetota > Actinomycetes > Micrococcales > Micrococcaceae > Arthrobacter > Arthrobacter sp. TWP1-1. The sequence goes on from NZ_JAFCXC010000003.1 coordinate 1,620, forward strand.
CCGGAGAGGTGACCGCGCCGAAGCCTTCCTGGACGAGCTCCAGGTTCAGTTCCTTTTCCCCGCCACCAAGGAAGGCCTCCAAAGCGGCAAGTGCGACGGCGGCATTCTGAGCCTGGTGTTCACCGTGCAACGGGAGCAGGATGCCCGGGTAACGACCCGCGAGTCCCTGCAGGTCAAGCTGCTGCCCGCCCACGGCGATGGTGCGGGATTCCACGCCAAATTCGACGCCTTCGAAGCGGAACTCAGCATGGACGTTCCGGGCCTTGTCGAGGATGACCTGCGCGGCATCGGTGGGCTGGGCGGCGCTGATGACGAAGGCGCCCTCCTTGATGATGCCGGACTTCTCCTCGGCGATGAGCCCGGTGGTGTCACCCAACAGCTCGGTGTGATCCAGGGAGATGGGGGTGATCACGGCGACCTGGCCGTCACCAACGTTCGTCGCATCGGTGATGCCACCAAGGCCAACTTCAATGACAGCTACATCCACCGGTTCATCAGCGAAGATCGCAAAGGCCAAGATGGTGAGGCATTCAAAATAGGTCAGGCGCACCTCGCCGGCGTCGGCGAGCTCGGCATCCACAATGTCAAGGTAAGGGCGGGTCTCATCCCAGATTCGCACGAACGTCTCATCGCTGACGGGGGCTCCGTCGATGCTGATGCGTTCGGTCACCCGGCTCAGGTGTGGGCTGGTGTACCGCCCGGTGCGCAGATCATGGGCCAGCAGGCCGCATTCGATCATGCGCGCCGTGGAGGTTTTTCCGTTGGTGCCGGTGATGTGGATGATGGGGAAAGCCTTATTGGGCTCACCCATGATGTCCATGACGCGGAGCAAAGGAGCAAGGCGCGGCTCCATCTTGTTCTCCGGGGCACGGCCCAACAGCTCGGCGTAAACGCTCTCCACCGAGAATTCGTCGTGGTTAGCAGACATTTAGGACATGCTCCGTTCAACTGTGATGGTGGTTTCAACGTCACCTGGGATGAGTTCGAGCTTGAGCGTGAGGGTCTCACCCTTGACCAGTTCGGCGTTTGCGTGCAGGGCATCCACGATGTCCTGCGACGCGCTGACGATGGTGCGGATCCTGTCACTGACCTGCAGACCGGTGTCCTTGCGGGCCTGCTGGATGGCGCGGATCATGTCACGGGCCGTTCCCTCAGCCTCGAGTTCCTCGGTCAGTTCGGTGTTGAGCACCACGAAGCCACCGCCGGGCAGCATCGCGACGGCGCTCTTGCCGCCGTCGCCGTCCTCGGCCACAACTGTCTCCAGCGTGTACTCGGACGCTTCCAGCTCCAGGCCACCGGCCGTGACGACGCCGTCGGTGACTGACCAGTCGCCGGACTTGGAGCCCTTGATGGCGAGCTGGACGTTCTTACCCAGGCGCGGGCCTGCGGCGCGGGCGTTGACCACGAGCTTCTGCGAGATGCCGAATTCCTCCGGGGAGGCCTCGGCCGCATCGACAAAGCGGACGGCGCGGATGTTCAATTCCTCCGCAACAATTGCGGCGCCGTCGTTGAGTGCGGCGGCGTTCGGGGCCACGACAGTGAGTTCCGCCAAAGGCAGGCGGACGCGCAACTTGGCTGCCTTGCGCAGGCTGGAACCGGTGGAGCAGATCTGCTGGATCTGATCCATCTGGTCAACGAGCGCCGCATTACTCAGGAACAGATCGGCGTTAGGCCAGTCGGTCAGGTGCACGGAGCGCCCGCCGGTGAGACCGCGCCAGACTTCCTCGGTGACCAGCGGCAGCAAGGACGCTGCGACTCGGCACACGGTTTCCAGTGCGGTGTAGAGCGCGTCGAAGGCGTCAACGTTCTCGTCAAAGAAACGGCCACGGCTACGGCGGACATACCAGTTGGTGAGCATGTCAAAGTAGCTGCGCAGGGAGTCGCAGGTGCCGGAGACGTCGTACTCGTTGAGCTTGGCTTCCATGTCGCGCACCAGATCCCCGGTGTTGGCCATCAGGTACTGATCCATGGGGTCGGAGTAATCGTCGTAACGCAGCTTGGCGTCGTAACCCTTGCCCTCATTCGCGGTATTCGCGTAGAGAGTGAAGAAGCTGTAGACGTTCCACATCGGCAAGATGACCTGGCGAACACCCTCGCGGATGCCCTGTTCGGTGACGACCAGGTTGCCACCGCGCAGGATGGGGCTGGCCATCAGGAACCAACGCATGGCGTCGGCGCCGTCGCGGTCAAGCACCTCGGAAACATCCGGGTAGTTGCGCAGCGACTTGGACATCTTCTGCCCATCGGAGCCCAGCACGATGCCGTGGCTGATGACGTTCTTGAACGCCGGGCGGTCAAAGAGCGCCGTGGAGAGCACGTGCAGCATGTAGAACCAGCCGCGGGTCTGGCCAATGTACTCGACGATGAAGTCGGCCGGGTTGTGCGTGTTGAACCAGTCCTCGTTCTCGAACGGGTAGTGCACCTGGCCGTACGGCATGGAGCCGGAGTCGAACCAGACGTCGAGCACGTCTTCGACGCGGCGCATGGTGGACTTGCCAGTGGGGTCGTTCGGGTTGGGGCGGGTCAGCTCATCGATGAACGGGCGGTGCAGGTCAACCTCACCCTCCTTGTTCAACGGCAGGCGACCAAAGTCTTCCTGCATCTCGGCGAGCGAGCCGTACACATCGGTGCGCGGGTATTCGGGGTCGTCCGACTGCCATACCGGGATGGGTGAACCCCAGTAACGGTTACGGCTGATGGACCAGTCGCGGGCGTTGGCCAGCCACTTGCCGAACTGGCCGTCCTTGACGTTGCCGGGGATCCAGTTGATGTCCTGGTTCAGCTCGACGAGGCGATCCTTGAACGCGGTGACCTGAACGTACCAGGACGAGACGGCGCGGTAGATCAGGGGTGTGCGGCAGCGCCAGCAATGCGGGTAGCTGTGCACGTAGCTGGCCTGGCGCACCAGGCGCCCGGCCTCCTTCACGACGCGCGTGATGGCCTTGTTGGCGTCGAAGACCTGCACGCCGGCGATCTCGCTCAGCGGGCCCTGGGCAAAGAGCGGCAGGAACTTGGCGCCTTCGTCGACGGAGAGCACCACGGGGATGCCGTTCTGCTCGCAGACCTTCTGATCCTCTTCACCGTAGGCCGGAGCCTGGTGAACAATACCCGTACCGTCAGTCGTGGTCACATAGTCGGCGAGCAGGAACTGCCAGGACTTGGCCGTGCCGTACTTTTCGTCGTCGGCGAAGTAGTCCCACAGTGGCTCATACTTCAGGCCCCCAAGCTCGGCGCCGGCGTATGTGGCGGTGACAGCGGCCGTCGCGGCAGCAGCGTCGTCGTACCCCAAATCCTTGGCGTGGGCACCGACCAGATCGGCAGCCAGCAGGAACTTCTCGGCAGTGGCGCCCGTACCGGAACCATTCGGGCCAACCGGCACGACGGCGTAGCTGACCTTAGGCCCGACGGCGAGGGCCTGGTTGGTGGGTAGGGTCCAGGGCGTGGTGGTCCAGGCGATCGCGCTGACGCCGGCCAGGTCCTGCGAGAGGGCGGATTCGCCAGCCAGGATGGGGAAGGTGACGGTGACGGTCTGGTCCTGGCGGTCCTTGTAGACGTCGTCATCCATGCGCAGTTCGTGGTTGGAGAGGGGGGTCTCATCCTTCCAGCAGTACGGCAAAACCCGGTAGCCGTTGTAGGTCAGACCCTTGGAGTGGAGCTGCTTGAACGCCCAGAGGACCGACTCCATGTACTCGACATTGAGCGTCTTGTAGTCGTTGTCGAAGTCAACCCAGCGAGCCTGGCGGGTGACATATTCCTGCCATTCGCCGGCGTACTTCATGACGGAGGAGCGGCAGGCGTCATTGAACTTATCGATGCCCATGGCCTCGATCTGCGCCTTGTCGGTCATGCCCAGCTGCTTCATGGCTTCCAGCTCGGCGGGCAGGCCGTGCGTGTCCCAGCCGAAGCGGCGCTCAACGCGGCGGCCAAGCTGGGTCTGGTAGCGGGCTACAAGGTCCTTGACATAACCGGTCAACAGGTGGCCGTAGTGCGGCAGACCGTTGGCGAAGGGAGGGCCGTCATAGAAGACGAATTCGTTGGACCCATCAACACCGGCGTCGCGCGCATCGATGCTGGCCTGGAAGGTGCCATCTTCGTCCCAGTACTTCAGGACGAGTTCTTCCACCTTCGGGAAATTCACGGAGGAGGGAACGTGCTTGGATTCGGCATGGAGGCCAGCGGCGGCAGAGGCCTTCGGGAAGTGGGTCATCACATCATCCTGGTTGTGGGTGTTCATGTTCAGGATGCAAGGACGGCTTTCGCCGCGGTACCACCTCGCTTACCGTGCCCGTTTTTACACAGGTGCGGCCGCTCATTAGCTGCTGTGACGGGCTTACCCGTCCGGTTCTACTGGCCCCACTTTTGGTGAGGCGTTCTTCCGGAAGCTCACCGGTGATGGCCGGGTCGACGCTTTGTCCCTTATTCTACGGGATGCGCGCGGTTTCCGCGCGCATCCCGCTTACCGGCCCTTACTAGCGGCGAATGACCTTATGCGCGGCTGCCTGTGCCACGGGGCGCAGGACAATCTGGTCGAGGTTGATGTGGTGGGGAAGCCCGACGGCGTAGCCCACCACCCCTGCCACGTCCTCCGCGGTGAGTGGCTTCTCCACGCCCTGGTAGACCTTGTCCGCGGCTTCCTGGTTGCCGCCGAGTCGGTTGAGCGTGAACTCTTCCGTTGCGACCATTCCCGGCGCCACCTCGATGACGCGGATGTTGTTTTCGGCCTCTTCCAGGCGCAGGGCGTTGGTGAGCGCATGCTGGCCGAACTTGGCCGCACTGTATCCGGCGCCGCCTTCGTACGTGATGTGGCCGGCCGTTGAGGTCAGGTTCAGCACCGTGCCATAGCCATGCTCTCGAAGTGTGGGCAGGAATGCCTTCAGGACCTTCACGGTGCCCAGAACGTTGACCTGGTACATCCACTCCCAATCTGCTTCCTGGGCATTGGCCACGCTGTCCACACCGCGAGCGCCACCGGCAATGTTGATCAGGGTGTCGAGCCCGCCTGTCGCAGCGAACGTGTCGCCGGCGAAAACGCTAAGGCGGGCAACGTCGTCGTCGTTGGTAATGTCTGCGGCGAACGCTACGGCGCCACTTTCCTGTGCCAGTTGGGCCAGCCGATCTTCACGGCGGGCGACGGCGATGACGTTCCAACCGTCGGTGCGGAGTTGGCGAACGGTTGCGGCTCCGATTCCGGAGCTGGCGCCAGTGACAATTGCATTCTTGGAAGTATTTTCAGCCATGGTTCAAATCTAACGCTGTTGCGCCCGGGCGTTGAACGGGGCTGTGGCTATGACGTCTTGTTGAGGAATGCCATCAGCACGGCTGCCTGGTTTTGCTGTGAGTCCTTGGCACCGTAGAGCAACACCACCTTTGCGTGGGCCTCGATGAGCTCGCGCAGCTGCTGCACTTCTGGATTGTGCGTGAGTTCCTGCGTGTAGTCACGTTCGAAGGCCTCAAAGCGCTCCGCCACATGGCCAAAGGACTTGCGGACCTCCGTGCTGGGCGCGATCTCCTTGAGCCAGAGGTCAATGCTGTCCTTCTTGACCCCACGCGGCCACAACCTGTCCACGAGAACGCGATACTCCCCCGGCTCCGGTTCCTCATACACACGCAAAATCCGCACTGTGCCCATAGTTGCAGCATAGTCCCGCCGCTAGCCATCTCCGGATGAAACCGCGAACTTATGCGTCAAATCGACCGCCAGTTCTGCGCATATGCTCAGTCGACTGAATTTATGCGCTGAGCTCGCATGGGGTTCTGCGCATAAACGTTTTTGCGCAAAACCCGGCACGAGTTCAGCGCATAATTTTCGGCGGATCCGGTGGTCGGGTCAGGCCGAGTACAGCTCCCTGACCCGCGCCACGCTGGCATCGTGCGGCAGGAAGTACTCACACTGCCATTTCTGAGTGCGCCGGGCCTGGGCGCTGGTGGTCTCAACGTCGGGCGGGTAGACCCGCATGGCTCGCTTGCCACCCTTGCCGTCGATGGACACCACCCCTTGGTGAGCCAGGGTATGTGCCGGGAACACGAACATTCCCAGCCCCGCGCCAACGCCAGCCTGGATGACAAACAGGGCAACGCCGTCGGACATGTCATAGGGGCGAATGGGCCCCTGGGCCGAGCGCTGCCAGAGCGTCACGAACTGCCCAACTTTGGTGGGCGTGGTCTTGGCGACGCGAAACACGGCCGGGCGCCCAGCGAGCGTCAGGGTGTGGGCGCAATAGTCGGAACTTTCGGGCTCGGGGACCACATCGGCCCACGCCAACCCCGCCGTTTGCCACAGTTGCTGCGCGCTCTCAGGAATTCTCACGGGCTCCATTATCCTGCAAAATCCTGCTTCCGGGGCAACTCATGAAAGACTTGAGCCATGGCTGAAAACATTCCGGGCACAGACACGCCCGCACCCACCACAAGCAACGTTCCCGACAAACCCGTTTTGGAGGGGCTTGAAGAGTCCCTGACCAAGCGCTGGCTTGACGAAGGCACCTACAAGTTTGACCGTGAGACCACGCGGGAGCAGGTGTACTCCATTGACACTCCCCCGCCCACAGCGTCCGGTTCCTTGCACGTGGGCCACATGTTCTCCTACACGCAGACCGATGTGCTGGCCCGTTTCCAGCGCATGAACGGCAAGAACGTCTTCTACCCCATGGGTTGGGATGACAACGGTTTGCCCACCGAGCGTCGTGTGCAGAACTACTTCGGTGTTCGCTGCGATCCCACCTACACCTACGTAGACGGCTACCGTCCGCCGGCAACTCCGGCGAAGAACCAGCGTGACTTCGACGTCGTCTCACGCAAGAACTTCATCGAGCTGTGTGAAGAGCTGGCCGTCGAGGACGAAAAGGTCTTTGAGCACCTCTTCCAGACTCTGGGCCTCTCGGTTGACTGGGATCTGACGTACCGCACCATTGACGACCACTCGCGTGCAGTGTCCCAGCGTGGTTTCCTGGAGAACCTTTCAGCTGGCGACGCCTACATGGCCGAGGCCCCCACGCTGTGGGATGTCACGTTCCGTACGGCCGTTGCCCAGGCCGAGCTAGAAGACCGCGAAGTTGCTGGCGCGTACTACCGCTACCCGTTCTTCGCCGAAGATGGCACCAAGATTTACATCGAGACCACGCGTCCCGAGTTGTTGGCCGCCTGCTCCGCTCTTGTAGCTAACCCCGACGACGAGCGTTACAAGCCGCTCTTCGGCAAGAAGGTCACCTCTCCCCTATTCGGCGTTGAGGTTGAGGTCCGTGCCCACGCATTGGCCAAGGCCGACAAGGGCTCCGGCATCGCCATGGTCTGCACCTTCGGTGACCTCACCGACGTCACCTGGTGGCGTGAACTGCAGCTGCCCACCCGCGCCATCGTTGGCCGCGACGGCCGCATCCTCGGCGAGACCCCCGAGTGGATCACCACCGAAGAAGGCCGCGCGAACTACGCAGCCATCGCCGGCAAGACCGTCTTCAGCGCCAAGGAAAGCGTCGTTGCCATGCTGGGCGAGGCCGAGCTGCTCGACGGCGAAGCCAAGAAGATCATGCACCCCGTGAACTTCTTCGAAAAGGGCGACAAGCCCCTGGAGATCGTCTCCTCCCGCCAGTGGTACATCCGTAACGGTGGCCGCGACGAGGAACGCCGCGAACGCCTGATCAACCGCGGCAAGGAAATTGAATTCCACCCGGCGTTCATGCGCTCACGCTACGACAACTGGATCTCCGGCCTGAACGGTGACTGGCTAGTTTCCCGCCAGCGCTTCTTCGGCGTGCCGGTTCCCGTCTGGTACCCGTTGGATGCCGACGCTAACCCGGACTACGATCACCCCATCCTGCCCACCTCGGAAATGCTCCCGGTTGACCCCGCCGCCGATGCGGCACCGGGCTACTCCGAAGAGCAGCGCAACGTTGCCGGTGGCTTCGTTGGCGACGCCGATGTGCTCGACACCTGGGCCACCTCCTCCATGACCCCGCAGATTGTGGGCGGCTGGAGCCAGGACGAGGACCTGTTCGGCAAGGTTTACCCCTTCGATCTGCGTCCCCAGGGCCACGACATCATCCGCACCTGGCTGTTCTCCTCCGCCGTTCGCGCCGACGCCCTTCAGGGCAACGCACCGTGGAAGCATGCGGCCATCTCCGGCTGGATCCTTGACCCGGACCGTAAGAAGATGTCCAAGTCCAAGGGCAACGTGGTGGTCCCCACCGACGTGCTCAACGATTTTGGCGCCGACGCCGTCCGCTACTGGGCAGCCTCCGCCAAGCTCGGCGCCGATACGGCCTACGAGATTGCGCAGATGAAGATTGGCCGCCGTCTGGCCATCAAGTTGCTCAACGCCTCCAAATTCGTATTGAACCTTGGTGCAACCGAGGCAAACGTCGTCACGGCAGACAACGCCGTCATCACGAACCCCCTGGACCGCGCCGTTTTGGCTCAGCTGGCAGAAGTTGTCCGCGTGTCGACAGCCGCCTTTGAAAAGTACGACTACGCCCGCGCCCTGCAGCTCACCGAGAGCTTCTTCTGGCACTTCACGGACGATTACGTTGAACTCATCAAGGACCGCGCCTACGGTGCCAGCGGCGAGGAAGGCCAGGCATCCGTGCTGGCCGCCCTGGCCACGACCCTTGATTCGCTGCTGCGCTTGTTCGCGCCCTTCCTGCCGTTCGCGACGGAAGAGGTCTGGGGCTGGTGGCGCACCGGTTCGGTGCACCGTGCACCGTGGCCGTCCGCAGTTGCCGTGGACGACGGCGACACCACCTTGCTCGCGACGGTCGGGGACGCCTTGAGCGGCATCCGCAAGGCCAAGTCCGAGGCTAAGGTCAAGCAACGCACCCAGGTCATCTCCGCAACGGTCACCGCTGGCGAGGTCCAGGCCGCGCAGCTGACGGCCGGTTTGGGTGACCTCAAGGCCGCGGCGAACGCCCTGGAGCTCACGGTTGCCGTGGGCGAGGGCGAACTCACCGTGTCCGACGTCGAGCTTGCGCCGGCTGAGGAGCCAGCTCAGGCCTAAGCGGTTCTGGCCAGAGTTCTCAACTGCTCACCGTGGCCGTCACCTATTCAAGGTGGCGGCCACGCCTGTTTCCAACGCTCGCTCTCTTACGGGGCGTTTTCGGACAACGCTCCTGCACATCATGTGAGCGAGCGTTCATGAATAATGGCCCATATCTGAGCGAGCATCGGGGATTTTGCCCGCCAGCTTCTTGAGGCCCTTCTTCGGCGGCACCCGCACTGGCTCGGGCCAGCGGGGGCTCAGGGAATCGCCAAGGGTGGTGCCGCGCAGCTTGCGTCCCACGAGGGGCAGCACCCATTCGGTAACCCATGCGTGGTGTTCACGCACCCACTGTTTCGCAGTGATGGTGGGTGCCCGGTGCTTCGTCTTATGCGTGATCCCATGCGGTACTTCCAGGATGTCCAACAGCCTTGAGGCGAGGTATTTGTGCCCGGCCTTGGACATGTGGAGCCGGTCCGGCGCCCACATACGGGAGTTCGCGTAGGCGGAGAAACTGGCGTAGTCCACCAGGATGGCGCCGTACTTCGCGGCGATGAGTCGAACGCCGTCGTTGTAGGCATGGTTTTTGCGCCGCAAAGGGCTCAGGATCGGCGACACCTCCACGTCATAGCCGGTGAACAGGACAAGCGTTGCGCCGGTCTGCACCAGCTCGGCTACAAGGACTTCGTAGTCGGCCAGAATGTCAGCGATTTTTGTCCCAAAGTCCATGACATCGTTGCCGCCAGCATAAAGCGTGATGAGCGTGGGTTTCATCGCGACGGCAGGCTCCAGCTGCTCGGCGATGATGTGCCGCAGCCGCTTGCTGCGGATGGCAAGATTTGCGTATTCCCATCCTGGACAGTCGCTAGCCAGTCCCTCCGCAACTCTGTCGGCCCATCCCCGAACACCGTTGGGCCGGCGGTTGCTGACATCGCCGACCCCTTCCGTGAATGAGTCTCCGAGGGCAATGTACCGGCCCGGCGCCTGAGCAATCACTGCATCCTAGACGGTGGCCCGTGATGTCGCGGTGCTGCCCAAACCAGCGCGCCCGATCCCGTGGTAGTCCCATCCGGCACTCTGCCAGGCGACGGCGTCAAGGGCGTTGCGCCCATCGAGGATCACCGGGCGCTGAACCAGAGCGGCCGCCTGAGCGGGATCCATGGTGGTGAATTCGGGCCACTGGGTCAGTAGCAGCACCAGCTCGGCTCCGTTCAGCGCTACTGTCACATCTCGCTCAAAGGCAAGCTGTGGAAATTGCAGCCAGGCAGTGTCCGCCGCCTGGGGATCGCTGACGGTCACGTGCGCGCCCTGCGACGCTAGCTGGGCCGCCACATCCAGCGCCGGCGAATCACGGATATCGTCCGTGTGCGGCTTGAAGGAAGCGCCAAGGACTGTGATGCGCCGCCCTGCCACCGAGCCGCCACATAGCCGCACGGCTGTCTCCGCCGTGCGGTATCGCGCATCGGCATTGATGCCATCGACAAGCGAGAACATTTCATCGAGGGAGTCGACACCGTGACTCTGAGCCTGCGCCCGGAAGGACCTCAGATCCTTGGGCAGGCAGCCTCCCCCGAATCCGATCCCGGCATGGAAATACTTACCCCCGATACGGTCATCGTGCCCCAGTGCTTGGGCAAGCTGTACGACGTCGGCCCCCGCCTGCTCGCAAAACTCACCAACCGCGTTGATGTAGGAAAGCTTCAAGGCCAAAAACGCGTTCGCCGAGACCTTGATCAGTTCGGCCGTGGCAAAGTTGGTGACCACCTTCGGGGTCCCGCGTTCCAGCAGTGACGCGTAGACGGCGTCGAGCATGGCCCCGGCTTTGGCGCCTCGCTCACCCTCGGCAATTCCGTAGACCAGCCTGTCGGGAACCAGCGAGTCCTTGACGGCGGTGCCCTGCCGCAGGAATTCCGGATTCCACGCCAACACCGCACCGGTCGCCGAGATCATCGACTCAACCACGCCTGCCGTTCCTACCGGCACGGTCGACTTGCCCACAACCAGGGCGTCGGAGTGCAGGTGGGGCAGCAGCGACTCAATGGCTGAACGAAGGAAAGACAGGTCAGAATCGTTGGCAGTCTTGGATTGCGGGGTGCCGACGCACAGGAAATGAACCTCGGCATCGGCCAGCTCCGCCGGGTCGGTGGTGAACGTGAGGTGACCGCCGTCGTGCCCTTCCTTGAGCAATTCGGCAAGGCCAGGTTCGTGGAAAGGTGCAGTGCCGTTGGACAGCTGCGCAATCCGTGCGGCATCCGTGTCGAGACCGATGACATCGTGGCCCATATGCGCGAGAGTGACCGCATGGACGGTGCCAAGGTAACCCGCGCCGATGACTGAAATTTTCATTTGATTCCTTTCAGGGCGGCCGGAAGCCGCGGGTGGTCTGCAATGGCTTGGGTGTAGAGGTCCATCAGCTGCTCACACACAACGTGCCAGCTGCGTCCTTGGACCTGCTGGAATGCCGCGGCGGAAAAGGCCGCGCGTTTGGAGTCATCGCCTATAAGGTCCATGGCGTAGGCCCGCAATTGGGCCAAGTTGCCCGGGGCGTAGAGCCAGCCAGTGCGGGAGGAATCCACCAGGTCCACGGGCCCACCACGGCCCGTGGCCACCACGGGGACACCACTTGCCATGGCCTCTTGAATAGTTTGGCAAAAGGTCTCGAGTTCGCCTGGATGAACAAAGAGATCGAAGGAGGCCATGGCAGTGGCCAGCTCGTCTCCGCCCAGAAATCCCGTGAAGTAGGCGTTCGGCAGGATTGACGCGAGGAACTCCCGTTGTGGCCCGTCGCCGACAATGACGAGCCGGGTGTCCGGGATGGACGCCAAGACGGCCAGATCCTCAACCTGCTTCTCGAGCGCGAGGCGCCCAACATAGCCGATGATCTTCTGCCCCTGCGGAGCTACCTTTTGGCGAAACTCAACGCTGCGTTTTCCGGGATGAAAGCGCTCAATATCCACTCCTCGTCGCCAGAGTTCAACTCGCGGAATGCCGTGGCCCCGCAGTTTCTGCATCGAGTCGGTCGAGGGAACCAGTGTTTTCGTGGCGGTCGTGTGGATCCGTTCCACGCGCTGCCACGCCCAATTTTCTAGGAATGGCATGCCATATTTGGCCGCGTACCCGGGGACGTCCGTTTGATACACGGCCACAGAGGGAATGCCCAACGCCGCCGCAGCTCTGACGGCACGCCATCCAAGAACGAACGGCGAGGCCAAGTGGACAACGTCCGGATTGAATTCGGCCAACAGGGTCTTCACACGCGCCACCCCGCCGACGGCGATCCGGATGTTCCGGTAGCCGGCAAGGGGAACCGCAGGCAGCCGCCTGACGGTCGCACCTTCCACCACACGGGGAGCGTCTTCAAGCGTGGATGGGGCGATGACCAATACTTGATCCCCGCGCGCATCCAGGTGTTGCAAGATTTTCAGCAGTGAATGGGTGACCCCATTCATCTCGGGCAGGAACGATTCAGCAACTATGGCAACCTTCACTCCTCAACCATGACCGGCGAAGGTTGCCACGGCAGAGCGTTGCGGAAACGCCGGGGTGAAGACTGGGTGAACGGCTGCATCCCGTGGGCCGCTTGCTTTTGGGCGAAGCCCAGTTTTTGGGCAAAGGGGAAGCCCCATCGGCTAATAGCCGTCGGTGGGGCTTCGACTTTCATGCCGCGTGGTGACGTTCGCGGTCTGGTGGGTGCTAATGATTTTCAGGACTTTCACCGCGTCACCGGTGCTAACGAACCCTTTTTTGAGTCCCGTCGAAACGGTTCTCGATGATCAGATAAGTTCGGTCACTGAATTTTTTAGTACCTATCAGCCCTTTCCTTGGCGGATTGGGTAAGAACAAGTATGCGCCCGTGTGTAAGGCAAACGCAAGGGCAGGTGGGAAAGATTCTCAAGAATTTTCACCACCTGCCCATGACCATTGAAATCACTGCTATTTAGCCGAACTGCGGGTCCTCGGTGCGGCTGCGCTTGATCTCGAAGAAGTACGGGAAGCTGGCCAGCGTGACGGTAGCGTCCCACAATTTGCCGGCTTCCTCACCGCGCGGGATCCGGGTAATGACGGGTCCAAAGAACGCGGTGCCGTTGAAGGCCACGATGGGGGTGCCCACATCCTGGCCCACCTTGCTGATGCCTTCTGCGTGGCTGGCGCGCAGTGCTACATCGTACGTGTCAGTCGTGGCAGCTGCGGCCAGTTCTGCGGGCAAACCCGTCTCAGCAAGGGCCTTGGCGACAACGTCGGCCATGTCCTTGTTCCCGTTGTTGTGGATTTGCGTCCCCATCGCGTCGTACAAGGGCTTGATGACCTTTTCGCCGTGCTCCTGGACAGCCGCAATGATGACACGAACGGGTCCCCAAGCATTTGCCATGAGTGCCTTGTACTTCTCAGGGAGGGAATCGTTATTCTCGTTCAGCACGGACAGGCTCATGACGTGCCAGTTCACCTTGATATCGCGAACCTGCTCCACTTCGCCGATCCAGCGCGAGGTGACCCAAGCGAAGGGGCAGGTGGGGTCAAACCAAAAGTCGGCTGTTTCGGTGGCGTTTAAAGCTGTTTCAGACACGAAAAAACTCCTTGGTAGAGCATGGATTCCAATGACGGATCGAGGCGAAGCCTCTTCCCTTGTTCCAACGGCAAGGCGCTAAAAACTATTCCGGAAGAAGGGAATGTTAGGCGGACTTGTTCCGGCGCTTGGCAACAACCTCGTGCGGGATCAAGGTGGGCTCGGCTTTCTTGCCCACAACTTCTGCGGTGATGACGACTGTTGCGATGTCTTCCCTGCTCGGCAGGTCGAACATGACAGGCTGGAGGACCTCTTCGAGGATGGCCCGCAAGCCACGGGCTCCTGTTCCCCGAACTAATGCCAGATCGGCAATCGCAGCAAGAGCCTCGTCATCAAACTCAAGCTCAACGCCGTCGAGCGTGAACATCTTCTGGTACTGCTTGACCAGAGCGTTCTTGGGTTCGGTGAGGATCTGAATCAAGGCCGTGCGGTCAAGCTGCGTCACGGTGGTGATGACCGGCAGGCGGCCAATGAATTCGGGAATCAGGCCAAACTTGAGCAGATCCTCCGGCATGACGTCGGCGTAGCTGGCCTCGGTCTGCTTGAGTGCACTGAGCGGGGCGCCGAAGCCGATGCCCTTCTTGCCTGCGCGTGAACCAATGATCTCTTCCAGTCCGGCAAAGGCGCCGGCCACAATGAAGAGCACGTTCGTCGTGTCGATCTGGATGAATTCCTGGTGCGGATGCTTCCGGCCACCCTGGGGCGGAACTGAGGCAACCGTTCCTTCGAGAATCTTCAGTAGCGCCTGCTGCACGCCCTCACCGGACACGTCACGGGTAATGGAGGGGTTCTCGGACTTGCGCGAAATCTTGTCGATCTCATCGATGTAGATAATGCCCTGTTCGGCCTTCTTGACATCAAAGTCTGCTGCCTGGATGAGCTTGAGCAGGATGTTTTCAACGTCCTCGCCCACGTAGCCAGCCTCGGTGAGCGCGGTGGCGTCGGCAACGGCAAACGGGACGTTCAAACGCCGAGCCAAGGTTTGCGCCAAGTAGGTCTTGCCACAACCGGTGGGTCCTACCAGCAAGATGTTGGACTTGGCGATTTCTACTTCATCGTGCACGCCACCGGAAATGGTGGTGCTCTTGACGGCGTGACCGGACTGGATGCGCTTGTAGTGGTTGTAAACAGCCACGGCCAGCGATCGCTTGGCTGGTTCCTGACCAATGACGTATTCCTGCAGGAAGTCGAAGATTTCCCGCGGCTTGGGGAGCTCGAAGGAGTCGAGCTCGGCTACCTCAGACAGCTCCTCATCGATGATCTCGTTGCATAACTCAATGCACTCATCACAGATGTACACACCGGGGCCCGCAATCAGCTTGCGAACCTGCTTCTGGCTTTTCCCACAGAAGGAGCACTTCAGCAGATCGGTGCTTTCGCCCATCCTGGCCATTGATGTGTCCTTCCGCGACTAACCCGCCAACGGCGAAGTTACCCTAAACCTTATGCATTCCACAGCTGGTGCTAGGAACGTCGTACAAACTTAATTCCACTCTAGGCCACAGCATGGACATTGAGTGGAAGGTAAACGCCGGAACAGGAATTTTCCTGTTCCGGCGTTTAATTCAACCGTATTAGCGGGTGATGGCCGCAGCCTTCATCTTGCGCGGCGCCAGAACCTCATCGATCAGGCCATAGTCCTTGGCCTGGGCTGCCGTGAGGATGTTGTCACGCTCAATGTCATTGCTGACCTCCTCAGGCGTGCGCCCGGAGAGATCGGAAAGGGTGTTCTCCAACCATTCACGCATACGCATGACCTCGTTGGCCTGGATTTCCAGGTCAGAGGCCTGTCCACCCTGACCGCCGGAGAGGGATGGCTGGTGGATCAGAACGCGAGCGTTCGGCAGTGCCAGTCGCTTGCCAGGTGCACCAGCGGCCAACAGGACAGCGGCAGCTGACGCCGCCTGGCCAAGGCAGACCGTCTGGATTTCCGGGCGGATGAACTGCATGGTGTCGTAGATGGCCGTCATGGCCGTGAACGATCCACCGGGTGAGTTGATGTACAAGGTAATGTCGCGGTCGGTGTCGTCAGCTTCCAACACGAGCAACTGCGCCATAACGTCGTCGGCCGAGGCATCGTCAACCTGCACGCCGAGGAAGATGATGCGGTCCTCGAAGAGCTTGGTGTACGGGTCCTGGCGCTTGAAGCCGTAAGGCGTGCGCTCCTCGAACTGAGGCAGCACGTAGCGGCTAGAAGGAAGGTTGCCGGCAGTGTGGCCAAATGCTGTACTGCCAAAGTTGTAAGTCATCGGTTTACTCCTGAAATCTTTTTCTTCGGCTTTTACTTGGCGTTGGTTCCGCCGCCACCGGCAACGGTTCCTGCATGACGGGAGATCTTGTCAAAGAAGCCATATTCCAGGGCTTCCGCTGCGGTGAACCACTTGTCGCGGTCATTGTCGACAAGGATCTTCTCGACGGTCTGGCCGGTCTGCTCTGCTGTCAGCTCGGCCATGACCTTCTTCATGTGCAGGATCAGTTCGGCCTGGATCTTAATGTCCGACGCCGTTCCACCAATTCCGCCTGAAGGCTGGTGCATGAGGATGCGTGCGTTGGGTGTCGCGTAGCGCTTGCCCTTGGTGCCCGAGGAGAGCAGGAACTGCCCCATGGACGCTGCCAGCCCGGTGGCGACAGTTACGACGTCGTTCGGGATGAACTCCATGGTGTCGTAGATGGCCATGCCGGCCGTCACGGATCCACCGGGTGAGTTGATGTAAAGGTAGATGTCCTTCTCAGGATCTTCGGCCGAGAGCAGCAACAGCTGCGAGCAGATCAGGTTGGCGTTGTCGTCACGAACCTCTGAACCCAACCAAATGATGCGTTCTTTGAGCAGGCGGTTGTAGATGTACTGGTCCGAGCCGGACGGGTCCGCGCTAGCCATCGTGGGGGTGGTGTGCTGTGCCATGGTGGGTTTACCTCTCCTTCGTGTGGCTCGCTGAGCTTGCCCAGCGTGACCATCACTAATGTTCACTACTTGGACAGTAGCCCTTTTCGACGGCGCTTTGGCGCCCATCAGGACACTGTTCGCTGTAGGCGCACGATCACCGAAGAAGCGGCGCAGCGGGGAATAAAACAGCAATGTCGTGGCAACGAGAGGGGCAACGTGAAGGGCAAAGAAAAAGCCGTTGCTGGCTCCTTCGAAAAGGAACCAGCAACGGCTTTTAGATCTCTTTTACCCTGTAAGGGGAAGCAATTAGATGCGGACTTCGCCCGGATCGGTCACTGCTGTGGGCTCGATGACCTCGTCCTCGGAAACAATTTCTTCTTCTTCGGAAGCAACTGATACGAAGTCGGTCAGGTCCACTGCTGCACCCTCGGAGTCCTTGACGGAAGCCTTGCCCAGAACAGCGGCAAGTGCCTTGCGACGGCGGACTTCGCCAACGATCATGTTGACCTGGCCGGAAGAATCGAGCATCTGCGCGAACTGGTTCGGTTCCATGCCGTACTGGCTGGCGGAGGAAACGATGTAGTCGATCAGTTCAGCCTGGCTGACGCTGATCTCTTCCTTGTCGGCAATAGCATCGAGGATGATCTCGTTGCGGAAGGCCTTCTCGGTGTTTTCCTTGACTTCGGCGCGGTGCTCTTCGGAGTCGTGATCTTCACCGTGTGAGTTCTCGGGGCGGAAGTGCTGCTCGAGCTGCTCGGTGATGACGGATTCCGGAACCGGAACCTCGACGAGACCAACGAGCTTCTCCAGAACCTTGTCGCGGGCTTCAACACCCTGCTCAACAGTCTTGGATTCGGCAGCCTGCTTGGCCAAGTCTTCCTTCAGTTCGGCAATGGTGTCGAACTCGGAAGCCAGCTGAGCGAAGTCGTCGTTTGCCTCGGGCAATTCGCGAACCTTCACGGAGGTGACCTTGACGGTGACCTGTGCTTCTTCACCTGCGTGCTCGCCACCGGCGAGCTTGGTGTTGAAGATTGCTTCTTCGCCAGCGGACAGGCCGGTTGCAGCCTCGTCCAGACCGTCAAGCATGTTGCCTGCGCCGACCTGGTAGGAAAGGTCAGCAGCAGAGTCAACCTCAACGCCGTCGATCTTGGCATCAATGTTGATGGTGAGGAAGTCACCATCGGCAGCCGGGCGGTCCTCAGCCTTCAGCGTTCCGAAGCGGCCGCGCAGCTCGTCAAGAGCCTTGTCGGTGTCCTCGTCGGAAGCCTCAACAGCAGCAACCTCAACCTCAATGCCGGCGTAGTCCGGCAGTTCGATCTCGGGGCGGATGTCCAGCTCAACGTGGAACTTGACAACACCATCGGTGCCGGACGGGTCCGGAACTTCAGTGATTTCAACCTCGGGACGGCTCAGCGGGGTGAGCTTGTTCTCGACAACAGCTTCCTGGTACCAGCCGTTGAGGCCGGAGTTGATAGCGGTTTCCAGAACGTAGCCACGGCCAACGCGCTGATCGATCAACGTGTTCGGGACCTTGCCCTTACGGAAACCAGGCACCTGAACCTGGGTACCAATCGTCTTATAAGCCTCGGCAATGCTGGGCTTCAATTCCTCAAAGGAAACCTCAACATCGAGCTTTACACGAGTGGGTGTGAGGTTTTCGACAGCGCTCTTCACAGCGTGGTACTCCTGATGGTCTGTTGATGGATTATTAGGCCCAGCACATGGGCAGTCACTGACCAAACGTGAACCGGATAATGCTGAAGTCGGGGCGACAGGACTCGAACCTGCGGTCTCCTGCTCCCAAAGCAGGCGCGCTAGCCACTACGCTACGCCCCGTAGTGCCCGCAACAGTCTACGGGCAAAAGTTGCCAGATGCACAATCGGCCCATCCGTGGCGGATGCGCGCTGGCTGGCTGAGTATTAATGCTGCCGTTTTCACTGCACGACGGCGCCGCTCCCCTAGGCGTGAGCCGCACCTCTGACGTGGGGTCGGGTCGGCGGTGGTTAAACAGAAAATCCCCGGCCAGTTGACCGGGGATTTCCATTAAAATTGGAGGGGGCGACGGGAATCGAACCCGCGTCATCAGTTTGGAAAACTGAGGCTTTACCATTAAGCTACGCCCCCAATTTTGCTGCTAATTGGAGCCCTGCAATTCGGCTTGCGGCCGAACAACTCCGTAACCTTATCAACGACTTTGGCGCTCCCGCAAATCGAGAAGTACTCAGCCTCGAAATTTTCCCTAACTAACGACTTTGGCAGGACGGGCACCAGTACAGTTTTCGCCCGCCCAGCTCCTTCATGGCGATCTCAGTGCCGCAATGTCGGCAGGGTAAGCCCTCACGTTTGTATACGTAATGCGCATCCTCGACCGGGACGGGCGCGTTGGGCCGAGCCGGCAGACCGTCACCAGCGCCAAAGCTGCAGCCCACCGTTACGCCCGTTCCGGAGGGTCTATCGGCCAACTCGGTGGTGATGATGCGGCCGTCGCGGACTCCGTCGGCCATGATGCGGGCAATATCGCGCCACAGCTCCGTTGCTTCTTCGCGTTGCAGGTTCTTGCCCGAAAGCAGCGGATCCAGGCCGAGCCGAAACAGCGTCTCGGCTCGGTAGACATTGCCAACTCCTGCCAGCACGTCCTGCTTCATGAGTTGCAGGGCAATGGAGGTGGCACTTTTACAAATCCGTTGTACAAAATCCTCGGCATCACCAGCCCCGTTGTTCAGGGGATCCGGACCTAATTTCCTTCGTGCCACAACGGCTTCAGCCGGAGTGATGACCTCGCATGCCGTGGGTCCGCGAAGATCCGCCCAGCCGTGATCTGAAACAAGGCGTACGCGCACCGCGCCCTTGGGTTCCGGCGGTCCGGCAAAGTCCCCCTCTGGATCCCCGGCTACTTCCCGCTCACCGATCCGGCGTGGGGCCCCGATGCTTGAGGCACCGGTAAAGGTGGAGTCGCCACCAAAGTCCCATGCCCCGTACAACCCGAGGTGAACCCGCATCACGAGATCGTTCGAAAAGTAAAGAAACATTTGTTTACCGTGGGCCTCGGCGCGTTCCAGAATGTGAACGTCTAGCCGGGACGCGCCGGCAGTGAACTTGCCCTGTGGACTTGAAACAGCCAAGGTGGTGCCACCAAAAACGTCCTGAAACTGCCGGGCCAGGCGATGGACCGAATGCCCCTCAGGCATTGGATCCACCGCTTGGGCCCGGCAGCATCAGGACGCCTGCATTCAAAGCAAAATAGTTCACAGCAATAGTGTTCAAAGCGAAAATTACTCGACCACGTCGCCCGTGGTCTCGTACGTGGCGATCTTGCCGATCCGGCGAACATGGCGCTCGGCATCGCTGAATGGCTCGGCGAGGAACGCTTCGATGATTTCGGTGGCCTCTTCGACGCTGTGCTGGCGTCCACCCACGGCAATGACGTTGGCGTCGTTGTGCTCGCGGGCCAACTTTGCTGTGGAAAGGTTCCATGCCAGTGCTGCGCGAACACCCTTGACCTTATTGGCGGCAATCTGCTCACCATTGCCGGAACCGCCCAGAACAATACCCAGCGCGTCTACGCCCGCGACCTGATCGGCAACCACGGCCAAGGCTGCGTTGATGCAGAAGGAAGGGTAATCATCCTCGGCGTCGTAGGCCTGCGGTCCGTGGTCCACCATCTCGTAGCCCTTGGCAGCAAGCGCTGTAATGAGGTGAGCGCTGAGCTCCATGCCGGCGTGGTCGGTTGCGATGTGAACGCGCATGAGGATTCCTTCGTCTGTGCGGGTGATTACGTCAGGCTCAAGCCTACCGAAGGCTGCACCACATTACGGCCGCCCGATCCGCTCGGCCGCTATCTCTGGTGGGGCGTTTTCCCCGCGCGGCGATTCAAGATGGCGGAGAGATCATCCGCGACGTCGAGGGTCGGCGCGCTGACCACTGCCTTCCCGCCGTCGTCGAGCCGAAGTACGACGGCGGCACCCGAGTAGCTAAGGAACGTGGCGGAACCGCTGTGCCTGCGTGGGCCCCACCCGCCGTAGTCCCGCGCGACGATGTCCAGTGACACGGCCGCGTCCACGGAGTGGCATGGCACAACGAGGACCGGAATGAGGCCGAGCAGTTTTACCTCCAGCTGGGTGCGGTCCACGCTGACAGTTGCGCACAGCAAGGCAATCATGAGGAGGGCGGCAAGAACCGTTGTCAGCAGGAGCCACGGTGAAATGAGCGCCAGGAAGGCTCCGGGAAAGACGCCGGCCAGCAAGATCATCAGGACGACAGAACTCCTTGGGTGCAGGAAGTAGCCCAGCCTGTCGTTTGCTTCGGTGGGGTCGTTTTGATCCACCATCATGTGGGCCAAGGCGAGATCGTCCGCGGGCGTCCATTGCTCGTCGGGCTTGAACGTCAGTGCGAGGACCACACCCATGGCTGCCGCAAGGCCGCATCCCATCAAGAGCACAAATCCATCCACTCGTTCCGGTGGCCGGCCGCCGTGAGCCCCTTGGCCCAAAAGTGCCGCGACAAAGAGGGTAAATGCCGATAATTGCAGGGTCATGGCCACCCCGAGCAGGACCCGGCGCAGATTTCGGGGCAAGGTGGTTCGGGCTCCCTGGCTGCCCAGCCCGGCGCCCGTCACCATAATGGCGACGACCCCCACCGACAGAAAGACAGGTACCGCCACGGGACCACCGCCCAAGGGGAGAACGACGCCGTCGGGCAGTTGGGCGCTGATCAACACGCTGCCAAGGACTAAAGCTGCCGAGAGTAAAGCCGGGAAAATGAGGGCAAACCGCAACGCCCGGGCATCAAGGCGGCGCTCAGTAGCGGAGTCGTGACTGCCATCGGGTGCCATGGATCTATTTTTTCACTTTCTTGTTGTGAACATAAGCGTTGACAAGGGCAGCCGCGTCGCCCGCCACCTCGAGGCTCGGCATGGAGATGACGAAGTGTTGGTGGAAGCCGCCTGCCATCACTAGGGCGGGTCCGCTGTTCATGATGAAGCCGGTGCTTCCGATGTTGCTGCGGTAGCCCCATCCGCCATAGTCCAGGGCCTTGATGTCTTCGACTGCAGCCCTGTCGATTTCCTTCCATTCCAAGGGCATGACCTTCCAGAAACCGGAGGCCAGCACCCTGACACCTTGGTGATCAATGACCACCGTGCCCTGGCAAAACACCCAAACCAGCGCGCCCACAGCCACGCCCAAGAGCGCCAGTAGCGGAAAGACAAAGTAAGTGCTCAGGGCAACGATTCCGCCGATGCCCCCGCTCAATACCCAGGCCCAAGCCCCCATGGAGACCTTGATCCGCAGCGTTTCCGCACGCTCAGCCCGCTCGTGGCCAGCCGCGGAAAGCGCCATCTCCATAGAGGTGACCCCGGCATTCATGGCCACAACCACGGGGCTTTGTGTCCTGTCCACCTCTCCGGGCCGGTATTGCCAGATCACCCCGGCCGCAGCCACGAATGCCAAGGCAAGTCCTATGGCTATCACGGGACCGGAAAGCTTCGCCTGAGAGACGTCCACCAGATACAACTGTCCGGCAGCAATGGCTACCATCAGGGCCGTGAGTGCGACGGCAAGGGCCACCCCGGCACCCAGACCAATCCGTGCAAGCAGCAGCGACTGGCCCCGAGTAACCACGGCCAGGACGGAGATGAGCGCCCCGGTTCCGGCGGCCACACCCACCGTCATGAAAGCCATCACCCACAGCGAGGAATAGCCATCAACGTGGTTCTTGCCGTTCCAGTGTGTGGCCAATTCAGCCGGCAATCTATCTGCAACGGTGAACATCCACCCCGCCGCCATAACGCCCAGAAGCAGCGGCCCCAGGATGGCCGCAATGAGCCACCGCCGGTTATACCGTTTCTCCGCCGCCGCCTCGCGTACCTGGTCCCCCATAAACGTCCACTCCCCCACTTCAAGACAAACAAATCTAAGTTAACCCTTGCCCAGCGCCACGCGGGGCGCAAATTCGACCCGTCTACATGACCACGCCGCTACTTGGCAGTAACCTGAAAGAATCAATTCAACCCACCGCCGGGCACGCCGTTGTTGCTGCCTTGCGGCCATGTTCAATCCGAACCCGAACGGAAGGCATCACCTTGCCTGGTATGAACCTGACCCGAGCCGAAGCCATTGAGCGCTCGGCCACTCTGAACGTCGAAAGTTACGACGTCACCCTCGATCTGACAACATCCGAGACCACCTTCGCTTCCACCACCACGGTGAGATTCAGCGCGAAGGAGGGCTCGACGTCGTTCATTGATGCGGTGACGGACAAGGTGCACCAAGTAACCCTGAACGGCGTGGAGCTGGACCCCGCCGAGGTGTCCGACGGCGTACGCATCCAGCTGCCAACCCTCGCCGCCGAGAATGTGCTCACCGTCAAAGCCGACGCGCTGTACATGAATACGGGCGAGGGCCTGCACCGATTCGTGGACCCCGCGGACGGCGAGGTGTACCTGTACAGCCAGTTTGAAGTGCCGGACAGCCGCCGCATGTTCGCCGTGTTTGAGCAGCCCGACCAGAAGGCAGTTTTCACCTTCCACGTGACGGCTCCTGCCCATTGGGACGTCATCTCCAACTCCCCCACACCGGCCCCGGAATCCGCTGGCGAGGGCAAGTCCACGTGGCACTTTGAACCCACACTGACGATGTCCAGCTACATCACCGCACTGATCGCCGGACCCTATGAGAACGTGCGCAGCGAGCTGACCAGCTCCGACGGCCGCATCATTCCGCTGGGTGTTTTTGCACGGAAATCGCTCATGGAATTCATGGACGCCGAGAATGTCTTTGAGCTGACCCGTCAGGGCTTTGAATTCTTCGAGAAGCAGTTCGGCACCCCGTACCCATTCCCCAAGTACGATCAGCTCTTCGTACCTGAGTTCAACGCCGGCGCCATGGAAAACGCCGGAGCCGTGACGTTCCTGGAAAGTTACGTGTTCCGCTCCAAGGTCACCGACGCCATGGTGGAACGCCGCGCCATCACCATCCTGCACGAGCTGGCCCACATGTGGTTCGGCGACCTCGTGACTATGCGCTGGTGGAACGATCTCTGGCTCAACGAGTCCTTCGCCGAATTCATGTCCACGCTGGCCGCGGCCGAAAACACGAAGTACGTGGACGCCTGGACCTCGTTCTCCTCGATGGAAAAGAGCTGGGCCTACCGCCAAGACCAGCTGCCCTCCACCCACCCCATCAAGGCCGAGATCAACGATCTCGAGGACGTGCTGGTCAACTTTGACGGCATCACCTACGCCAAGGGCGCCTCGGTTCTACGCCAGCTCGTTGCCTGGGTTGGGCAGGAAGAGTTCATGGCCGGGGTCCGCGCCTACTTCGACAAGCACGCTTGGGGCAACACCGAACTGCCCGATCTTATGGTTGAGCTCGAGGCTGCCAGCGGCCGCGACCTGTCGGCCTGGACCGAGATGTGGCTCGAGACAGCTGGCGTGAACACGTTCAAGCCTGCCATCGAGGTATCGGACGACGGCGTGATCACCTCGTTCTCGATCCTCCAGTCCGCGATCGCCGAGTACCCGACGTTGCGCCCGCACCGCGCGGCAGTTGGCTTCTACGACCTCGCTACTGAGGGCGAAGATGCCGGCAAGCTGGTCCGCACGCACCGCGTTGAGCTCGATGTTGACGGTGCCTCCACGGACGTGCCGGAACTCGTGGGCATGAAGCGTTCGGCGCTGATTCTACTCAACGACGATGATCTGGCCTACGCCAAGATTCGCCTCGATGCCCAGTCACTGGCCACGGCCAAGACCCACCTGAAGGACTTCAAGGAATCGCTCCCCCGCACCCTGGTCTCGGCCTCGGCCTGGGATGCCACGCGCGACGGCGAAACGTCTGCCCGCGAGTACGTGGACTTTGTCTTGGCCACGGTTGGGCACGAGAGCGATTCCACTGTCATCATGGTGCTTCTGCGCCAGCTGGCCACGGCGCTGGAACTCTACGTTGCGCCCGAACACCAGAAAGCCACGGCCATCGCCGCCGCGGATTCGTTGTGGGCCTTGGCCCAAGCTGCAGGTGCTGGCTCCGATGCACAGCTCCAGTTCGTAAGGGCCTTCGCTGCCCGCGCCCAGTCGGCCGAGCAGCTGGATACTGTGCAAGCATTGTTGGATGGTGGCGTTGTTCTTCACTCACTCACCCTGGACACCGATATGAATTGGGAGCTGCTGACGTCCTTGGTGGCCGGCGGCCGCGCCGATTCGGCAGCGATCGATGCTGCCCTGGCACTCGATAACACCCAGAACGGTCAGTTGGCGGCAGCCACCGCCTACGCCGCCATCTCCACGGCCGAGGCTAAGGCTGAAACGTGGGAGTCCGTCGTCGTCCGCGGTGATGGTGCAAATGCCGTCCAGCGCGCGTCAATCACCGGTTTCGGCAAGGTCTGGGATAACTCCCTTCTTGAGCCGTACGTTGCCAAGTACTTTGCCGCGGTTCAGGGGATCTGGGACGACAGGTCGTACGAGAGCGCCTCGACGATCATCACGGGCCTGTACCCCTCCGGCTTGGTTTCGCAGGACACGCTGGATGCCACAGATGAATTCCTTGGAACCTTGGGCGGGGAGACTCCTGCCCTGCGCCGCTTGCTGGTTGAAAGCCGCGACGGCGTAGCCCGCGCGCTGCGTGCCCAAGCCAGCGACAAGTAGCAGCTAGTGCCATTTTCGCGGCGCCGTCACCATGTGGCGGCGCCGCGAAACGGCATACGGCCAATACGCGGCCAACATGTACTGCGAAAAGCAAGTACTCACCACTCTATTCAGAGCATTCTCACCGGGCGTAGCTTCGGGCCATGAGAACTCATACATTCAGGAAAGTGGCCGCGCGCACAGTCGCAGCAGCCGTGGTCTCCGGGGGCCTCATTTTTGGGTTTTCCGGACTCCCTGCAACGGCCGCACCGCCGCCGGCAGGCACATACACCGTAATCGGTGACTCGTACTCGGCAGGTTCCGGCGGGGATTTTGTAGGCCGCCCATGCCTCCAAAGCCCTTACGGCTACGGCGATGTCTTCGCCACTGCCAATGGACTTTCTTTTGAGAATTTGGCCTGTCACGGCGCCACGATCAACCAGGTCCTCACCCAGGTTTCATTGATTCCCACCTCCACACGGCTCGTCAGCCTGACCGTGGGCGGCAATGATGTGGGCTCGGGTCAAGTTGCTGCTGCCTGCCTGAGCCCGTCACTCGATTGCCAGCGCGCCCTTGCAGAGGCACAGGCTCAACTGGCCTTGTTGCCAGCAAAGGTCAAGGGGCTGACCAAGTCCATCCGTGCCAAGGTTCCGAGGGCTCAGATTGTGTACATGGGATACCCGCACCTCTTTGAGGTAGGCAACCTCCCGCCGCAATTGGCACCCCTCGCGACGACGATCAACGCGACGGTGGACCAACTCAACGCAGTTCTGGCGCAAAGTGCTGTGGACAGCGGTGCGCGGTTTGTTTCCGTGACCGGCTACTTTGACGGCCACGGCTACCCCTCAGGGGACAGCTGGCTGATCCCACCGCTCCCAGGGCTCGAAGCGCTGGCCTTCCACCCCACCGCGGCAGGATATGCCAACGGTTACGCGGCAGCGTTGCAAAACACCAAGCTGAGCCCTCCGCTCTATGCTGGAGTATGGCGCTAAATCAACACCACTATGAAGTGAATGTCCTCTGGACCGGCAACACGGGAACCGGGACATCGAACTATAGGGACTACGGCCGGGACCACAGCGTCACGGCCGTAGGTCTGCCCCTCTTGCTGGGCTCGGCGGACAGGACCTTTCACGGCGACCGAGAACGCTGGAACCCTGAGCAACTGCTGGTCACCGCACTGGCCCAGTGCCACATGCTGTCCTATCTCCACGTCGCCGTTCTGCACGGGGTCGTCATCACCCAGTACGAGGACACCGCCACCGGGACCATGGTGATGAACCGGGACGGGAGCGGGCAATTTGAATCGGTTGTGCTGAACCCAAAAATCCAGGTCGCGGACCCGGCAACGGAGCAATTGGCCCTCTCCTTGCACGCTGAGGCGTCAGCAAAGTGCTTCATCGCCCGTAGCGTGAACTTCCCGGTGCGGCATGAGCCAGGGCTGCTGAGCGTCACCGAGGACTAAATCCCTCAGGAGCGGGCGTTAGGGTTGATAGAAAGTTCTCATTCCACCACCAACGGACACAGGGTAAATTTCGCGTGCTAGGTAGCAATATTTTCGTCGGCTCCAATGACGGCATCCTTGAACACCTTGCCTTGAGTGGCATCACGATAGCCGTTGGGCTACTGGTGTGGCTTGTGCTGCACTACCTGATCCGGATTGTGGTCAAGCGTGCCCTGTCGGAGAACACCATGATCGAACACCGGTCGTTGCGTTGGGCTGCGCCGGTACTCCGCAACATCGACCCGGTCATGCGGAGACTGGAAAACGAACGCCGCGTCCAGCGGGCCCGCACCATCGGCTCGCTGCTGAATTCCATTGTGACCGCTGTTGTTGCCGTGGTGACTGGCTTCTATGTGTTGATCGCGTTCCAAATCGATATTGCCCCGTTGCTGGCCAGTGTTGGTGTTGTGGGTATTGCCATCGGCTTTGGCTGCCAGCAGCTCATCCGCGACTTCCTAGCTGGCATTTTCATCACCATCGAGGACCAGTACGGGATCGGTGACGTCATCGAGACCAGCGAGGTCATCGGTACGGTTGAGGCCGTGGGTCTGCGCATCACTCGTGTTCTGGCCGAGGACGGCACACTCTGGTACCTGCGCAATGGTGAGATCCTCCGGCTGGGAAATCGTTCAAAAGGCAGCTACCGGCCCCCGGCCGTAGACTCCCCCGATGCCACCGACGCCCTCAGCACCCCGAGGCAAGATGCCGTTCCGGCCGCAGCTCCGGGACCGGCGTCGTCCGTTCCCACCACCAACGAACCTTCCGAGTCAGCAGAATAGAAAAAACATCATGAGTTCCGAGCAAATCCACATCCAGCCCTCGTCCAAGAGTCCCGCTCAGCCGGCCGACTATTCGGACACGTTCTATGGCCAAATTGGCGGGCATGAAACGTTCAAGAAGATCATCAATGTCTTTTACCAGGGCGTTGCCGCCGATCCGCTTCTGCGCGCCATGTACCCCGAGGAAGATCTGGGCCCGGCCGAGCGGCGCATGCTGCTGTTCATGGAACAGTACTGGGGCGGTCCGCGGACGTACCTGGAGGAACGCGGCCATCCGCGTCTACGCATGCGCCACATTCCATTTGCTGTCACGCCCGAAGCCCGCGACCACTGGCTGATTGCCATGCGCAAGGGCGTCGACGCCGCGGAGCTCTCCCCCTTACACGAGGCCACGCTCTGGGACTATCTGGAACGCGCGGCGGCCTCGCTGGTCAACTCGGCCTAAGACGCCGCTGGTCGAGCCTGTCGAGACCCTAAAGTACGGACTTCGGGCGGACCAGGATGTGACCGCGAGTGGTGCTGATGCGAAGCCACTTATGCGAGCTGAAGATGGTGGCGCTTTCGCCCGGGGCCACGAAACCAAGCGCGTAAGCGGCAAATGCGGCACCACCCGGGACCTCGCCTGGGACGCCATCCATGGGGCGGCCCCACACGGAGGCGCGGATGTTGTTGACCAACAGTGCCCCGGGGTTGACGGGGATGATCTGGCCGATTTCCTGCACACCGGCCTTTGCTACGGCGATGAGGGCGTCTGCCGATACCGTACCGACTTCTTCCCATGCGCTGCGCGGTGCACTGACGCCGGCCCACGATTCATGAACCGTCATGGGCGGCACCGGAAGGCGAAGATCGTCGTCTTCCATGCGGGCCAGGCGGTCGGCCACCGAGGCCAGCGACACTGTCACATCAATGTCCGACGGCGTTGCCAGCGCCATGGTGCGCAGCCCAAGAATCGTAGGCGTGCCCTCCCCTAGGAGTTTCGCGCGCATGACGCAGACGTACGCCGCGAGAACGTGACCTGCCCCCTGAAGCCGGATGGCGCCGTCGTCCGCGGTCCGGGCGCGCGTGACAAAGGTGCGCAGATCAGCGACTGTTCCGGCGTCATCCAAGAGCAATTCATCGGTGTGTGTGGCGGTCGACATCAGCGGGTTCCTTCGGCGGAGATTGAAGTGCTTGGGCGTGCGGTGCTGCGTTTGAACGGTACGGGGTCCCCGAGCCAAGCTTCGAGCGCCGTGCGTTGCGCATCGCTCAGGCGTACCGGCCGGCCCGTGGTGCGTGAGACCAGCACCATGGACGTTGCGGCCTGAGCATAGAGCACTGTGGAATCGGATTCGGTGATGGTGTAGCCAAAATCGAAGCTTGAGCCGCCAATGTTGGTGACCCAGATGTTCACAAAGATGGGCGTGGGCCGGAAACTGATGGGGGCGAGATATTCAATCTCGTGCCGCCCCACAAGGGTGAACAAATCGTTGCCCACTAGGTCCTGGAACGTGCCACCACCGGGTAACTCGGCGTAAGTTAGCTGAACGCGGGCATCCTCCAGATATTGCAGGAAAACTACGTTATTGACGTGACCGTACGCGTCAATGTCGCCGAAACGGATTTGCTGTGCAATTTGGATGCCTGATGCCATGCCTTCATCATCTCAAAGCCGCAGGGGCGTCACCAATCGAAGTCTGCAACGTCACATCACTTTGGCCGCAATCTGGCGAATTCCTGCCGGAGCGCCTATTTGTGGCTTGGTCCGCCGACACATAGAGTCACGTCTATGAATGTGACGCCTAAGAGCAGCGACCCGATGGAAACCCTTTTGCGCATCCTGGAACTGTCCGATGCGGGTGGAGCCCAAACGGATGAAGACATCTTTGTAGGCCTTGGCGATGCCAACGCCCCTAGGCCCCGTCTCTTTGGCGGTCAGGTTTTGGCGCAGTCGCTGATTGCCGCGACTCGCACGGTTAGCAGCGATCACCTTGTTCATTCGATGCACGGTTATTTCCTGCGTCCGGGCGACGCCGCCGCTCCCCTGACCTTTGGTGTTCAGCGGCTGCGCGACGGGCGATCCTTCTCGGCCCGGCGTACACACGCCTACCAAGGGTCGGTGCCGATCCTGTCGTTGATCGCCTCTTTCCAGCGACCGGATAGCGGCATTGAGCATCAGGACACTATGCCGGAGGGCATCCCCGCCCCTGAGACACTTCCGACGTCGGCCCAGTTGTTGGGCGGGATCGATCACCCCGTGGCACGAGCGTGGGCCTTCGACCGGCCCTTCGATATCCGCCATGTGGGTGCCAACATCTACTTTGACGTCAAGGGTGAGCATGTTGCGCACCAAGCCGTGTGGCTGAAGACGCTCGGTCCCATGCCGGAGGATCAGAACCTGCACCGCGCAGCGCTTGCCTACGCCAGTGATTACACCTTGTTGGAGCCGTCCCTGCGACGCCACGGCATCAGCTGGTCAACTCCCGGGATCAGTGTGGCTAGTCTCGACCACGCCATGTGGTGGCACCGCCCGCTGCAGGTGGACGACTGGCTGCTCTATGTGGCCGCCTCCCCCAGCGCTTCGGAGGCTCGGGGACTGAATCTTGGCCGCTTCTTCAACCGCGACGGCGAACTGGTCGCCACGGTTGCCCAGGAAGGCATGATCCGTGTTCCCGAAGGCGTTGAAACAGACTAGCTCTGTCAACTGTGCCCTTGGGCTATGAATCCGGTTTTGCAGGTTCATCTGCTGCTGTTGGGCCTGTGCTTTGCTGATCCCGGGGATGGTGGCCGAACGGGTCGATGCGAGTGCGCTGTTCTGCCGGAAGCCGACCGCGCAAGCGTGCGGTGAGCGCACGCAGGTTCAAAAGCGGGGAATCCTGGTTTGGCCCCTCGACTTCCAACCCGTAGAAGTCCCCGATGTGCTCGACGAAGGCCATGCGCCTAGCCTTTTCATAGGCCCGGGACTCGCGGGAGAACGCCAGATAAGTGGACCAGCAGATCAAGATCAGCACCACGCTGAAAGGCAGAGCGATGATGATCGCCGCTGTTTTCAGTGCCTCAAGGCCGCCGGACAGAAGTAGCGCGCTGGCCAGCAGCGACGTCGCCAAGGTGAAGAAGATGCGGATCCAGTTCTTTGGTTCTACATCACCGCCGGTGGCAATCATGCCCATGACCAAGGCACCCGAGTCTGCTGAGGTCACGAAGAAGATGACGATCATCACGATTGCCCCGACTGTGAGCAGGCTGCCTGCGGGTACCTGCGCCAGTGTCGCAAACAAGGCACCGGCGGCATCAACGGTTCCGTCCGGCCCCACCAACCCGCCCTTGCCCGACAGCTCTGAGTAAAGCGCTGTGCCACCCAAAACGCTGAACCAAAGCAGCGTAACCAAGGTGGGTACAAGGATGACCCCGGCAACGAATTGGCGGACAGTTCGACCCTTGGAAATCCGGGCAATGAAAATACCGACGAATGGGGCCCACGAGATCCACCATCCCCAGTAGAACGTTGTCCACGTCGATTGCCAGACTTCGCCCTCAGCACCGGAGAACGCGCTGACGTTGAAAGCCATACCCATGAAATTTTGCAGGTAGTTGCCCGTGGACTGCACAAAGTTACGTAGGAGGAATTGGGTTGGACCGACCACGAGCAGGAAGACAACAAAAATTCCAGCAAGGATGAGGTTGGTGTTGGAGAGCCATTTCATACCTTTCCCCACACCCGAAAGCACCGAAAACAAGACGAAACAGGTGATCACGGCAATGATGACCAGGTCGATGAACATCGAGGATGTGATCAGTCCGGCGCTCTCCAGTCCTGCACTGATCTGCAAGACGCCGAGCCCTAAGGAGGTGGCCACGCCGAAAATAGTTCCCACGAGGGCGACGACGTCGATGAGGTTTCCCAACCCGCCACGCACCCTCCGCCCGAGCAGGGGTTCAAGAGCCCACCGAATTGATACCGGCCGGCCGCGTCGGTGGATGGCGTAGGCCAGTGCCAGTCCGATGACCACATAGATTGACCACGCGTGGACGCCCCAGTGCAGGAAGGTCTGAGAGAGGCCCTGCTGGGCAATCTCACCTGGAGTCCCTGTGGTTCCAGGTTTCGGGGTGGCGTAATGACTCAAAGGTTCACTGACCCCGTAAAACACCAAGCCGATACCCATACCGGCGGCGAAGAGCAGGGAAAACCACGAACCGAGGGAGAACTCAGGTACGTCGTCGTCCTTGCCCAACTTGATGTCGCCGAACTTGCCGAATCCGAGCCACAGGCAAAAAATCACCAGCGCGGTGGCCAGCAGTACGTAGTACCAATTAAAGTAGCCGACGATTGCGCTTTGAATTCCGGAGAACAATGCCTCAGCGGTCTCCGGGGCGATCATGGCAAAGGATGCGAAAACAATAACAATCGAGGCTGCTGGCCAGAAAACCCAGCGATGGACCCGTGGCTTGGACTGTGTCTCTGACATTTTCCCAGCATAAGGGCCTTTTCGCGGAAAATACCGGGCTTAGGCCATTTATCTGAGGTTCGGCATCCGCTGATCCCGGAACTGTAAGTCACGAGCGAGGCCCTGACTATGGGCAGCTGCAGGCACAAGAAAGGCCAGTCCCCCGTGAGGAGACCGGCCAATCTTGTTGGTCCTACGTGCCCGAGATGTTAGTCGCGGGTCAGGCGGCGGTGGGTGACGCGGTGAGGGCGTGCACCTTCGGTGCCTAGTCGCTCAACCTTGTTTTCCTCGTAGGAATCAAAGTTACCTTCGAACCAGTGCCAGTTGGCCGGGTTCTCATTGGTGCCTTCGTAAGCGAGGATGTGGGTGGCGACTCGGTCCAGGAACCAGCGATCGTGCGATACCACGACGGCACAGCCGGGGAATTCCAGCAAAGCGTTTTCAAGGCTGCTGAGGGTTTCCACGTCAAGGTCGTTAGTGGGCTCATCCAAAAGCAACAGGTTTCCACCCTGCTTCAGGGTCAACGCGAGGTTCAGGCGGTTACGCTCACCACCGGAGAGCACACCAGCCTTCTTCTGCTGATCCGGACCCTTGAAGCCAAAGGCTGCAACGTAGGCGCGGGAAGGCATTTCAACCTGGCCGACCTGGATGAAGTCCAGGCCGTCCGAGACAACTTCCCACAGGGTCTTGTCAGGGTCGATGCCGCCACGGTTCTGGTCAGCGTAGGAGATCTTGACCGACTCGCCCACCTTGAGCGTGCCGCCGTCGAGCTCTTCCAGGCCAACAATGGTCTTGAAGAGCGTGGACTTGCCGACGCCGTTCGGGCCGATGACGCCAACGATGCCGTTTCGAGGCAGAGTGAAGGTCAAGCCGTCGATCAACACGCGGTCGCCGAAGCCCTTCTTCAGGTTGTCGGCTTCGAGCACAATGCCACCAAGGCGCGGGCCCGGCGGGATCTGAATTTCTTCGAAGTCGAGCTTGCGCGTGCGGTCAGCCTCGGCAGCCATTTCCTCGTAGCGGGCCAGACGAGCCTTGGACTTGGTCTGGCGGCCCTTGGCGTTGGAGCGTACCCAATCGAGTTCTTCGGTGAGGCGCTTGGCTTGCTTGGCATCCTTCTTGCCCTGAACTTCCAGACGAGCGCGCTTCTTCTCCAAGTAAGTGGAGTAGTTGCCCTCGTAGGGGTACAGGTGGCCGCGGTCTACTTCAGCGATCCATTCGGCCACGTGGTCAAGGAAGTACCTATCGTGGGTCACGGCGAGAACGGCACCGGCATAGCTCTTGAGGTGCTGTTCCAACCAGTTCACGGACTCGGCGTCCAAGTGGTTAGTGGGCTCATCGAGGAGCAACAGGTCAGGCTTCTGCAGCAAGAGCTTGCACAAGGCGACACGACGGCGCTCACCACCGGAGAGGACGGTGACGTCTGAGTCTCCCGGCGGGCACTGAAGTGCGTCCATGGCCTGCTCCAGCTGGGAGTCGATGTCCCAAGCGTCGGCAGCATCGATTGCTTCCTGCAGCTTGCCCATCTCTTCGAGAAGAACGTCGAAGTCAGCATCGGGGCTGGCCATTTCTTCGGAGATCTCGTTGTAACGGGTGATCTTTGCGTAGATCTCGCCGACGCCCTCTTGGACGTTGCCGAGAACGGTCTTTTCCTCGTTCAGCGGCGGCTCCTGGAGCAAAATGCCCACAGTGTAGCCGGGGCTCAAGCGAGCATCACCGTTAGAGGGAGTGTCCAAGCCAGCCATGATCTTCAAGATGGTGGACTTACCAGCACCATTGGGCCCTACGACACCAATCTTGGCGCCCGGGTAGAAAGACATGCTTACGTTGTCGAGAATGAGTTTTTCGCCAACAGCCTTGCGGGCATTGGACATTGTATAAATAAATTCCGCCATACCCCCAAGGTTAGTGGGTGCAGCCATATATCCCACATTCGCGACCATGAAAGTGAGGAACGCGGTAGTCGTGGACTGATTCGACCTAGTGAACGTCTCCAACAAAGCAACGTCCGGATGCGAGAACGGGGAGAATCGTGACGGCTACTTCTCCACCGCGAACCTGCCCCACGACGCATTCCTTAGCCACCAACGTTGCAGTTTCAATCGCGTCCACGGCGAGTCCTGTCGGCGTGATGTCAACAGAAATCTCGACGTTTTCCTGAACCGCGCCAGCCTCGATCATGGCCTGCATCATTTGTTCACGGTTGGGCGATTTTGTGCCGGCGGCGAGGCTTGTCAGGGAAGCACTGACTTTTTCCTGCAGTTCTTGCGCGGCCGTCTTTGCCTCCGGGGGCGTGTCGTCCGTAGTCTCGGCGGGTGCCGAGGGAGCATCTTCTGGCGCAACGGTGGTGGGGCCCGCTGCCGGGGCCGAGGTTGCCGGGGCCTGTGCCGTGGGTAGCAGAGAGCACCCACCAAGAATCATGGACGTCGCCAACAGGGCCGTCATGCCAACTGCACGCACACTCATGCAGGCTTTGTTTGGCTGGTGGCGGGATGTCATCTTTTCCAAAGTCACCCCGCCATTCTGCCACGACGGTTTGGGCACTTGCCCACGACTCCCTAGAAGGGTGCGTCTTCTGCGATGAGCTCACCCGTGGCCCTGTCCAGGACTTCACCTTCTCCCACTGATTCCAGAGCTTCGTCGGGATCCATTGGCTCTTCAGAATGCTCGGAAACCGAACCCTGGTCAACAGCGTTGTGGTTCTCTCCGTCCCCATCGCCACGATCATCCCTATCGGAGGAGTCGTCAGGAAGGGGCCCATCCTCGCCCCCACCGCCAGAATTGAGTGGCGACTCATTGGAGGGACCGGCGTCGTTCCTTGAATAGTCCCGACCGGCAGGATGAGCACTGGAGACGCGGACGTAGTGAGCGGTGCCAAGCTGAAGATCCGGCCCGATGGTTTCAGCCTCGATGTCCACATTGGTGCCGGTGGTCCCATCCTTGCGCAAGTAGGTGCTGATCTTGAGCTTGCCCACGACAATGATGCGGTCACCCTTGTGAATGCTTGACGCCGCGTTTTGGGCCAGTGCCCTGAAAACATGCACGCGGAACCAGTTGGTGGGTCCATCTGCCCAGACATTGGTGACAGGATCCGGGCGACGCTCATTGGACCCCATGCGGAAATCGCCCACAACAAGGCCGGTGGCGGTGGTTCGCAACTCAATCCCTGTAGTCGCGAATCCCCTGACGGTGATGGTGTTTGCCATTGCGTTGCCTTTCTGCGGGCCGCTGCTGCGGCGGGGTTGACGTCTTTCCAGCAAACGCCTTCGAACTGGGCGACGGTAGTGGCTATGTGCGGATTGGGGACAACTCCAAGTGCTTGCCCGGCTGTGGAGGAAGAGATCACAGAATTAACCTGATAATTTAGATGAGGCCGTAATTTATGGCCACGCCTCGGTAGCTCAGCGGATAGAGCAGGAGCCTTCTAATCTCTTGGTCGTGGGTTCAATTCCCGCCCGGGGCACCAAAAAGCGCCTCTGACCTGCGGTTATGTTCCGCAGGTCAGAGTCACTTAAGGCCAAAAGCGGTCCAAGTCACGTTTTACTCACGTTTTTGAACGAAAAATTGCTCGGGAATTATGCGCCGCGGCAACCGAAATCGGCCCAAATCCTGGCGAAGGACTCTCCCGACGACCTTCCAACACCTGCTAACGGCTGGCAAAAGCAGTCGCTGTGCTCCAACGCTGATCCTCTGCCGACGGACCCCATTATTTGGGCCTCAGATCGTCGTACTCACGGGGCAGAATGTCTTTGGAGGACAAGAAGCTCGCCTGCACAACGGCAACCAGGCCGCCATAGTCGACTCCTCCAAACAGCGCCTGGAACGGCACGAGCCTGGTGACCAGGGTACCGAAGCCGAGCCCTGAAACGGCAGTCCTGGTTTCGTCGATGAGTGGATGACGCCGAAAGAGATCTGCCGTGAGTTGCAGATACCCGAGCAGACCTTCTACCAGTGGCGCGTCAAGCATGCGGGCCCGAGGGCTCACAGGATCGGGCGCCATCTTCGCATTAGCCGCACGGATTTCAACGCGTGGCTCGCCACAACAGAAGACCCCCTTGTCTAGAGCAAAAACACCGCTCGGGACATGGGGGAAAATAACCCGCCGGAAGCTTGGCCCAACCACGTGGAGGGCCCGGGCGACCATGCGCGGATACGACGGAAAACCCCGCATGTACCAAATGACCGGGCCAACCGGGGCACAAGCCGAAGCTGGCCTCTTGGCCAAGCTCAATGCCATGCTGCCTCCCACCGACGACGTCATCAGCCCCGACATGGCCATGAGCGAACTCGCCAAGTTCTGGTGGCTGGAATTCGAAGACCTGAAACGAGCCGCCAATACACGCCGCCGCAACAGAGAAATCATCGACACCTACATCCTGCCCGGCGTCGGCAACCTGACTATTCGAGAAGCGAACGTCTCCACCCTAGACAAGTTCCTCAAGGGCGTGCGCACAAAGCACGGCAATGCAACGGCCAAAATGTCAAAAACGCTGATTACCGGCATGTTGTCCCTTGCAACACGCCATGGCGCAGCCGCAGCCAACCCGCTCCGGGAAGTCGCACGAATCCCCACCAGCACTAAAGAAGTCCGGGCACTGACTATTGACGAAGTGGCCAAACTTCGACACGACGTCTATGCCTGGCAGCAACCAACCGGCCGCCAAAACGGGCTCCACGAAAAGGACATCCTCGACGTCGTCGACATCATGCTAGCCACCGGCATCAGGATCGGCGAAGCGCTTTCCATTCGGTGGTCCGACGTTGACCTTGCCGCCGAAAAGCCAACGGTCACGGTTCGCGGGACCATCATCGACGTTCGGGGCAAGAACGGACTTAGGATCCAAGACCACCCCAAGAGCGCCAACTCACGGCAACGCTACTTCCTGCCGCCTTTTGCCGTGGAGATGCTGCGCCGGCGTCAGGATGATCCAGTTCGCCAAAATGATCTTGATTTAGTGTTCCCCTCCAGCACCCTAACTATTCGGGACCCCAACGGTTTTCGCAAGCAATGGCGCGACGCCCGCAAAGCTGTCGGCTTCGACTGGGTCACGCCGCACACGTTTCGAAAGTCAGTGGGAACCATTCTTGCCAACACCCAGGGTATGGCTGCTGCAACCGCGCAGCTCGGGCACTCTAGTGAACAAATCACGAGCAAGCACTAAGTCCAGAAGACCCACGAGGCACCCGACAATACCGAGGTTTTGCAAGCATTCGGACGTGGCGGAACCCAGAGGGACACATGATCCTCACTGCACATACTAGATCCAGAACCAGCCAAGCCCGATTTCAATAACTACTGCGACTCCTCGTAAATCGCTGCCGGCATCCCTAGACAGGGGGAAATAGCCTTCCACAATGGCCCCAAATTCTCGAGGGTGCACCTCATTCCTGTGGTGTCGCCGAGGTCTGTTCGGGAGCCCCCGATGAATCAGGTAGCCGTCAATGACTTATCTCTGGGATGTTGGCCCGTCACCATCCCTGATGGCTGGTTCCCAGTCTTGCCATGTGACCACTATGTTGCTCGCTTCAAGGAAAACATCGAATTCGGCCTTGACGCTGGGACAGTATGCATTTGCAGCAGCCCCAGCGAAGATAACTGCGTCCTTCTTCGACGTCCCGTTCCCAGGGTTAGACATACCAGTGACCCAGTCTGTGACCGTCAAGCTTCCTTTTCCTACGGCCGTACAGAAGCTATCAGTCAAGCTTTCGATGACCCGGGTATCAGTAGCCGCATCGTAGGGGTCGCTGGTCACCACGCTATTCTCGGCCAGATAAAGAGACGCCCAGCGTAGCTTTTCCGTAGCATTACCTTGGGATGGATCATAGGAAGCCGATTTAACGGCATCTTCGTTCTCGGAGCCACAAGCTGCCAAGGAAAGCGAAATGACGGCAATAGCTACAGCAGAAATAAGCTTTTTCATTGGCTATCCATTTTCTTTAGGATCAAGCATGAGCGACGAATACAGAGGGAAAGCTACCGGGCATTCCACACGGTCCGAATCGCTTGTAAACTCTGAAATCATGACACTCACTGAATTGCAGCCACATATCCTCGTCGCCCGATCGATGAGGATATGTGAGTCCTGTCGTCGTCCGCGATATTCATGAGGAACTCTTCCTATACGTGGTGGCCACCATTAGCCACCATTTTCGACATTCATATAGTAAATCTGTTGCGATGTCAGTATGTCACCTCGAAGTATCAGTTCCTTCATTCTTTGGACTGTACTGAATGTGCAGGGCGTCCGCAGGTCGTTTAGCTAGTTTTAATGCCAACGAGGTTTAGCGCGTGGTCCAAGCAGTTGCAGGCTGCACGGGTGCCTTTGGCAATGGGTTTTAAGCGGCTGACCGTAACCTCGTCCCGTCAACCGGACCTATGTCGTGTCGCTAGCCTGCAAGTTCGAAGGCCCCATCCATCGGCGGCAGCTTGTCCGGAGCGGGGGCTGGCTAATACAACAGCGCCCCTTGGCGTCAATTGTTCAGGTAATCAAGGCCAAGAAGACCCTCGCTCCGGAACTCTTCAAAGCAGAACCAGGTTAGAAATTGGATTTATAACCGAGTCCGGCAAGTTCCTTAAGAAGTTCGATTTTCCAGTCTTGACCCCGGACATCCACCATGCCTTTGATATCCCCCGGAAGTTCTACTCCAAAATTCAAGACGATTACGTTCTCTCGCCTGAGCTTCCCGTAGAAGTAACCCAGCTCGAATACGACATTCTGGCGCGCCCTATTTTCTATCTCTTCGGGGTTGTTCTTTGCCCTGGCTTGGTCGTCCGGTGTCATGATGACAATGGCACAAGCTGCGTCAGCTGAATACGATTCGAACTTTTCAATCAGAGTCTTACCTCCATTCAGCTGCTTGCTGAGAACTATCGGTGTCACTCCTAATGATTCCTGCACCCACTCAGACACCTCACGCCGCAGTCCATCATCATGGCCGTGGACCATGAATATTTCCTTTGGTGGAGCCACATCGGTCTCAGCAAGGTGGATTGCTTGTTTCTCTTTTGCCGTAATAAATGCTGACGGCTGCACTTTCCCAGGACGCCCCGGCAAGGCAGGAACGACTGATTTTGCGGCCGGTTCACGTTGCTCGGCTGAGAGCTTGAAGTCTTCTTCGAGCGAATACCCTGCATCTTGGATCACCTGACGAAGATGTGCTTTTTCTTCATCTTGTTGCTCCGAGCCTTTGGACCAATACGAATTGGCGTGTTTCCTTAGTGCGTCAAGAAGCCCCTTCATTAGTGCATATGCCTGCGCCTCGTCGGCCCTCAAGAAAGCATCAATAATCTTTTGTTGCTTGCTACCTTCAGTTTTGGGTAAACCAGCAGCAGCTATTTTTCGGTCAATTGCTGAATGTGCCGGCCCTTCACCATTACTCCAAAATTCGGCAAAAGGATCTACAAGAGAGCGGCCAAGGTCGGAGCCGGAGTGTGCGTCATCAGGAAAGAAGTACATTTCCTCATTATTCATGAAAAAGAAGAAACACAACACACGCCTCGCACCCACTGAACCAAAGAATGTGCCCGCCGAAAATCTTCTGCCTTATGACGACCGAGTTGACACCCATATTCACCGTCAGGTCATTCCGGTGACTTAACGCCCGCCCGGGGCGTCTCATCATCATTTCGGTCATGACCTTCGGTGGAGCTGAAACCACATCGCGCCTACGAGTAACAGTTGAAAAATCCTCGTTTCGCTCATACCCAGCCGCGACGATGCCCTTTGAGGCCTTCGGAATGTTGGCTACCACCGATTGGCCGCTTATGCGCAATTTTTCATGGCCAATAACACGCGGACGGGACCGATGTCCACTCGGAACTAAGCACTTTAGGTTGGCCAAGTACGTCCTTTGAGCCTGCAAGCAGTCCGGCGCGCCAAATTCAATTTTCCAGCTCACGCAATTAGGCAATATTGACGTGAACCAGCAGCCCAACGAAGGGCTGCGGCAGGTCCATGCCAACGCAATTGCATTCCCGCCGGTCAGACCCTCAACTCGTTCCCGCATGGAACCCTGAGCCGCGTTTCATCGGCGGAACGACTGGCCATGTCTTTCTTGTATTGACGGCAGAGAACGAGCCGTTCACGCGGGAGTTCTTACTTCCGGCGTCGAAACTGGTATGCCCAAACTTTGAAATGCAGTACAACACCGACAGAGGCCGGTTCGACGTTTTTGACGACGATACATATCAAGACGAGTTTCCGACTCTAACGGACACGGAGTTCGCCGAGCACCGACGGAGCCCACGACGCAGCACCCGCCGGAACACCGGGAAGTGCGAGTAGCGGGAAAACGGACCAGAGCATCGCTGCGGGACTACGGCGCGAGCTTAGGGCAAGATCGTCATCGTGAAAGGGCACCGCCCTGTCCGTACCGGCATCTGCCGCCCGCTCCGCTGTTACAGCGTCCTGTCCTACTCGGGAAGATGCTTAATGGCGCACGCCGTAGAGCCAGCCAGCATCAAAGATGGAAATGCCCGACTACTCACTCGCAATTGCTACAGCTGTGCGCGCTTCAATCCAGGCACTGGCGTTCGGAAGTGCCACGAGGCCAATAGATGTCCGCAGAAATTGTCGGATAGCGGGTCTTTCTTCCGGCAGATCATGTGCGTGCCGAAGCAGCACATAGAGGGCTGTGGTATCGAGAATGAGCCCTTG
Source organism: Arthrobacter sp. TWP1-1 (assembly GCF_049897845.1). Taxonomy (NCBI): domain Bacteria; kingdom Bacillati; phylum Actinomycetota; class Actinomycetes; order Micrococcales; family Micrococcaceae; genus Arthrobacter; species Arthrobacter sp. TWP1-1. The sequence continues at coordinate 42,012 of NZ_JAFCXC010000003.1, forward strand.
TTGGGCAGCGAAAGGCTCGATCTCGTCAGCTCGGAGAATGGTGCTGCGCACATTCGGGTCCTTATCAATCTCCCTGTTCAGCAAATACCACATGCCTGGGATGGTGTCCGGGGTCTCCTCGAAGACGTACTTAGTCACGTAACCCTGCAGGACTGACAATTTCCCGCCCTTTGCGTTGCCGCTGACACCAGTAGCATCACCTAGGACCAACCATTGAGGATCGTCGGGGTCGGTAATCCTGAAGTCCTCCCGCCGCTCTTTGTCCACCCACTCAAGGTCCATGTCCCTAACCCCGAAGCCCAAGTTTTCCAAGGCATCGCGAACGGCGTCCTGCAGCGCATCATCCTGTCCACGTAGAAGTTGTCTGCTCCCTGCCGCAGCTTCTTCCCGCGCCTTATTCAGTTCTAAGTCCAGCTGCACACGAATGGCTTCAAACTTGGCCTTAGCCCTTTCGAAGGTCTCACTCTCCTCAGCGTGTCTGAGAGCGATGGCAGATTCTTCTGCCGAGTGCCACTCAGACGAGGCCCACCAGTCGGGAACCCCGGGGAATTTCTTGGGCTCCAGCCGGCGCCAGCTCGCGAATGCTGCATTGATCCAAGGTCCGAGGGTGCTTACCTCGCTCGGGACGAACCACACTTCGCCTCTTTTGGGAGCATTAATGGTTCCAGCCAAGACGACGCCCTGCGGGCCGATGGCGAATGAAGACAAAACCACGCCGACGGGCAGTTCATCGGGGATGATCAGCCCAGATTGGGTGTCCCGGCTTTCGGCTGCCTCAGTCAGAGAGGTTAGCAACTCCCGGTCAAACCCTTGCTTGACTGCAATCTCATGCCCAGGAATCTCCCACCGTAGCCCTAGAGTGACGTCGTCCTCTGCACTGTTTAGCCCCGAAACCCTGTCCAGGACTCCGAAATTTCCATGATGACCCTCCGGCAGCACTTTGAAGATGTAAAGGTGATCCGCCACTCGCGAATAACTTTTACTGAAGACATTCGACGTGTCTACTTTCTGGTACGCGCTATTCAAGATGAGCGCGTCCCACTCCGTCTGTTCAACAGAGTCAAGGTCGGTAACCACTTTCACAGTGCCTGGCAGATTCACTTCCTGCTGCACTCGGGCGGCGAAACCCCATTTGTCGTCAAGGATGAGCATTCTCGGATGTTCTCGTCGGTTTGCAATTGTGTGGCTGGCTGACAAGAAATTCGTCCAATCTTAACAGTGGGAAGGTCGATGAGTAAAAGAGGGCAGAGAGTGCCGGACACAGTGATTGTTGCCGACACTCTGGCCGGTCCGAGTTGAACAGAGCGGAAGCCCCGGTTCTTAGATTACTGCACCATCTAGGTTGCTTATTTTTCGTTGTTGTCCGGCGCCCTTAAGCCGGTCCCTCACCAGACAAACAATGCCCTGACCTGGACTATTGATTTTGCTGCTGGCGGAGTGTCCGCATACCCCGTCCGGTGGTCCGTCCCGATGACCGGGCGACATACGGAAGGTTCTTGTCACTTAATGATTCGCGTTCGGATGAACCTATTTTGCATTCGCAGATTGACGTCTCAAAACGATCGCATTTCTTACGGCTTCTGCGCCATGGTCGGTCCTGCGAACAGGGGAATTGGCGGACGTTTCTACCCACTCCCCCGGGCAAAAAGGCACCAAAAGACCCTCTTCTCTGCCCCCAGGCAGTCTGACGAACCCAAGCCAAACCATCCCCAGATCAAACGACTTCCATTCAGGTACGACGACCATCCATTCGCAACCAGTGACATGCCATCAATCATGCCGATGAACCTGCAAACGGCCATCAGGCAGCAGCTTCGGCGCCACGCTGCAGGGCCTAGTCACGTTTTACTCACGTTTTTGAACGAAAACCAACCGCAGATCATGGCATATCAACGGTCCCTAATTGATCTAGCTCCCCCGGAAACTAGCGGTTTTTGACCGTCAACGGAGACTGTTGGCATGAAACTCCTGAGTTTCTCTTGGTCGTGGGTTCAATTCCCGCCCGGGGCACTTTTTGATGTGTCGCGATATCGTTGACAAAAGCTCTCTCCTTCGGGAGGGGGCTTTTGTCTTTTTCTTGGCCCGTTTTGCCCTACTGCCAGGTTAAAACAGACACGGGTTGTGTCTAGCACCGACTGCACATCCGAGCCGGGGCAAGCACGCATGGAGGCGTCGCCCGCACCACGTGGCGTCTTTCCAGTACTCGCACGGTGTAACTGACTCAGCCAAAGACCAGACCCAGGCAGACTCCATCTACCGCAGCAATTCCGACCGTCAACGATGTCCCGACACATCAAATGACCTGCCAACTCCGCGGCCTCCACCAGAGTCAGCGATGTACTGAAACCACACACCACCCAAGGGCACTTTCTATTGCCCAGGTCTGCGGTTATGCTCCGCAGGCCAGGACCCGTGAGGGGCAAGAAGAGCCCCAAGTCATCTTTTACTCATCTAATTCAGCTGAATTTTCCTGAGATTCTAGTCATCACTTTCAGAATCTGAGTTTCATCCCATGGACCAGTTTGGGTGAGCTAAAGGGGAAGACAAGTTCTCGCCCCGGGGCGACAGAAGTAGTCATCCAATTGGAATTGTGTACCAGTCAGCGATAGCGAATGCCGCTGTGCATATTACGATCGCCCCAATCCATACCGCCAGGTTGCGGAGCTCGTCGACGAACGGGCCTTGCAAGCGGTCTTGAGCCGCCAGGGTGCCTCGATCTACAATCGAGTATGGAGAATCTTCGATTCAGCGTTGATGTCGACGCTCCCGCGCAGCACGTCTGGAACGTCATGCTCGACCTCGACACCTACCGCGAATGGACAAGTGCCTTCAACGAGGGATCGACCTACGAGGGCGGCTGGAATGAAGGCGACGAGATCCGCTTCCTCGGCCCGAACGACGACGGCACGGCGAGTGGTCTCCTCGGCACCATCGTCGAGAATCGGCTTCACGAGTTCGTACTGATCCGCTACCTCGGCGATATCGTGAATGGCGTCGAGAACCGCGAAGGACCCGCCGTCGGGCTGCACGAGAGCTACTCGTTCAACGAGACTGACGGGGTGACGACTCTCGTCGTCGAGCTCGAGGTGCCTGACGAGTGGGCAGACAGCATGCGTGGCATGTGGTCGGAGGCGATCGTCACGATCAAAAGGTTGGCAGAGCGGGCCTAGGCCGACGCAATCCGGCCCCGGTCGGGGTTCCCATGGTGTGCTCCTTGGCGTGAACAGCCCTCGACATCGTTACCACCCGTGCGCCGGCCGAAATGAACCGGCGGAACTATGCGGCACTGTAACCAAGGCGCGCACGACAGGTCAAGGGATGGACGTAGACGCCGCGCCGCGCCGCGCGGACCGGCCTCTTGCGGTTCCCGGTGACGATGGGCGATCTTGGTCCTCGCGTCAGGTGGCTGTTGCGGGAGGCCGCGCGCAGCCGGGCTTCGTTCGTATCCCACGGGAAGCGCGATGAGACTCGACGAGAACGCGCCGATTACCCATGGTCGGCGGCAGCGGTCCGGCGTGCGGTTCCACGATTGAGGGCTAGATGCCCACCCAGGAACCCGGCTCCGGCCATGATCACGTTTCCGGCCATGCCGAGGCTCGCACCGAGCGAATAGTGCCCGCGCATCCGCACGATCAGAGAGCCGAGGAGAAGGAACGTGGCGGCGTCGGCACCCAAAGCGTGTACCGCTCCGATCCGACGCTCGGGGCCCATCATTTCCGCCCAGTCGCCAGCGCCCGCAATAGCGGTCGGTACTGCTGCCGCGAGTCCCACTCCGACCAAGAGCGTTGCACCGGGTCGTGCCGGTAAACCGCCGGTCAGATCGAGGATTGAAGCGCTGATCCAGCACCCGAGCGTCAAATCGGTGAGCAGCGGATGCACCGAATGACCGAAGACCTTGGTGTGAAAAGGGCTGCGCCGGGCCCAATCCAAGATGGGCCCATAGACGAACTCTTGGGCCGTAGCAACCCGCTCGGAAACGGAACTCTCGCCCACCGCCCGAACTAACCGCTGCGGCAAGGGCAATGCAGTCATGCTCATGCTCATGCTCTTTACGCTACACGGATGTGGCGAGCCTGCATATGGTTGCCGAAGGCTGTTCCAGTCCTAGGCCTGCTGAACCCGCGGCTAACAAAACGGTCGCATATCGACGTGTCCGGCAGGCATGTCCAGGTTCGCAGATTGACTCCCAGAAACATCCCGCTTAAGACCGCCCCAAACCGCCGACCAGACGCAAATTGTTGGGTGATTATTTACATTCATATTCCACTCCCCCCAACAAAAGGCACCGAAAGGCACAATTCATGACGGCGTCTGGACGTTTGACTGCCCTCGCCGAAACCGCGCCCTGAACAACGCGGCTTATTGACGCACGACAGCCCTGTGTTGGCAACGAGTGGCATGCCGTTCATCATGCCGATGAACCTGCAAACGGCCATCAATCAGCAGCTCCGGCGCTACGCTGCTGGGTCTCGTCACGTTTTACTCACGTTTTCAACGAAAACCCATGCCAATTGTTGGCATCTCATAAGGGCCCCGTTGTTCTAAATCCGCGGGTCAGAGCCATCTGGAACCAACTCTCCTTTCCCGTCCACGGGCGTAATGCTCGCGAGATCCCGCGGAACTAGAACTACGTGGGACTTGAGGGTTGGGGCGGATAAGTATTGGGACTCCGATCGCCGTAGTCCCGGCCCAGAGCAACGTCGTTTAACAAGGAACCATCCGTAGAAACAAAAGCTTTCCAGTCCAGCATCATCGATTCCAGCTCACGGAACTCGGCGATCATGCCTCCATCGACAACCCCATGAACCGCGGCGGCATGCCCTTTTCAGCCCACCTTTCCACCCCTCAGCTCAAACTGCACCAAGCGCCAGGCTTCTGGCACCGACTTACCGAACCACGTATCGCCCTGCTTGACGATCACTTGATGTGGTCGGTAAGCAGGGCGATACGTGGCTGTTCGTGCGGGCCGACACTTTCTTTCGGGTCTCACCGTTGGGAGCGGCCGACTCTTGAACGTTTACAGATTCTTGAGGAGTCGCTCAACGCGGGGTTTGACCTCGGTGGCCAGCAGGGTGATGGATTCTAGGAAATGTTCGTGCGGGAGCCCGCCGATGTCCATCTGCAGGAAGTGCCGCATGTGCCCTAGGTGCTCGTGGAGGTCAACGATGCGTTCGGCGATTTCGTCAGGTCCCCCGACGTAGTAGGCTCGCGGGGCTTCGGTCAAGGCTTCGAAGTGACTCTTGTCCGGGGTTGGCCAGCCCCGGAGCTTGCCCATTTCAACATTGAGGTTGTGCCATCCGGGGTAGAAGCGTTCCATGGCTTCCTTCTTGGTCGGGGCGACCAGGCCGAAGGCACCCACCGAGACCTTGATGTCCTTTCCGGTGTGCCCGGCCTGCGCAGCGGACTTCCGATACAGATTTGCCAGTGGAGCGAACCTAGACGGGGTGCCACCGATAATGCCGTAGGAAACGGGCAGGCCCAGCCTTCCGGCGCGCGCGGAAGAAGGAGCGCTGCCGCCGGTGCCCAACCAGATCGGTAGCCGGCCATTGACGGGGCGGGGAACCACGGCGAGGTTGTCCAGAGCGGGGCGGACAGTGCCGGACCAGCTTACGCGAGCGGTGTCATTGTCAGCGTTGTTGATGCTCATCAGCAGGTCGAGTTTTTCTGCGTAAAGCTGGTCGTAGTCCTGTCGCTCATAGCCGAACAAGGGGTAGGACTCGGCCGAGGAACCGCGCCCGGCAGTGATTTCCACCCGCCCGCCACCGGAGATCGCATCGGCGGTGGCGAACTGCTGGAAGACCCGGACTGGGTCATCGGTGCTGAGCACGCTCACGGAGCTGCCCAGGATGATTTGCTTTGTGGCGCCTACTGCCGCTGCCACCATTGCACCGGGGGAAGAGGCAGGCATGTCCGTGGTGTGGTGTTCTCCCACGCCGAAGTAGTCCAGCCCGTTCTTATCGGCCAAGACGATGGCCTCGTGCAGGTTGCCGATGGCCTCCGCGGTGGCGCGAAGGGTCCCATCTGGGTTGCGTTGGGTGTCTCCGAAGCTATAGACGCCGAGTTCCATGATTTTCCTTAGGCCAGTGAGCCGGTTGCGGGAATGATGAGGCCAGTTGCGTGGGTGCGGGCCGCTTCGAAGCGCTGGGTGACGTCTTCCCAGTTGACCAGGTTCCAGAAGGCTTTGACGTAGTCCGCCTTGACGTTGACGTAGTCCAGGTAGAAAGCGTGCTCCCACATATCTAGCATCAGCAGCGGGGTGGTGCCCACCGCGACGTTGCCCTGCTGGTCATAGAGCTGCTCGATTACGAGGTTTCCACCGATCGGTTCGTAGGCCAGGAAGGCCCAGCCCGAACCCTGTAGTCCCATGGCCGCGGCACTGAAGTGGGCGCGGAAGGCGTCGAATGAACCGAACGCGTCGTCGATCGCGGCGGCCAGTTCGCCGTCGGGCTTGTCCCCGCCATCCGGGGAAAGGTTCTTCCAGAACACCGAGTGGTTGATGTGTCCGCCGGTGTGGAACGCAAGGTCCTTGGAAAGTCGATTGATGTTAGCGAAGTTGCCCTGCTCCCGCGCTTCGGCCAGCTGCGCGAGGGCGGTGTTGGCGCCGGCCACGTAGGCGGCGTGGTGCTTGGAGTGGTGCAGCTCCATGATCCTGGCGGAAATGTGGGGCTCCAGCGCTGCGTAGTCGTAATCGAGTTCCGGCAGTACGTACGTGTTCATGGTCTTTCCTTAAAGTTTCGAAGCGAGGAAGGTTGGTGGCTTACTTGGCGGCGAGGAGTCGCTCGACCCGGGGCTTGACCTCGGTAGCCAGCAATGTCAGGGATTCGAGGAAGTGTTCCTGGGGCAGGCCGCCTATGTCCATCTGCAGGAAGTGGCGCATGTGTCCCATGTAGCCGTGCAGGTGCACGATGCGTGCGGCGACCTCGTCCGGGTCCCCGACGTAGTAGGCACCGGGGGCATCGGCCTGGGCCAGGAAGTCGCGCTTGTCCGGGGCCGGCCAGCCGCGCAGCTTGCCCATTTCGATATTCAGGTTGTGCCATCCGGGGTAGAAGCGTTCCAACGCTTCCTTCTTCGTCGGGGCGATCAGGCCCAGCGCCGCCACCGAAACCTTGATGTCTTCGCTGGTGTGCCCGGCCTGCGCGGCGGACTTCCGATACAGTTCAGCCAGCGGTGCGAATCGGTGCGGTGCGCCGCCGAGAATCCCATAGGACACGGGCAGGCCCAGCTTGCCGGCACGGACCGAGGACGGGGCGCTGCCACCGGTCGCCAGCCAGATCGGTAGCCGGCCGTTAACCGGGCGGGGAACCACGGCCAAGTTGTCCAGGGCTGGACGAACGGTCCCGGACCAACTGACGCGAGCTGTGTCGTTGTCAGCGCTGTTGATGGTCATCAGCAGGTCGAGCTTTTCTGGGTAGAGCCGGTCGTAGTCCTGCAGGTCGTAGCCGAACAGCGGGAACGTCTCCACCGAGGAACCGCGGCCTGCAGTGATTTCCACCCGGCCGCCGCCGGAGATCGCATCGGCAGTGGCGAACTGCTGGAAGATCCGCACCGGGTCATCGGTGCTGATGATACTGGCGCCGCTACCAAGGATGATCTGCTTGGTCGCCGCGGCTGCGGCGGCGATCATCGTGCCCGGGGAGGACGCGGGCATGTCTAGGGTGTGGTGTTCGCCGACTCCGAAGTAGTCCAGCCCCTTCTGGTCCGCTAGGACGATCGCCTCAAAGAGGTTGCTGGTCGCTTCAGCAGTGGGACGAAGACTGCCGTCGGGATTGCGTGGGGTGTCGCCGAAGCTGTAGGCACCGAGTTCCATGATTTTCTCCTGTGTTGAATTCTGTGAAGGTGTTGAAAGACTGACTTCAGGCCAGGGAAGGTTCGCGTTCTGCGGCCAGGATCGAACGCATCTGTTCGGCAGAGTGGCTGCCGTTGAAGATCTCGGTGCCCGGCTGGAAGGCACGCCCGGCCTCGAGCGGACCGGCATCAATCGCGTCATAACCGAGGCGTTCGATGAAGCCGGCCACACGGGCTTTTGCGTCATCGCTGCCGCCTGCCATGGCCAGCGCCCGGCGATCTGCTGTGCCGGCCGCCCGGTCGTCCTCTTCGAGGTCGTGGTAGCCAATGTGGTTAAGCGTCTTCACGATGTCCGAACCGGACAAGTACGCCTGGACAATTTCACTGCTCGACCTGGGGTCGTTCTCGAAATCACCGATCTCCCCGTCAATGGGAGCCCAGTAGTTCATCGCGTCAATGACCGTCCGGCCCGCCAAAAGCTCCGGCTGAAGCGTGCGGTACTTGTGCAGCGGCACCGCCACGACCACGATATCGGCCCGCGCCGCCTCGGCAGCCTCGACTGCCACGGCCCCAGGAGTGACGATTTCAGCCAGCAAGACGAGGTCATCCGCCGGCTTGGCCGTGGCGATCCTGACGTCATAGCCGGCCTTAAGAGCCTGCCGGGCGACGGCGGCACCCACCCTGCCTGCGCCGAGGATCCCAATGGTTCGGGCTTCTGATGGCTGGTGCTGCGAAGCGCTCATGCTGCTGGTTCCTTCCTAGAACAATTTAGGTTGTTTGACAGACTATATTCCAGACAGAACATCTGTGCAACTTCATACTTGCGCTATGATGGATTTATGAATGAGAGCACACAGGAACATCCAAGTAATGCGACAGCGACGGTCCCGGGCGATTTAGGCTGGCATCTGGGAATGGTACTGCGCGGCTACCAGACTCGCTTTGAGACCGCTGTGGCCGAAATGCCGGCCGGCATTCGCGGCTTCCAAGTACTCTCGACCGTCGTGCACAAGGACCCGCCAAACCAGCAAGCGCTCGGAACCCATCTGGCCATCGACAGGACCGTCCTGACCTACCTGATCGATACCCTGGTGAAGGCGGGCGTCGTTGAACGCATCCCCGACCCGTCAGACCGACGGGCGCGGAAGATCGTTGCCACCGACAGCGGGCGGGAGATGCTGGCCGACCACGAGGAACGTGTGGCCGCGGCCGAGGCCGACCTCCTATCCGGGCTGGCAGAACCAGAATCCCTGGCCCTGGCCTCGCTGATCAGCCGGTTGGCGATGGACGTCCATCGAGCCCAGCCTGGTTCCAGCCCCTGCGAAGCCATGGATCACCTGCCCTAGGCAGACCACGCTCCGCGGGCTAAACATTGACAAGGGCAAGGCCCCGAAAGACAGGAGCAAGGCCATGGACCACCACGCATTGCCCGGTGAACGCGAGCGAGTGGCCTGGCGTTCTTTTGACGTCATGCAGCAATCACTGAGACGCAGCCTCGAGCAGCACCTGCAGGCAACCAGCGGATTGTCGGTCCCCGACTACGATGTGTTGGCCGCCTTGGCCGCAACGCCGAATGGACGACGGCGATTCTCGGACCTCAGCGATGACCTCGGCTGGGAACGAAGCCGCCTGCACCACCAGCTGACTAGGATGTGCCGCCGCGGGCTGGTCCGGCGCGAACCCGAAGGGACGCCTCCAATATCGCGGGAGGTCTTCACCGCCCTGACCGAACAAGGCCACACAGCGGTCCAAAACGCCGCGGGTATGCATGCCGAAGAAGTTCGCCGACTGATCTTCGAGCCCCTCACGGCCACCCAAATTCACCAGTGGACGGAAATCTCCGACGCCATTCTGGGCCCGATCTCAAGAACCGACGGTCCAGAAGGCGCCACTACGGACCGCGACTAAACACCCACCCAGATCGAAGGCGTACAAGTGGTCAACGACCCTACCGTTCTGGCGCCCGAGGTTGTAGGCAGCGCGCAGCGGGTCCTGCGCATCGGTCATTGAGCACTGTAAAAACAAGCCACATACCGATGTAATTCACAGGCCATCGCCAAGTTCCGCGCACCGAGCCCATCACCGGACAGCGCGAACGGGACACTCAATATGGCACCAGTTCAAAACCGCTTGTCAGCGGTGTGGATTTGCGCGGCCCTATGCGATCAAGGTGTGCAGATCGACCCCGAAGAAGGCCACTAGAGGCCAGAGGACAATCGTTGCCAGGCCTTCCAGAATGTTGCCGGGAACGTTCCATGCCACCAGATAGTCATGGGTCGCGGCGACCACTACCCCGATGACCAGATACACACTCCCGATCAGTCCTATTCCGCCCCCGCCCATTTTGCGCCTACCGATTCCGCGTACCATAGCTCATCTCCCGCTGCGTGGTGTGCATCAAATTATAGTTGTTAACGCCGCACGAAAATAGGACTCATTTAGCGAGCGCCTCGACAGGAGGCACCACTGGGCTCGTGTTGGATCAAGCCCTCCCAGTCCTCGACTAGTTGGATCCGCACCAAACCAAATGCTCTCACTTTGTCGTGTCCGGCAGTCACATCTAGGTTCACAGTTTCGCTCACGAAATTGAACCAAATTCAGGCTGACCGGGACGGCAAACCGGAGGAAAATAGCGCTTCACACCCAAAACAAAAAGTGACAAAAAAGCATGTTCCACCGCCGACCATGGCCGCGTGGTGGGCCGGACCGAAGAGCCTACAAACGATCACCAAAGAGATGGTCCACCGCTATTTGGTCGATCCACGTCAGGTTCTACTCACGTTTCTCAACCAAAACCCATGGCAATTTTTGGCCTGCAAAAGGGCCCTGTTGTCCCACACTCCCCCGGGAACACGGCGGTTTGGTGGGCAACGGAGGCTGTTGTCATGAGAGTCCTCAGACTCTCTTGGTCATGGATTTAGTTCCTGACCGGGGCACCAAATTTGGCTCTGACCTGCGGTTATGTTCCGTAGGTCAGAGCCGTTTGTGAGATACTCCCCCTTTCCTCAGGTCAGACTTCCCCTTTTCAATACGAGGGCGCAACGATTGCAAGATTCCGCGGATCTAGCGCCGCGGGACGCACCGGGATTGGTGTGGGTAAGTGTTGGGCCCGCCACAGCCGGCCCAAGGCCCCTGAATACCCCGAAGATGCCGGTCGCCGTGAAAATCGGCCAAATGCCACCAGCCGCACACCCTCCAAAAACCGCTCCGCGTCAGTCGCGGCAGCTCACAAGGACCGTTCGACACCAGCCCCAAGAAGGCTCACCCTCGGACACGATGCGACCGAGTCCGTGTGCTGTGCCGGGATAGCTCAACGAGCTTCTGGGCGATTGCTTCCAGTTCATGCCCCACCACAACCACATGGTCAAACTCGATTGAAGCCATACCGGCACCCTCGGTTCCGGTTAATGCTGGGTTTAAGTGGCAGGAGCTCAGGGCTGTTGCTTCACTATTGGTGAACCAGCCCGGGTTCTGCTCGGTAGTGGAGTCCAGCCCAAGGGGAACAAGCCAGCTCATTGTCATCAGGAGCCGATTCGGATAGTTCGCCTGGGGCATCCGGCTCATTTGGTGTTTGCACCTGCACGGTTTGGCATTCTATGTTCGCTGGCATCGGGTCTCCTGCGCTTCAGGCCGAAGGGGCATGGGTTCCGGTCATTAAGGCCGCGAGATCGTCAGGCGCCAGAAACGATGGCGGCGGTGGCGGACCCCAGCTAAAGAGTCCTTGGGCTCCATGGAAGGTTTCCGGAGTCCAGATTTCGTCTTCGGGGATGCAGTCCATGTCGGAGTAGTACTCGGAGAAATTCCCCGCCGGATCCTTGAGATACCAAAAGAAGTTGGACCCGGCATGATGACGGCCTAGGCCCCAGATATGACGCTCGGGGTTGTTCTCGAGCATGGCCTTGGCCCCCCGTCCAACATCGTCGATGTCATCGACCTGCCATGAAGTGTGGTGGAGGAAATTCACTGGTGCCGCCAGCGCCAAGACGTTGTGGTGATCAACGGAGCACCGCATGAATGCACCTTTGTCATCAATGTAGTCACTGACCTTGAAACCGATGCCTTCGGTGAAGAACTTCATGGTGGCGGCTAGGTCAACGGTGCCGATCACGGTGTGACCGAGTTTCCGTGGTTTGATTCGGGTATCCCGCACGACGCCGGGTGCCCGGCCCCAGCGTTCGGTCCGGCCTGGTCCGTTGTAGGGTGTGGCGGGCGTTTTCTCTTGGGCAATGCGAGCCGCAACGTGGATACGGGCGGTGAATCCGGAGATGGGTTCCTGGGCGAGAAGTTCTGTGCCGTTGTGGCTGATCGGAACGCCCAGCCGGGTCATCTGGGCCGTGATGCGGGCGATGTCATCGACATTGTCGACACCGACGCCAAGTTCCACTAGGCGCCGAGTAGGTGCAAAGACGATTTTGAGCTGTTCACCGCCATCCCGAGTCCCAAAGGAGTTGCCACCCAGCGGATCCAGACCGAACTCCTCATAGTATGCGGCTGTTTCGGCGACGTTGGGGACACCCATCACTACGCGGGTCAAACGGTGCAACGACATGGGGATACTCCTTTGTATCTAATCTTCTTGAATCTACTTTGAGGTTAGGTCATGGATAGGGCAAGGGTTCTGGCACCTTGCCCGGCGCCCGGTCTTGGCGCCGGGCTGCTCGCTAGCGGGTGGAGACGAAGGTCTGGGTGATTTCACCGATTCCTTCGATATGGGAGACCAGCGTTTCGCCCGACTGGATGAAGCGCTGCGGAGTGCGGCCGAGACCCACGCCTGCGGGGGTGCCGGTGAAGATGATGTCACCTGGGAGCAGGGTCACCGTCTCGGAGAGCCCGTGGATCAGCTCCGGGATGGAGAAGATCAGTTCGCTGGTGCGCCCTTTCTGCAGCTCCTCGCCGTCAAGGCTGCACCCGAGTTCCAGATCGTCTGGGTTCGAAAACTCGTCAGGGGTGACGAGCCACGGACCGACAGGAGCGAACCCCGGGAACGATTTCCCCAGCCCGAATTGCGGGGCGGGCCCGCGAAGCTGGGAGACCCGCTCGGAGATATCCTGGCCAACAGAGAGCCCGGCCACGTGCGCCCACGCATCGGTGGTGGCTACATTTGAGGCCACCTTGCCGACGATGACAACGAGTTCGACTTCCCAGTCGGTGTTCCCGCCCTTTGGGAGTTCCACGGTGGTGTCAGGCCCCGTGAGGGCGCTGACGTACTTGGTGAAGACCGGGGGCAGATGTTCAGGTTCCTCGAACCCGGATTCCTTCGCGTGCGCGCTGTAGTTCAGCCCGATCGCGAAAATTTGGCGTGGTGCCGGTGAAGGTGACCCGAGCAGGGAACGGTCGATCTCGACGTCGTCGGCATTGCCAGGCAAGGCCCGGGCCCAGGCCGTAAAGTCGTCCCAGTTGCCGTAGATCGACGGCAAGTCCGGTCCGAAGCGACCTGCACTGGCGGTGTGAACGTCCACGCCGGCCTCATCGGAGGATAGTAGGACAGCCCGTTCGTTGTGGTTTGCGATACGCAAGATTACTCCTTGTGGATAGTAGTGTCGGCGCGTGCGCACCGGCAAAGCGATGGACTGAAAGTTAGAGCAATTCAGTGGCCAGAACCTGACCGAGCGCTGACTTCAGAACCGACTGGGGGTCCTCAACGCCGTCAATCGAACGGAAAGCAATGTACCTGTCGGGCCGCACTAGGACCGCTCCCTTTGAAGAAATGGAACGGTTCTTCAACCACGACGCGCGGACATCCACATAGTCGCTGCCCAAGACTCCCACTGTGGCCGCCTTGATGGGCAGGCTATGCTCCGCAGCGATCTTGTTGGCAGCCTCAATCCAGTCACCGCCGTCTTCACCGGCGATGAGGAGGAAGTGCCCTCCATGGACCAGTGAGATGAGCGGGATTCGCTCGCCCTCCCGTTCCACCATGGCGTGCGGCATCGGGTGGCCGGGCTTGGTGCTCGGCTCGTAGAGTCGCACCGCGTCCAGCGGCACATACGCGGGGCTGCCGTCGTCGACGATGGCCCCGGAATCGTAGGTGTAACCAAACTCAACGTTGTGATGGCGGAATTCCATGGTCTGCGAACCAATGGCCTTGTTCAGTGCGTGGCGTTTCTCATGTGAATCCGGCAGGTCCTCCCACAAGGGGCGCACCTCGTCCCAATTCTGCTCAGGGGTGTTCTCGGCTTTCATGTTCAGCGCCTGGTCGATGGTGAAGTGGTTCATGGCGTTGGCGACGGCGTTGTCGATGTTGGCCTGGTCCACGGGCTTACGCTCGGCCTGGTAGGAGTCCAGCAGGGAATCGCCGGCCTGGCCACGAAGCACCGAGGCCACTTTCCAACAAAGATTATAGGCATCGTGCACGGCCGAGTTCAGGCCCAATCCGCCTGTCGGCGGGTGCCGGTGTGCCGCGTCGCCAAGGAAGAAAACGGACCCTTCGCGGAACTTGTCCGAGATGACGCCCTCCATGATCCAGGAACTGATGCTGTTGATCTCACGTTCCAGCCCCGGGACGCCCAAGATGGAATCAAGACGGGCCAAGACCTTCTCACGTTCCATTGCGGCAGGATCGTCAGTGGCGTACTGCAGGTGAACGATCCACTCCTCAGACGCCGGGCCCCAATGCTCCGGCCCCATGGGCACCAACACGCCACTGGACCATGAGCCACCGAAATCAGGATTGACGAGCCAGCGAATAAGAACTTCGTCGTCCTTGAGCCATTTGGAAAGGTCCGCGGTGAAGTGGACGGTGACCATGCGCATCAAATCTCGCGGACCGCTCATTCCAACGCCGAGCATCTTGCCGACCGTCCTGCCGCCGTCGGCTGCAAAGAGGTATTGTGCGCGTACGTTGAATTCGGTGTCGTCATCCTTGTTGCGGACCGTGGCCAGGACACCATCCTCATCCTGAACCAGACGGATCAGTTCGTGGTTGAAGCGTACGTTGCCCGGATTCAACGACTCAGCGTGTGCCCGCAGAACGGGTTCCAGACGAATCTGGGGAAGGTTGCAGGTGCGGCATGAGCTTGCAGCGACATAGTCGGGGTCGGTGTAGCCGCCTCCCCAGACTTCCAGACGTCCCAGCTCGCGGCCATAACCATCATGGTCTCCCGTGATGCCCGTGTACCAGCCGGTTGCTTTCATGTTTTCCGCCGGGGTGCTGCGCTTGTAGATCTCGGGTGCAACGCCCACTTCGGTGAAGATTTCCATCGTGCGCTGGTTCAGCACATGAGCCTTTGGCAGGATCGAGGTGTTGGGGAGCGAGGTCACCAGGAGCGACTCGATACCAAGGTTGGACAGTGTCATGGAAGCGGTCAGGCCGGCG
Organism: Arthrobacter sp. TWP1-1; assembly: GCF_049897845.1. Taxonomy (NCBI): domain Bacteria; kingdom Bacillati; phylum Actinomycetota; class Actinomycetes; order Micrococcales; family Micrococcaceae; genus Arthrobacter; species Arthrobacter sp. TWP1-1. The sequence continues at coordinate 57,112 of NZ_JAFCXC010000003.1, forward strand.
CCGCCACCGCCAACAATGAGAACAGGAACTTGAATATCCGTCATGCGAACTCCTAAATAAAGTACTGCAGGATGTGGGCTGGTTCTCGAACCAGGAGGCTTCATTGCCAGGTGGCCTCGAGTGCCGATCGTCAAGTGATCTGCAACACACTCTTCCAGTCATCTATCGATTTAGCAAGAAAATATCGATTTTTATTTATTTCAGCGTTTTTCGTTAAGGGGTCGGGTAGGATCGCATCATGATCATCAAAGAGTCCAAAACCCAATCAGGGGAAGTTTATGCCTCCCTTCGGGCCGATTTGCTGGGGGGAATCCATCCCCCAGGAAGCAAGCTCCGGCTTGCGGTTCTTGGCACTTCCTACGGAGTGAGTCTCTCGGTGGTGCGTGAAGCCATGACACGCCTGGCAGGAGATGGGCTGGTGCAGTCGATCCCCCAACGCGGCTTCTGCGTAACCCCTTTGTCCGTGGAGGACTTGTTGGATCTGACGCGCACTCGCGTCCTTATCGAGACCTCCGTGCTTCGCGAGTCCATCAGCTCGGGCGGCGTGGAGTGGGAATCCTCACTGATCGCAGCCCATCACACCCTTCAGCGAACAATGTACACAACACCTGACGGGCACCTGAACGGCCTCTGGTCCAAAGCCCACCATGCCTTCCACCATGCGCTGCTTGCGGGAGCCCATAGCCCCCGATTGGAAGCGATGGCCACAGAACTGCGGGATTTCGCACTGTTGTACCAGCACTGGTCCATTGACATTGCGCATGATCTTGACCGCGACGTCGCCGCAGAACACCGCCAATTAGCCGAGCTCGCGCTCGCTGGGGATGCCGACGGGGCAGCCACTGCCCTGACGGAACACATCGAACGGACCACCGCAGCCCTCTTGGCGTACGAGCAATCGCGCACCTCGGCCGATCCTTCGGTCAGCATCTCGGCGTAATTAGGCGTTACCCCGCATGGTGCCACTCTGGAGCCGCACGGTGATTTGGTGCGCTTCTTCCATCAAGAGCCGTCCGAGGAATTCCTGACGTTCCGCACGGAAACGTGGTTCAATGCCGGTCAAGGAGAGCGCCCAAGCGGGCTTCCCTTGCGTGTCGAAGACGGCGGCGCCCATGCCCCAGCTGCCTTCCAGTACCAGCCCAGGGTTGACCGAATATCCGACGCCGTGGGTCCGTGCCAGATTTTCCCTGACCAAAGCCATCGGGTGAGCCGGAGCAAAATTTCCGGCGTGCTGATCCCAGCGGGCCAGGATCTGTTTTTGTTCTTCTTCGGGCAGGAAGGCCATGATGGCCGTGCCGGCCGAGGCGACTCCTAGGGGAAAGCGCACACCCTCGTGGAGCACGAAGGAGCGGATAGGAAAGCTACCTTCTTCCCGCAGCAGACAGACCGTCTCACTGCCCCGTCGTACAGAAAAGAAAGCACTCTCCCCCGTCTCCTCGGCCAACCTGCGCAAGCTGGGCCGGGCAATGTCTTCTAGGGGAAATCGTGCCGCAGCGACGGACCCCATCAGTAGCGCCTCCGGTCCCAGCACCCAGTTCCCGGTGCCGCCGTCGTGGTCCAACAGGCCCTCTGCCGCGAGCGAGCTGAGTAGTCGGTGGACCGTGGGCCGGGTCAAACCAGACTCCCTGACCACATCTGCCAAGGGGGCGCCTTCAGGTTTCCTGCTCACAATTCGCAGCAGGGCCGCGATCCGTCCGACGACTTGTGCGCCTTGCACCGCGACTTGTTTCATACAAAACCACCCCTTAGTGTCCATATTGTGGATACAGCCGAGCATACCGTCCATACTGTGTGAATAAGCGATTATTGCGCAATTATGCACCTTGACAGCCCAATTCACGTCACCCTAAGCTCAAATTCAAAGACACCAGTCCACAACATGGACAGTCCGTGAATTAGCTCAATGAGGAGATAGAGATGTCTAAGGTGCATAGCAGTGCAGCACAGGTTCTAGCCGATGTGATGCGTGATGGCATGGTACTGGCCGTAGGCGGCTTCGGCCTCAGCGGCATCCCGGCGGACCTGATTGAGGCCGTGCGTGATTCAGGGGTCCGGGACTTGACGGTGGTTTCAAACAATATGGGTGTCGATGGCAAAGGCCTGGGCATCCTCATCGAATCAGGTCAGGTCGCGAAGGTCATCGCCTCCTATGTGGGCGAGAATAAGCTCTTCGCCGAGCAGTACCTGGCCGGGAAGCTCGAGGTCGAGTTCACCCCGCAGGGCACCCTGGCCGAACGGCTCCGTGCCGGGGGCTCCGGGATCCCCGCGTTCTACACCAAGACTGGCGTCGGCACCTTGGTCGCGGAAGGCAAGCCTCATGAAGTCTTCGACGGCGAAACGTACGTTCAAGAGCGCGCCATCATCGCCGACGTCGCCCTCGTCCACGCACACACCGCCGATACCGACGGGAACTTGATTTACCGGTACACGGCCCGGAACTTCAATCCGATCGTCGCCACTGCTGGCCGGGTCACGATCGTTGAAGCCGAGATCATTATTGAACCAGGCCAACTCGACCCCAACCACATCATCACCCCCGGCGTGTACGTCCAGCGCCTCGTTCAGGCCACGCCGCGCATCAAGGACATTGAGCAACGCACGGTCCGGACTCGCACCGAACCCATCGCCGTCCCGGCCTAAACCACATCAACTTTAAAGGAGCACGCATCATGGCCTGGACTCGCAACGAAATGGCTGCCATCGCAGCCGAAGAACTCACCGACGGCGACTACGTCAACCTCGGGATTGGCATCCCCACCATGGTCGCCAACAACTTGCCCGACGGCGTCCGAGTCACCCTGCAAAGCGAAAACGGCATCCTGGGCATGGGCCCCTTCCCCTACGAAGGCGAAGAGGACGCGGACCTCATCAACGCTGGCAAGCAAACCGTCACCCTCCTGCCCGGCGCCAGCATCTTTGACTCCGCCACGTCCTTCGGCATGATCCGCGGCGGCCACGTGAAGGTCGCGATCCTGGGTGCCATGGAAGTCTCCGGCACAGGCGACCTCGCGAACTGGACCATCCCCGGCAAAATGGTCAAGGGAATGGGAGGCGCCATGGACCTGGTGGCCGGCACCCCGCGCGTCGTCGTCCTCACCGACCACACCGCCAAGGACGGCTCCCCCAAAATCGTCAACGAATGTTCCCTGCCACTGACCGGGCGCCGCGTGGTGAACCGCATCATCACCAACCTCGCCGTCTTCGACATCGAAGCCCTCAGCATGGCCCGCACTGACGAGAACGACGGCGGCACACCGGTTCTCGTCCTGACTCGCCTTGCGCCCGGGGTCACCGTAGAAGACATCCAAGCCTCCACCGAGCCCAACTTCACCATCCGCCTCGACACTCTCAATGACAGCCCGAAAACAGCCCTTGAAGGAGCCACCGCATGAGCCTGCGCGAACAATTCGGCAAAGACATTCTGCTCACCGGATGGGGCCACAGCAAATTCGGCAAACTCACCGAAGAAACCCTGGAATCACTGATCGTCCAGGTCGCCACCGACGCCATCACCACCGCCGGCATCGAGCCCGGACAGATCGATGAAATCTACCTAGGACAGTTCAACTCCGGCATGATGCCGCTGGCCTTCACCTCCTCGCTGGCCCTGCAAGTCTCCGAGGAACTGGCCGGAGTCCCGGCAACCCGGGTGGAGAACGCCTGCGCCTCCGGATCGGCCGCCGTCCAACAAGGCGCCAAAGCCCTCCTCGCCGGAACCGCGAAAACCGTGCTCGTTATCGGCGCCGAGAAAATGACCCACGCCGGGGCCGACGTCGTGGGTGCCGCCCTGCTCGGTGCCGACTACGACATGGCTGGGCAAACCTCCACCACCGGCTTCACCGGACTCTTCGCCGACGTCGCCAAACATTACGAAAAACGCTACGGCGCGGGCACTGGAAGCCTCGGCGACGTGCTCGGTTCCATCGCGGCGAAGAATCACCGCAATGGCGTCGACAACCCCTACGCGCAACTGCGCAAGGACTTGGGCGAAGAATTCTGCCGCACCGTCTCCGAGAAGAACCCCATGGTCGCCGATCCACTACGCCGCACCGACTGCTCCCCCGTGTCCGACGGCGCCGCCGCGATCATCCTCACCACCGGCCCCACTGGCGGGGCCAACTCCCCCGTCCGCTTGGCAGGATTCGGTCAGGCCAACGATTTCTTCCCCGCCGCACGCCGGGACCCTACCGCGTTCGCCGCTACCCGACTCTCCTGGCAGCGCGCACTCGGGATGGCCGGCGTCGAACTTGCAGAGCTGGACTTCGCCGAAGTCCACGACTGCTTCACCATCGCTGAGCTCCTCATGTACGAAGCCATGGGACTCACCGAACCCGGCCAAGGCAGCCGCGCCATCGAAGAAGGTTGGGTCTACAAGGACGGAAAACTCCCCATCAACGTCTCCGGCGGCCTCAAAGCCAAAGGCCACCCCGTCGGCGCCACTGGCGTCTCTCAACACGTCGTTGCCGCCATGCAACTCACCGGTTCCGCCGGCGCCATGCAACTCCCCAGCCCGCGCCGTGCCGCCGTGCAAAACATGGGCGGAGTCGGTATCGCCAACTACGTCAGCGTGCTCGAAGCCGTCTAACGGCAGCGCTGGCTTGCGGGTCCCAGCAGTTTAGACGTTTCTATCAGCCCCGCTCTGAAAGCATTAGCCGCCGAAGGATAAAAGAAGTTCGGGTTGGCTGACGAATGATTGTCCGTGCCCACGGACAAGGGAGCGAACACCGGATTGAAGGTCGCCGCTCTGGTGCCGGGCATGCTCGCCGGAGCGGATCTGGACAAGGGTGCGCAGTTGGTGTCCGGCAGCAATATTTGTTTTCAGGTCACGCCCTATGCCGGACCAGTCCCGGCTGCTCCTTGGAGACCCAAGCAAAGGGCACAAGTCGCAGCCAGGGCTCTGGGCCGTTACTGGCCGGGGATCGGGAAGAAGACCCGCGGATCCTGCAAGAGTGCAGGGTAGTCGAAGTCCGCGCGGTCAATGATTTCCTGGACTTCGAAGGTGCGGCCAAAACGGCCGTCATCGAGCGTGATCGGCCGGCCCTGGAGCTTGCCCAACACAAACCTGGCGCCATCTTCCAACGGGATCAGCACCGTGGTGTTACCGGGTAGGGTCCTGAAGGCCTCATCCTGTCGCTTGCGGTTACGCGTGGGCTTCTTCGCCTTCTGCGCTGGCGCCTTGCGGACATCTTTAGCCCCAAAACGTGGCCCTTTTTTATCGGATTCGGTGACTTCGTCGTCGTGCTCGTCATTCACAGACTTGACCTTGCCCCCGACCGGCATTCCGACCTTGTCGATCTTTTCCGGAGCGACGTCACCAACCGGGGCGCGCAGAACCCACACGAAGTCTTCATACGGGTCCTCGGGAATGAGATCCCGCAGCGGCTCGGGCCAGATCAATTCCAAGTCCGTTGGGGTGTCAGCAAAAAGCGCGTCATAGAAACGCGGGTCCTTCTGGATCAGCCTGGAACGGTGACTTGCGTGAAAATCAGGCTCACCCAGCCACGGCGGCATGGGGATCTTGTTCGCATAGTCGGGGTGGGCGGCCTGCGGGGCAAACTCCTTCATGCTCTCTCGGGTGTTATCCGGGTGGCCGCGAGCGATCCATTCGTCCGCCATAGCCAGGGCGTACTTGGTGAGAGCGGGAACATGTCCCATCCACATACGAACGGCGGGGTGCGACTGCCGACCGTATCCTGGAATCACCAGCGTACGGAGAATTTGCAGCGCTTCAACACGCTGTTTTCCTAGCCTTGTGGTGTCCAGAGCGGCGGCACTCTGCTGAAAGTCGGGGTATGGGAGAAAAGTCTGCATGCATTCAGTCTGACGGCCCGGGCGCCATGTGCCAATTGCAAGGCCCGTTCGACGGCGGAGACTTCCCCCACAATCGCGCACTGCGACGCGCAACAAACCCAAGCCCTGCCGCTCTGCCGGCATATCCCCGCCTTAGTTGATGGGCATGCCGTAGTGGTCTGCGATCAGTTCCACGGTGCGTGCTTGGGCTCGGCGCGAATGTCCTTGAACAACGAGCATCACTTCGTCGACACCCGTTTGGGCATGGAGCTCCTCTAAACCTTCTGCCACCTCGACGGCGGTTCCATGAAGGGTGCGATCGGTGTATTCCTCAATGATCTGGCGCTCCTGGAAGGTGGCTTGATAAGCCTCCACTTCATCCGGAGGAAGTAGAGAGAAGGGCTTGCGCTGGAACATTTTCAGCATTGCCATGGCCCCGGACGCCGACTGGCGCCGCGCCTCGACCCGATCCTCGTCAGCAACGACCCCCACGCTCACCAGACTGTACGGTTCCTTCAGGAAGCTCGACGGGCGGAAGTTCTCGCGGTAGATCCGCATGGCGTTGAGGACGTCGGCGCTGCCAAATTGCAGTGCGAAAGCGTATGGCCGACCGAGTCGGGCGGCCAGTTGTGCGGAGTAGGTCGATGACCCCAGAATCCAGATATCAGCGCGCGTCCCCGATTGCGGGACCCGGTTTTGCTCAGCCTGCCACGGTCCCGGCACGGCGGGTACTCCCTTGTAGGGGTGATTTTGCGGGAAGTTATTTCCCAGAAACCCGAGCAGTTCCGCGACTTGCTCGGGAAATTCATCGTTCGCAGCGTGGTGACGGCGCAGGGCCGCGGCGGTTGCTCCGTCGGTGCCCGGTGCCCGACCTAGGCCGAGATCGATTCGTCCGGGGGCCAGTGTCTCGAGCATGCCGATTTGCTCCGCAATCACCAGTGGCACATGGTTGGGCAGCATGATCCCGCCAGCCCCGAGCCTAATGCGTGTGGTCTCGCCGGTGAGCCTGGCCATCATGAGTTGTGGCGAGGGGATCGAGGCACCGGGCATGGCATGGTGTTCGGACATCCAGAACCGCTGGTAGCCTCGCCGGTCGGCTAGCTGCGCCAACGAGATGACTTCGTTGTAGGACTCTTGGGCCGAAATGCCGACGCCTGTGAGCGCATTGTCGAGTACCGACAAAACGAAGGGGGCGGTGCCAGAAAGACTTGGCTTGCTCATGAACTACCTCACTTATCACGGGATAATGTTGTTTTTAACGTGATAATTTACTGTAAGGGCTTATCACGCCAAAGCGCAACTGATACCGTGAGTATTATGACAAAGGTCCCACTGCCCCCGGCTCCAGGTACCGCCGAGCATCTGTGCTTAGCGTTGGCCAACAGCATCGCCACACTCCCGGGCGGAGAATGGGTCGATGAACTCAACAGTCCAGAAGACGCCACAGCATGGCTCGTGATGCACGACCTCGTGCCCATTGGCACAGGGCTGCTGAGCTACTGCCAACTTCAACTCACGGATCTGAGAGAGAACCTCCGCAGGGTACTGGAGTCACACACCGAAGGCGTTGCTCCGAATGCGGAATCACTGGGCAGCATCAACCGCGCCCTGGCGGCGGTGCCCAGCGCGGCCTTGCTGCACCACGACTCCAACAAAGGGCTGCTCCGAGTTGCGAACCACCCAACGACCCAGCTCGTCGATCACGCCATGGCTCAAATCGCCGAGGATGCCGCAGCATTGTTGACCGGTCCGGATGCCCACCGCATCGCGAGCTGCGCATCCGCACCGTGCGATCGGTTCATGGTTCGAACGCACGCAAGGAGGCAGTGGTGCTCAGAACGCTGCGGCGCCAGACAGCGGGCCAATCGCGCCTATGCCCGCAAGCAGGACAAATCTCCCGCCAGATAACCGGTGTGGTTCCGCATCGCCTCCGGGTTGCGTCTCGGCTGAAACTTAGCGACTGGTGAAGCGGGTTCGGTAGGAAGTCGGGGTCGTGGCATAAGCCGCAACGAAGTTCTGGCGAAAGGTCACCGGACTGCCGAAGCCGCACGACTCAGCAATGCGGGTGACACTCCAGCTCGTTGTTTCCAACAGCTGACGGGCATCGTCGAGCCGACGACCCAGTACCCAGCGCGCCGGGGAGAGCCCCGTGACTTCCTTGAACCTGCGGGTGAAATTCCGTTTGCTCATGGTTGCGCGCGCCGCCAAACTCTCGACTTCAAGGTCCTGATCTAGGTTCGCCAGCGCCCATTGGATGGTCCGGCCCAGCGGCCCGTCCAGATCGGGATCTTGAAGTGGCCGGGCAACGTACTGCGCCTGATCGCCTTCACGGTGCGGAGCGATGACGATTTGACGCGCCACGGCAGCCGCGGCCGCCGAGCCCAGACGTGTTCGCACAATATGCAGGCAAGCATCCAAGGCAGAAGCGGTGCCGGCCGAGGTCAGCACATCACCGTGGTCGATATAGAGCGCGGAGTCGTTGAACTCCACGGCGGGCAGCTTGGCGGCCACGTCCCGGGCGGCACCCCAGTGCGTCACCGCCGTGCGGCCATCGAGCACACCGCTGCATGCCACCGGATATGCGCCCAGGCACAGGCCCGCAATCGTGGCTCCCCGTTCGTGGGAATCTCTCACCAGTTGAAGCAGGGGCACGGAGGGATCCGTTAACTCCGACAACCACGAGGGAAACACCACAAGGTCAGCGTCATCAGCAACCTCCGGTCCGGAGACGTCTCCAATCACGTACCCTTCGGCACTACGAACCGGCCGGCCGCCCTCGGTGAAAACCCTCGTCTCCCAGTCGTCACCCAGGCCCAATCGCGCAACTTCGCCGAAGACGAGTAGCGGGGTCGCCAGGTGGAACATGGTCATGCCGTCAAAGGCGTGGATGGCAATCTTCATCTTGGCTCATTTCCATCGAAGATGTGCATATACGCCACTCACTGTACATGCGAGCACGATGCCATGCTGGAATCACCTACCAAAAACAACGAATGGGAGCCCACCATGGCTGCACTGCGCCGCGCACTAGTTATTATCGACGTGCAAAACGATTACTTCACCGTCGGAGGACCGCTGGAGATCCAGTACCCGGACCGCAACGAGTCCCTGACAAACATCACCCGGGCGATCGACTTGGCCGAAGCGCAGGGGATGCCTGTTGCCGTGGTGCAGCACCAGTACCCAGCCGGGGCACCGGTCTTCGCCGAGGGATCCGAGGGCTGGCAACTGCATCCGGAGATTTCCGCCCGCCGCAAGGATTCGTGGAAGCACATCGTGAAGAGCTACGCGAGTGTCTTCGCCGGCACCGACTTCGAAGCCTGGCTGCGATCCAACGATGTCGAGGCCATCACAGTGGTCGGCTACATGACCAACAACTGCGATCTAGCCACCGCAGCGGCAGCCGAACCGCTGGGCTTCGGGGTTGAAGTGCTCTCGGATGCAAGTGGCGCGGTCCACCTGTCAAACGAGCTGGGCGAAGTCAGCGCGCAGCAGCTGCTCGAGACGCTGATGGTACTGCTGCACTCCAATTTTGCCGCCGTTGCTACCACGAATGACTGGATGCACGCCGTCGAGTCCGGAACTACCCTCCCCAAAAGCGACTTGGGAACCTCAGCTGTGCAGGGTCAGGCCGCGTTCGCGCCGGTCGCCTAATCGAACCAATGAATTTGTTCTGAGGCTGGTGCTGTATCGGACAGCGCCAGCCTTGGTTATATGACTGAATTTGCACTTGGAGGATCTTGAAATGTTTGACGTGGACGTAGTTGTCGTGGGCGCTGGCCTGGCCGGCCTCAGCGCCGCCCGAAAGTTGGTAGCGGCAGGCAAGACCGCCGTCGTACTTGAAGCCCGTGACCGGGTGGCCGGCCGAAACATGGGGGGCTTTCTCAGTAACGGAGTTCCTGTGGAGATGGGCGGCCAATGGGTCGGCCCGACTCAGGATGCCGTACTTGGACTCATCGAGGAACTGGGGCTTGAGACATTCCACAGCTTCGATCAGGGCGACGCACTGACCGTGGTCGACGGGAACACGGTTCGCTACTCCGACAGGACATTTGGGCTTCCTGCAGAATCGGCCGCGGAAGTTGACCGGCTCTGGGACCAGCTTGAAGCGCTGGCCTCAACGGTGGCGCTTGGTGAACCCTGGGAAACCGAAGGGGCCCAGGACTTGGACCGCCAAACCCTTGACTCCTGGCTCGTCGCCCACACCGAAGACAGCCTCGCCAGACGGTTCTTCCGCATCCTCGTTCCGGCCCTTTTCTCGGCTGAGGCTCCCGAACTGTCACTCCTGCACTTTCTTTTCTACATCAAATCCGGGACCAGCCTGGATTCGCTGATGAGCACCGCCGGAGGAGCCCAAGAAAGGCGGGTGGTCGGCGGAACTCACCTCATTTCTGAGCGGATGGCCGCGGCACTGGGCGATACGGTTCGGCTCAATTGCGTGGTTCGAACCATCCACCAGGACGGGTCCGGCGTCGTCGTTCAGTATGAAGGCGGCAGCATCACGGCACAGCACGTAATCGTCGCGATACCGCAAACGCTGGCCGGCAGAATACGTTACTCCCCTCCCCTGCCCGCGCTACGTGATGGGCTCACCCAACAGATGCCAGCCGGAGCCGTCATCAAGCTCCAAATAGGATACGACACACCTTTCTGGCGCGAGGACGGACTCAACGGCAGTGTGTGGAGTTTCGACGACGCCTTCAACGTCGTCTTGGACAACAGCCCGAATGATGGTTCCTGCGGGGTATTGGTCGGCTTCCTTGAAGGCTCCCATGCCCGTACCGCCAGTTTGATGAGCGCAGAGGAACGCCGCGGGCTAGTTGTCGGGTCCTTAGTGAAGTACTTCGGACCGAAGGCAGCCGCGCCGTTCGACATCGTGGAGCAGGACTGGACGGCCGAGGAATTCACCCGCGGCTGCTATGGCGGACGGCTGGGTGCTGGCGCCTGGACGCAGTACGGCAAGGCCCTCGCTGCTCCCGTGGACCGCATCCACTGGGCAGGCGCGGAGACCTCCTCAATCTGGAATGGCTATATGGACGGTGCGATCCGCTCCGGCCGCCGGGCAGCAGACGAAATTCTCCAGACCATACTGAACTAACAACCCAGCAGCGTGATGTCTCGGGTCATAGTTCCCACTTAATGTGAGGACAAAATAGGTACACCTCGGTCTTCGGATCGGGGTGTTTCTTTTTTTGCCGTCAGGCACGTTAGGCGACGCCGAGGCAGCGTGGTCCATAGCCCGCCATCGCAGTTGACACAGGCCTAGATCCACGCCAAGCGCGCCTAGGAACATCCTCTTGCCACTAGGCGCTGGCACCCGTGCCGGGCTCTGGCGATTGCGCTTAATTTCCGATCGAAGATGATGGAAACTATGTCCTGAAATCACCCCCGTTCCACGCGACTTTCTTCTGGAAATCCATTCGCCGACTCCCGGAAAGGAGAACCACAATCTGCCACTCCCACCGCTGAATAATCAGCATTCCACTGGGCTGGTTCAAGCTGGCGAAAATACTATAGTCTCGAGTAGACGGCACGTGCCACAAGTGCAGATGGCTGTACTCGCGCGACGCCAGCAGTCCTGGGAATCGAGTCAATCGTGACGAATACACCCACCCCGAAGGACGCCGAGCAGAGCCATCTGGCCCATGCCCCTGACCCCCACCCAAGGGGGCCCATCGGCTGGATCGTGACCGGTTCGCTGGCCACAGGACTACTTGCCGCGTTACTCCTCGTTACCGTCCCGTTCGTCCCGCCAGACGAAAGCAACATCAGGGGAGCTGTCCTGTGCGGATTCGCGCTGGGCTGGGCGATACTCGTCGTGCTCTCGGTACGATTCACCGATCAGCCACAGCTGTGGGCCACCGCTCCAGCGCTTTTCATGGCAGTGGGCGGACTTCTTCTGGTGGTGTTCGGTTCCCCGGTGAACGGAGTGATCAACTGGGTGTGGCCGCCCACCTTGCTGGCATTGGTGATTTGGATGACGGTTCGAGCCCATCGACGGCTTCGCAGTTGGACCCGATACTGGCTCATCTATCCGCTCTTCGCGTTGCTGGCTCTTGCCTCGATCGGCGGCGGCTACGAAACAGTCACGGAAGCGGTGGACGCAAGCGCCCACCCGATGGTCGGCCAGCTCATCGATGTCGGCGGACACAGCCTGCGCTTGAACTGCACCGGCTCGGGTAGCCCCACAGTCGTGCTCGAACCAGGTGCAGGCGAGATGTCCGCTGATTTCGGGTGGACAACACCTGCCGTTGCCCGTGACACCCGAGTCTGCGTCTACGACCGGGCGGGTCGCGGGTGGAGCCAGCCCTCAGATGCGGCCCAGGATGGCACACAGATTGCGACTGACCTCCACACGTTGCTGCATCGCGGAGACATCGCCGGGCCCTATGTGCTGGCGGGTCATTCGTTTGGTGGTCTCTACGTGCAAGCCTTCGCAGCCCTCTACCCCGACGAGGTGGCCGGCATGGTGCTGATCGACTCCACAGCACCGAAATTTACGGCGACACCGAGGGCGACACCGAGGGCGACACCGAGGGCGACACCGACGGAAGATGGGGACTCCTACAACATCATGAGTCGCGTATCCGCACTGGTTTCGGGTTTGGCCCGCTTTGGTCTTGGCCGCATCTACGGCCAGTTCGACTACGGCAGCCTGCCACCTGCTTCTCGGGACGAGGCCCGCGCCAGCGTCGCGAAAGCCGACCAGCTTGAGAGCACGATCAACGAGTATGTCGAGGCGAATACCTCGATGGAACAAGCGGCCACTCTAGAAACCCTTGCGAACAAACCCTTGATCGTCTTGACAGCTGGCAGCGGAAGTACTGCCGACTGGCCCGCAAAGCAGCAGGCAATGGCCGCCTTGTCGACTAACACTGCACATCGAGTCATCGCTGGCGCCACCCACGCGTCCTTTGTCTCAGACGAGAAATATGCCGCCGTTACTAGTGAGGCAATCCTCGACGTCGTCACGGCGGTCCGGAGCGGTGCGCCGCTGAGCAGGTGACGCTTTAGGGGCCCTTTGTGTTTGCCAAGCAGTCTTTTGCTGCGGTCAGCGTGGTTGGCACCGAATCACAGGCCGAGCGACTCAGGGTGGGACGGAAACTTGGGCGTTCTGCGTAGGTACCTTCACGCCCCTGAGCAGCAGGTACAAGACCATCCAAACCTCGGCCAACGTCGTCGGAATGGCCACGAACGGGGTGAGTATCGTGCCAACCTCCGGCCAAAGGAACGCGAATGGCAGGTGGGCCAGGTAGGTGAAGCATGCGATCATCAGCAACACGCCCAGCGCCTTGGGGAACATGCCTGAGGTGAACGCGAGGTAGCCCATCGGCAGCAGCCACAGCCCAAAGAAGACCTGCGCGATAAGGAACCCTGAGTGCTGCAGGTCCATCAGGAGCAGGACCAGAGCATTTGCCCCGCTTGGGCCGAATGCAGCCGCATAAGAGGAGTCGGTGGCCAGGCTCAGTGCCGCAAGATACGGTGCCAGGTTCAGACACTGGATGGCGGCGCTAACTGCAGCGAAAACTACGATTGCCCGGGCGACATTCTTGTTGACTTGCTGGAACAGCAGGCACAAGGCCATAGCGACCAGCAGCATGCAGGCAGATTGTGTCAGGTCTGCCAGAAACCCGAGTCGGAACAGACCTTCGTTGGCGGCAATGTTTTGGGCGGTGGAGGTAGCATCTCCGGCTACGTACACCTTGGGACGTACGAATCCGACGGCGAAGCCTGACAGGATGGAGACGGCGAGATAAAGAATCCCCGCAATTCTTGCCAAACGTTGGGGCGTTTTCATGGTTGCTTCCTTTCAATACGGACAGGAAAAGGCTTCGAGACCGTATCCACGCGCATCAAGTGGTGCTTTATATCAACGGAACCTTGCCACAAGTCCTGGATGGAGCCCGACACCTAACAGTCAGTGGTCAGTGGTCAGGCAATTGTTCCGAGGAATCGAATGATGGCTGCCGAAGTGAGTTCCGGTTGCTGTGACTGCGGGTAGTGGCCGGCGTCCTCGATCATCACGGTGGTCCCGCCCAGGGTCCGGCTAATCCAGTCGGCCTCACCCTTCGGGTCTGAGAAGTCGGGGTCTTTGTCGCCCATGACAACGAGCGTGGGCGAGGTAACGTCAGACAGGCATGTGCCTGCCCGCCTATGATCTGTCCGGGTGGTCAGGCTGAATGCTCGTGTGTAGCCGGGGCGCTTGATGGACGCAATTATGGCGGCCAGGTAGTCAGCGAAGTCCGTGGGTCGGTTGCCAGCGTACAGTTTCGGGATGTAGGCCTTCCACGCTGCTGCAGCCCATGGGCGCGCCATGAGCAGGCGCAGGAACAGCCGGGAGAACGCCGTGCTGGAGGCAGGCTGCCGGACGAATGGTCCAATGAGGACGAGACCGTCGACAAGGTCCGGGGTCTCAGCCGCAACGATTACGGCGGCGCCGGCGCCCATTGAGTTGCCGACGATGACGGCCGGGGCTCCCAGCTTGCGCAGTAGCAGGGTTATGTCTGCAGCCGTCTCGACATCCCCGTAATCAGCGAACGAGGGATCACTGTCGCCGTGCCCCCGTAAATCGACGGCGGCGACCGCGTAGCCTGCGCTCACGAGCGCGGGTGTGAGAAACCGGTAGGCAGCCCGGAGGTCACCCATTCCGGGAACGAGAAGCAAGAGGGGTCCCGTGCCTTGGATGTCGTACGCGATCATTCCGCCGGGGACGGCCAGATGCTGCGTCGTGGGACCGTTGCTGGTTCTGCCGATGTTCACGGGATGGGCTCCTGAGCTACTCGGCCACCTTTGACTAGGGCTACCCACACAGCGGCGAAGGCCAAAACCTTGGCAATATCGACGAGACGCTGAACCTCGCCACTTGGGGTATCACCGACGTCGACCGTTGCGTGAGCTTGGTCGGAACTCACGGCCTCGATGCCGGACATCAGTGCCACCGGTCACCCTGCGCCATGGCGTATCGCTGCCACACGTACCCCCACGGAACGACAGCCAGAATAATGACGACCAGTGAACAGTTGAAGATCACAGCGTTGGTGGCGTTGTCGACGTCGCCGGCGAGGATAGCCGGCAGGGCCACTACTGAGAGCCAGATGATCTTCCAGATGCACTCGAACAGCAGGATGGGCAGCAACCGAACAGGGTAACGCAACCCTAGGAACGCCAGCAGGGACATGGCCGTGAGTAGGCAGGTGACCACGCCTTCGAACAGCGGCAAGGAGCTGGCATGGAGGAGCAGGGGCCACTTGACGATGACTAGGCCCACGCCCATAAAGAGGTAGCCGACACGCATCAGGTTCATGCGAAAAAGCGATAGTTCTGGCGTGGCAAAGGCCACGGATGGCGTGGCGGTCCGGGTTTTCACGGCTGGACCGTTCGGTGGGTGTCGGGGCGGCCGGGGCGGACTGGCTCGCCGTCGTCTGTCAGCGGTGTGGCCTTGAACCCTCTAGCGATCAGCCAGATGCCGAGGGAGAGTTCGAACACGGCGACGGGCAGCGCGGCAAGGGCGGCGATCGGTGACACTTGGCCGTATGCGCCGAAGAAGACCGCGATGTCAGAGGCCAGCAGCAGCGGGGCCCCAATGAAGGCGATGATCGGTAAGATCCGGGGCACCAGAGCGGATCGATACAGCACGTAGCCCAAGAACATGTCACATGCTACTGGCATCAGGCTTTGCGAGAGCAGGAACGTCCACTTGTAGCTTGTGACCAGGCTGTAGCTCATCGTGACCAACGAGGCCGAGTCCGTGCCCGCCGTTCCGGCCACATCGTTTCTCAGCGTGATGATCGAGAGCAGGCTGACGACGCCGACAAAGATGAGACAAGTTTCCACGAGTCGGGCTGCCACGAACCCCAAGGCGGCGGTTTGGCTGATCCGCTTGGCCACCGGGTACAGCACCACGGCGGTGCCGATTCCGGCAAGGCCGACGACGACCTCGGACAGGGCACCCCACTGCACCCCGGTGGTGCTGCCGGCGCCAAGAACGAAGGCGCCTGCATCATCCTTCACCGACTTGTACAGCGCGAGGGTGGGGATGGAGACAAATGTGAGCACGTACAGCACGCCGGCGGTCAAGGAAATCCTTCTCATTGGCGGCATTCGGCGTCTCGAGCTTGAAGGGCTGAGGGGCGGGGTGGCGTGCGTGTTGGTGGCCATGGTGTTCTCCTTCGAAGTTGGCTTGGCCGGTTGATAGTAGTCCGGTGCGACTGCGTGTGCGGGAAAATCTCAGCTTGCTGGCAGCGGATCCGGCCCGGGCATGGTGTGTGCGTCCGCGGAGCTTGGTACGTCGTGGCCGCCCAGGTCGAGTCGGAGCGGCGGGTATTGGTCGGACATCAGTGCCGCGTAGGTGCTGACGCGGAACACCCACCTGTTCAAGCCCATGATGAGGTCGAATAAGCCGCGGGGGTAGAAGCCAGCAAACAGTAAGATGATTCCGGCGATGCAGACCAGCAGACCAATGAGGCCACTACCGTAGGCCCAGGTATTACTATCACTCATCTGGCTGTAACCGGCGAAAGCAGCGCCGGTGAACACACCGGTGATCAGGTAGTGCGGCAGCACAAGCAGCCACCACTTAACCAACACGAGCCCGCGTGAGAGCGACTGTGGATGCTCCATGGACAGCCGTGCTGGGTAATTTGGATCGTCGGCCAGACTGAACGGCGGATAACTGTCGGTGCCCAAGGCATTGTAGGAGTAGTAGCCGACCCGCCAGGTCCAGCGCAGCACGCCTACGTTGAAGTCAAAGATCGCCCGCGGGTAGCGGCCCGTGACCAAGATCGTGAAGAACGCGACCACCGACATCACAAGGAACGCGATCCATAGGAAGAACAGTACGATGACGTGCGGGATGACCAACAGCCACTTGACGAGCCAAAGCCAACGGCTCAGATGAGGAGAATAATCGCCGTCGAGAACGAGGGGGTAAGGGGTCTGTCGCTCCATGATGAATCCTTCCATGCGCCATGACGCCAGCCACTTCGCGTGGTTGACGCCGGCGTCTCAAATGCGGTTGGTGTCTCCAATCCGCTCAGATCCGCGACGCATGTCGACGGTGAAGTCACCTAGCCGACACGAGAAACGGTATTCTGTCACATAAGACATGTCAATGAAAACATGTCCTGAATATCAGATAGAATTGATGACATGACTGAATGGGGTTTCCTGACGAATCACTTGCATGCGCTCTACTGCGTAGCGAGCCACCCCGGAATCAGGATCCGTGAGATCGCCGAACGTGTGGGAGTCCAGGAACGGGCTGCACATCGAATTGTGGCGGACCTGGTCGAGGGCGGCTATCTAACCCGCAGCCGGGTAGGCAGTCGCAATTTCTACGAGCTGCATCCGAATCAACCGCTACGCCGTGAAGGGCTGGACGAGGTCGCCGTCGGTGAAATTCTTGACGTACTCCTCAGGTCGGAGGCGAAGCGCCCCACCACCCCCAACGCCGGCGTCGGAGCACCACGCGAAGTCAACACCAGCACCCGCTAAGGAAAGCCAGCCGCTCGACGCCCTTGCGTAACCGATCGCGGGCAGCGGCTATTTGACGGCGGTGCCGGTGAGAAGCAGGCCCCGCAGGCGGTGCAAGTGCGGCATGATGCCGTAGATGACGATCGGGACCGCGACAGTGGCCAGGACAAAGGTACGCAGCACGGGGTGAAGGGTTCCGAGCCATTCTCCGAAGGTCAGATTGATCAGGGTCAGTGTGGGGAACACTGCTAGCCAGATCATGAGAGCCAGCTGATGTTTGTTCGGCGGTGCAGCCTGTGCGGGGCGGGGATCGATGGATAGCTTGGACATGTTTACTCCTTGAGTAAGACTGAACTGTTCGTGCCGGAAAGCAGTGTCAAAGCATGTTGCCTTTAGGAGCCCATGCTTAATACGTGGACGGCGCTTCGGACATCCTGGTCGACCAAGTCAGCGTTGATGGCCATAGCTGTAGCCGAACCTTCGCCAGCCGCTGTAATTACCTGGGCTCGGGGATTAGCCACATTGCCGGCTACCCATACCCCGGATACGGTGGTCTGTCCGGTGTCGTCCTTCAGCGCCCAACCGGCTTCGTCCAGCTCGCAGCCCAAACGAGCCAGGAGTTCGCTATTGGGCACGAAACGCGGCGGTACGAACAATGCATCACGCAGGACAATGCTGCCGTCGTCAATTTCGACCCCGCGCAGGCGATCATCTTCGACGATGACTCTACTGACGCTCCCTTCGACAATCCCGATCGAACGAGCTGCCAGCTCCGAGCGCTGAAGCGTCGTTAAGAATCCGGCTGGTGCGAACAACACGACATCCTCGGCCCACTGACGGACAATTTGTGCGTATCGAACCGTGTCGGGTGATCCACCGAGCACACCCAGTTTCCGGCCACGGACTTCGTAGCCGTGGCAGTAGGGGCAGTGCAAAACATCACGGGCCCACCTTTCAGCAAGGCCGAGGATATCAGGAAGTTCATCACGTAGCCCGCTGGCAACAAGGATGCGCCCGGCGGAAATCCTCCGACCACCCGCCAGCACCACCCAAAATCCTGACCCGCCGGACGGCAGAAGGTCCTTGACTTCGCCTTCGAGGAACTCGCCCCCATAGGCTTTCACTTCAGCTCGGCCCAAAGCCAGCAATTCAGCGGGCGGCAAGCCGTCCCGGGACAGGAAACCGTGCAAATGCGCAGCAGGCGCGTTTCTTGGTTCCCCGGCATCCACAACTAGAACCTTGCGGCGTGCCCGTACCAGCAGCAACGCCGCCGACAACCCTGCGGCTCCGCCGCCTACTATCACTACTTCATAATCGCTCATGCCCTCAAGGTTCTCCGGAAATCCTCGGACCGACAACAAACGTTGCTGATTCCGGGAAACGGGCATTGGATGAGCATATGGACAACGACACAAACACCGCCATCCGGTCGGCCCTCGATCAGGTCGGAGTACGGCTAAGGCGGCTGCGAATGCAACGTAACCTGACTCTGACCAGCCTCGCCGAAGCAACAGGAATCTCGAAAAGCACCTTGTCGCGCTTGGAAGGCGGGCAGCGCCGCCCGAGCCTGGAACTTCTCCTACCCTTGGCGCAGGCATTCCGTATTCCGCTCGAGGAGTTGGTCGGCGCCCCGGAAGTCGGCGATCCCCGGCTCAGACTCAAGCCCCGCAATGCCAGTGGGCGCACAGTGATACCCCTAACCCGACAGCCCGGCGGGATGAAGGCGTGGAAAATCATCATCCCCGTCACCAAGAACACACCGATCCGCAATTCCCACGATGGCTACGAATGGCTGTATGTCCTCTCGGGTCGCCTGCGACTGATTCTCGGGGATCATGACCTGATTCTCGGACCAGGGGAAGTGGCCGAATTCGACACCCATGTTCCCCACTGGTTCGGCAGCGATGGCCAGCAGCCAGGTGAGATCTTGAGCGTATTCGGAGAACAAGGCGAGCGAATGCATATCCGTGCCAAAGCAAATAGGGAACGACCCGGCTAAGTACCTCAGCGAAGTCCACAACAATCAGCAGACCAGGCGAGTCACGCCGTCGTACTTCAGCCACATATGGTTCAGGTGGATGCGGGCAGTCCAACCAGACCGGCGCTCACCTGCCAGAATCGGATGGCCACGGCGATGTCGTAACTTTGTGCTGACGATCGCCTGACCCGGCCATTGGCAAAGAAGCGGCCCGTGACCTGTTCCAGTTCTGGTGCCGACGCCACATGGATGGATGTGGCGGCCCCTTTTGCAGGGGTTTTCATGAGCGGGCGTACGAAGGGAACAAAAATGCGCTGGATGGTGCCGGGGTCTCCGGCCCCAAACCCCGTGTTGACCACGCCCGGATGGAGGGTGTTCGCCGTAACGCCGCTGCCTTGCAGCCGCCTGGCCAGCTCGTAGCTGAACAAGATGTTTGCGAATTTCGATTGGTTGTAGGCTCGTGATCCGGAATATTTCTGCTCGCCTTGGAGGTCATCGAAATCGATCCGCCCCACTGCCTGCACGTTGGAAGATACAGTGACCACGCGTGCCGGGGCACTCGCCTTGAGCCGTTCCAGGAGCAGGTTCGTGAGCAGGAACGGTGCCAGGTAATTCACGGCGAAGGTGCGCTCCAGCCCGTCGGCGGTAAGGTGCCGAGAGTCCCAGTAACCGCCCACATTGTTGACAAGCACATCGAGCCGGGGATATTTCCCTAGGACCTCCCCGGCCAGGCGCCGTACCTCGGCCTGCGAGGACATGTCGGCCAGGAAGGTGTCCACGGGCCCGCCTCCGGCCGCACGTATTTCACGGGCCGCCTCCCCCAGCCGTCCCGCATCCCGCCCGGTGATGGCGACGTGCGCGCCCATTTTTGCCAGCCCGACGGCGGTGGCCTTGCCAATGCCCCCGGTTGCGCCGGTGACTAGCACCGTTTTGCCGACCATCTGCCGTGTGCGTAATTGATTCATGTCCATGCTCCTCGGGTTGTCACTGTGGGGCCGCGGCTAGGCGATCTGTGCTTCCAGGCTTCTGGCAGGCGGGTCCAGTGGCCCCTGATCCAGCCGGAAGGGCGGGTACTTGTCCGTCAGCAGCGCCACATAGCTGAAGGTGCGCAACGTCCAGCGATTCAGGCCCATGAGCAGGTTGAACAAGCCCATCCGATAGACCCCGGTAAAGAGCAGGATGACGGCGGCGACCAGGACCAGCACGCCCACCAATGAAATCCCCGATGCCGACGACGACGCCCCGACGCCCCCGGACAGGGCGGAGACAACCAGCAGCTGGGGCAGGGCGAAGAGCCATGACTTTACGAGCACCTTCCAGTGGGAAAGATGCTCATGATAAGCCACATCAAATTCGGCCGGGTAGGCAGTCCGGGCCAGGGTGAACGGCGGGTACTGGTCGGTGCCCAGCACCCCGTAGGCATAGAAAGAAACCCGCCAGTTCCAGCGCAATACACCGACGGCAAACTGGAACAACGGCGCCGGATAGCGTCCCGTGAACAAGATGGCCACCCCGGCGGCAAGTGTCACCACGAGGAAGGCAACCCACAGGACCGCGAGAATGACGTAATGCGGAATCGCGAGGAACCACTTGACGAGCCACTTCCACCGGGAGAGTTCCGGATCAAGCTGCCCGCTCAACTGTGCGGGCATGAACGCCGCGCTGCTTCCCAGGCCTGCTGCAAGCGATGCGCCAGGTGTGATGGAACGGCCGAGCCCGGTGGCACCCAGCAGAATCATGGCTGCGCCGAGTGCCATGCCGGCCACTGCCCACTGCAGCGGCAGCGACGTTCCCAGCGCACCCACCGAGGCTGTGCCCAGAACGACGCCGGCAATGAGCGCAAACAGGTGCGCCGCTGGCATACGACCCGCGGGCGGGGATGCCTTGGATGGGGCCTCAAACGGTATTGATGGTGACATGGTTCTCTTCTTTCTTGACGTGGTGAATGGGTAGTTGCATGTTTGAACGGCCTTGCGGCCGGAATTGCTTTACTGCTGCGCGGACACGGTGATGACAACCTTTCCGCGCACCCGCCCTGCTTCGAGGTAGCGCATGGCCTCAGCGGCCTGCGCCAGCGAGAACGTCCTGTCCACGCTCGGCATGACCTTGCCGGCATCGATCAGTTCAGTGATCTGATCAAGGTCGGCGGCACGCTCCCTGGCAGCGAACATCCTCAGCCGCTGGGACACGAATGGAGAGAGGACAACTGCCCCCAGCTGCCGGCCCATGCCGGTAAGGTTGCCGCCGTATTCCCCACCACCGACGACGGCGGTCCCGGTGGCCGTGAGTGCGCTGCGGAGCCGGGACAGCGAGGGGTTCCCGGCAAAGTCCAAAATGAGGTCGTACTGGCGGCTGCCGTCCGCAAAGTCGTCGCGGGTGTAATCAATGACCTGCCCGGCACCCAGTGAGCGCACAAAATCCATTTTTGACGTGGTGCACACACCTGTGACGTCCGCCCCAAACGCCACGGCCAGTTGGACGGCGTAGCTGCCCACCCCGCCGGAGGCCCCGGTGATCAAAACCTTGGCGCCGGATTGAACCCGTCCGACGTCACGCAGGGCCTGCAACGCTGTGACCGCCGAAACGGGGACGGCCGCAGCCTGTTCAAAGGACAGCCCTGCCGGTTTCAGGGCCAACTTACTCTCGCGGGCCGTGGCGTACTCGGCGAACGAACCGTTGCCAAAGCCGAACACTTCCTGCCCCACCTTGAATCGGGTGACAGCACTGCCAACCGCTGCCACCGTCCCGGCAAGATCCAGGCCGGACACCGGATTGCGCGGCCTGCGAAGACCTAGGAACAGCCGGGCCACATAGGGCCGTCCGGCCATCAAGTGCCAAGTTCCCCTGTCCAGGCCTGCCGCGTGGACGCGCACCAGCACTTCGTTGTCCTTGACCGGAGGCAGGCTGATCCGGGCCAGTTGCAGGACGCTTGCATCACCGTAGCGGTCCCGGACAATGGCCGACATCAAGTCGGCGTCAGGGGTGCCCGGCTGGGTATTCCCGGCCTGGACTTTGTGGTTTCTGGTGCTTGCCATGATTTCTTTCCTTTGCTTGTTGGTGTTCCCAGCAAGCCCCCGCCTTACTTAGTAAGAAAGCGTATCGTACAGTGTACGAAAATGCGATAGTCTTGGGCCATGACAGCCGGAGAAATTATTGGGGCAACCCAGGACCGTGTTCCGTTGAGCCGCGAACGCGTGCTGCAGTGCGCCGTCGACCTCGCCGATGAGGCCGGGATTGGGGCGCTGACAATGCGGTCACTCGCCGGAACCTTGGGTGTCAAACCCATGTCCCTCTACTACTACGTGGCCAACAAGGTCGAGATTCTCGATGCCATCATCGACATGGTCTTCAGCGAGGTGGAACTGCCATCGACCAAGGGTGACTGGCAAATCGAGATGCGCAGTCGAGCCGATGCCCTCCGCCAAGCCCTGCGCCGCCACCCCTGGGCCATCGGGTTACTGGAGTCGCGGAGCACACCGGGACCTGCAACCCTCCGTCACCATGATGCGACCCTTGGCGTTTTGCGGAACGCAGGGTTTTCGGTAGTACTAACGGCGCACGCCTACGCCCTCCTTGACAGCTACATCTACGGCTTTGCCCTTCAGGAGGCGGCGCTGCCCTTCACCGGTCCGGACACGGCAGCGGCGATCACCGAACCCATCGTTGAGCTGTTCTCCGCTGGCGACTACCCCCACCTTGTCGAGATTGCTGCCGAGCATGTACTCAAGCCCGGCTATGACTTCGGCGACGAATTCGACATTGGCCTGAACGTCATTCTGGAAGCCCTTGCCCGGTGGCTTCCGAAGTCCGGCAATGGCCAGAAGGCCACGCCCGACCTGCGGTGACGGCGGCACGATGCTGCCTGGACCGGCATTCGGTCCCGTCGATGTCGGCGTTCGAGCATCCATGGCTCATGGCGGAACGCAATTAGCCTTCTCTCTCGACGGGATTGACGGCGCAAATAGGCCCGGAAAATGAACCTCGATAGTCCGCGAAGACGACGTCAGAAGCGAGCAAGACAGCCCTCCGCGAGCGGCCTCGTAGAACAGAAGAGGCGCTCAAGACGGTACAGTCAGTTAAGTCGTGTGGTGGCACACGCGAACGAAGTGAACGAATAACTTCGTCAAAATGCCACACATTCAAGAGATGCACTCGCGGAATGCGAGCCAATTTCCCATGGAAATCACGCGTTAAATCCGTATCGGATCATCGTCGCGTGCGTACAGCATCCCCGCGAATATGCGATCGAGTAATCATCATCGTTCGTTCCGGAAAAATTTAAGAAGAAAGGCAGTTGTGACGGATTTCGTCTCAGAAAGACTCGGCCAAATCTTCTTTGCCGCATGGCAGCATTTCAGCCTGGTCATCCAGTGCCTCGTGCTCGCCACCCTACTATCACTTGCTATCGGCTCGCTGATCTACCGGAGAAAATCCCTGGTAGCCGCCGCCAATTCCGTCTCAGCCATCGGCCTCACCCTGCCGTCGTTCGCGCTCATCGGCCTCCTTGTGGTGCCGTTCGGCTTCGGCGTCACTCAGGCAGTGATCGTTACATCCTTCTACGCGGCACTGCCAATCCTGCGCAACACTGTTGTTGGCCTCTCCGCCATCAAGCCCACGGTGGTGGAGTCCGCGAGGGGCATCGGTATGACCAGAATGGGCACCCTGCTGCAGGTGGAACTTCCCATGGCTTGGCCCGTCATTCTGGCTGGCATCCGTGTCTCTGCACAAATGATCATGGGTATCGCCGCGATCACAGCATATGCGCTCGGCCCAGGGCTCGGAGGCTTTATCTTCTCCGGACTTTCCCGGCTAGGCGGCGCAAATTCGTTGGAATCCGTGGTGACCGGCGTCGTCGGGATCATTATTCTCGCCCTCCTGCTCGATCTCCTCCTTGTCGGCGTCGGCCGACTGACAATCCCCCGAGGTATCCGTGTCTGAAGCAACTAACAATCTCCAAGCACCACACGCAGCCGGTGTCAGCGGCGCGTCAATCCTTCTCGACCGGGTCACAAAGCGGTACCCAGGCCAGAAAAAACCGGCAGTGGACGGTCTCACGATGGAGATCCCCATGGGCAAGATCGTGATGTTCGTCGGCCCGTCGGGCTGCGGCAAGACGACGACCCTGAAGATGATCAACAGGCTCATCGAACCAAGCGAGGGCCGCATCGTCATCAACGGGGACGACGTGACAAACATGAACGGCGACCGGCTCCGCCGCAAGATCGGCTATGTGATCCAGGCCGGCGGCCTCTTCCCGCACAAGACCGTCGCCGCGAACATCGGCATTGTCCCGAAGATGCTCGGCTGGGACGCCAAACGCATAGCTGCCCGCGTCGATGAGCTGCTCGAGCTCGTCTCGCTCGACCCGGGCGTGTACCGCAATCGCTTCCCAAAGGAACTCTCCGGTGGGCAACAACAGCGTGTCGGGGTCGCTCGAGCTCTCGCCGCTGACCCTCCCGTGCTCCTCATGGATGAACCGTTCGGCGCCGTCGACCCCATCACTAGGCAGCGACTGCAGGATGAGCTCCTGCATATTCAGGCCGAAGTGCAGAAAACGATCGTTTGCGTCACCCACGACTTCGATGAGGCAGTGAAACTCGGAGACTGGATCGCCATCTTCAATGAGGGCGCCCAGCTCGTGCAGTATGACACCCCCGAACGGATCCTCGCGAACCCCGCCAACGAGTTCGTTGAGAACTTCATTGGCGCCGGCGCCGGCCTGAAGCAGCTGACGCTAACTCGGGTCGGCGATGTTGCTCTCGCGGAAGCCACTGTGGCACACCCAGGGGACGACGCGGCAGCTGTCCTCGCTCGCATCACCGCAGCAGGTCACGGGCATGCCATCATCGTCGACGATCGCCAGCGTCCGATCCAGCGGCTCTCACGTCGGCAGCTCGGACGTCTAACGACGGTGACGACGACGCCGGACCCCAAGTTGCCCGTTGTCAGCAGCAAGGCGACGCTCAACGATGCTCTCGACACAATGCTCGTCTCCAGCGCCGGCGCTGCTCTCGTCACAGGCAGGCGTGAGGTTTTCATGGGTGTCATCGACGTTACGACCATCATGGAGGCGATCACGGCAGCACACGAATCGGCTGCAGGAGAGTCGAGCGACGCACCAATCGGTATCAACACGAGTTCCATCCCCGTTCAAGCACCAGACGCCGCCCCAGCAGAAGTACCCGACGACGAGGTGTCACAGTGACGCCACCTGACCGCGAAATACTGGGCACAGACGCTCTCGACACCGATGCACTCGAATCCGAAGGTACCGGTGACGTCGCGGGAACCATCGACGCGCCAACGGGCTGGCAATCATGGCGCGCACTCGTCATCCAACTCATCGCGATTCTCGTGATTCTCGTCGCCCTTGTCATCTGGCTCCAGCTGGCACCACTCACGGCGACCGAGCTCACCACTCTCGCTCCCGCCGCACTCTGGGGCTATACACTCCAACACCTCCAGCTGACCCTCCTGGCTGCGGTCATCGTCCTAGGCATCGCCGTTCCGCTCGGCGTACTGCTGACCCGAAACCGGTTCCGGTTGCTCAACGGCCCGGTTCTCGCCCTCGCCAACATCGGTCAGGCCGCACCGTCCATTGGGTTGCTCGTGCTCCTCGCGTTCTGGCTCGGTTTTGGATTCTGGCCGGCCGTCATCGCCCTCGTGCTCTATGGCGTCCTGCCGGTATTGAGAAACACCATGGTTGGCTTGCAACACGTCGATCAAAGACTTGTCGAGGCTGGCCGCGGCATGGGCATGACAGCTACCGCGGTGCTCTTCAAGGTTGAACTTCCTTTGGCTGTGCCGATCATGCTCGCCGGCATCCGAACCGCCTTGGTTCTTCTGGTCGGCACGGCGGCGCTGGCAGCATTCGTCAACGGTGGTGGCCTGGGGATCCTCATCACCACGGGCGTCCAGCTGAACCTCCCCACGGTTCTCATTACCGGCTCGCTTCTCGTGGCGCTGCTCGCTCTCCTCGTCGACTGGGCCGGCAGGGTCGTCGAACACCTGTGCCGACCGAAAGGACTCTAAATGCGCGCCACAACTTGCACGTCCCCATCGCGGCTGGCCCGCATAACGGGCACTGCCACCGCCGTACTCACCTCCGTTGCGCTGTTGTCCGGCTGTGGGCTTGCCCCGGCCACCTCCTACATTCCGGCCGCTGGGCCGGGAACCATCGAAGCGATCCCCGGCGCCGAGGGGGTCGAGGTGACGGTCACCGGACGCAATAACACCGAAGGCCTCATCCTCGGCAAGATGGCTGTACTTGCCGCCAATGCCGCCGGATTCGAGGCCAACGACCTCACCAATGTTCCAGGCAGCCAGCCCACCCGTTCACTCATGCTCGCCGGCAATGCCGACGTCATCTGGGAGTACACCGGAACGGCCTGGCTGAGCTTCATGGGCCACACTGAAGGCATCCCCGACCAGAATGCCCAATGGCAGGCCGTGCACGATGAAGACCTCAGCAACGGACTCACCTGGGGCGCCAAGGCACCGCTCAACAACACCTATGCGATCGCTGTCACCAACGAGACAGCGGCCAAGTTCGGGCTCAGCACTCTCTCCGACATTAAGAAGGTGCCCGCGGCAGAGCGGACGTTCTGCGTAGAACCCGAGTTCAACTCCCGCCCAGACGGCTTCGCCCCGATGCTCGCGCACTATGGCATCGAGCGAGGAACTGCCGAGGGTGTTCCAGAAGCGAACATCGGCCTCTATGACGTCGGAGCTGTGTACAGCGCCACGGATTCCGGCGACTGCACCTTCGGTGAGGTGTTCGCCACCGACGGCAGGATCGATGCGCTCGGCCTGACTGTGCTGGCCGACGACCAGCAGTTCTTCCCCGCATACAACGTTGCCCCGGTGTTCAATTCAGAGATGCTCGTGCAATTCCCGGAGCTCGAAGAAATCTTCGAGCCACTTTCACCCCTTCTCACCGACGACGTCATGCGTGCCCTGAACCTTCAGGTCGACGTTGACGGGCGAGATCCTGCCGACGTCGCCTTCGATTGGATGGTCGAGAAGGGCTTCATCACCGCAGGGGCAGCCCTGTAGCTGGAGACCAAGAAGTTGCAGCCTGAAATCCAGCCAGCCGGACTGATAAAAACCGCTCAAGCACTGGGATGCCTCCTTGTGGTTGAGCGGTTTTTTTGTTGATCGGTGCAACTAGCGCGAAGCTCACCGCCGCGACCGCCAAAATAACCCATTTCCCTAATAGTGCACTATGCTGCCCTATATGGATATTGCTGCAGAGGCCTTGGCGCGCGTCATCGGCGCCCGGGTAAAGACGGAACGCAAGGGCCGGGACTGGACGCTCGACCAGCTCGCGGAGGCAGCGGGAGTCAGCCGCCGCATGGTGGTGAACGTGGAGCAGGGTTTGGTGAACCCGAGCGTCGGCACACTGTTGCGGTTGTCCGATGCCTTGGGCGTGGGCCTCCCCTCGCTAGTCGAGCCCCCAGCCCCGCGGCTGGCGAAGGTGACCCGCAAGGGTCAAGGCGCTGTACTCTGGCGCGGTGAACACGGCGGCCAAGGCGTGCTGGTGGCAGGCACGGAACTGCCCGACGTCGTCGAGCTTTGGGATTGGACCCTGGCTTCGCAGGAGCGGCATGAGAGCGAGGCCCACTCGGCCGGCACGCGAGAGCTCCTGCACGTTCAGGAAGGCCGGATTACCGTTGAAGTTGATGGCTCCGCCCACGATCTCGGCCCCGGCGATGCCCTCACATTCCACGGCGACACTGCTCACGCCTATGAGAACCCGAATAGCGACCCGGCCCGGTTCACCCTGACGGTTTTTGAGCCCGGAGTTGGCACAGCACGTAAAACGGAGAACCCCGATGCTTGAGATATCAACCCCCAATGGGCCAGGTACCCAGGTCCGGACGACGAGAAGGAAGCTCGCATCATGATTTCCCAACGCACGACGGCAGGAATCCCGCCATGGTCGCTGGCGATCGCCGCGATGCTGCTGATCCAGCTATCGAACGCCCTCTCGGTCACAGTGATCGCGGAAGTTGGACCTGCAGGGACAGCCTGGCTCAGAATGTGCTTCGGCACGGTGTTTCTCTGGCTCATCTCTAGGCCGCAGCTTCGGTCAATCCGCCGGAAGGACATTCCAACGCTGCTGATACTTGGTCTCGTCACCGGCTTCATGACCACCTTCTTCCTCGCGGCCATCGAGCGCATCCCGCTGGGCACCGCCGTGGCGATTGAGTTCCTCGGCCCGCTGGCGGTGGCGGCGATTACCAGCAAGAAGCGCGGTTCACTCATCTGGCCGTTGCTGGCCTTGGCAGGAGTGGTCCTGCTGACCGAGCCTTGGCACGGAGAGATCGACCTGATCGGCGTTGGCTTTGCGCTGGCCGCTGGCGCCTGCTGGGGCTTGTACAACGTATTCACGCAACTCGTCGGCGATCGTTTCTCAGGCATCAGCGGCCTCTCTCTGACCATCCCCATCGCCGCGGTGTTCACCACAATCGTGGGACTCCCCCAAGTCGCCACCGGGAACGTCAACTGGCAGGTGCTGCTCCTCGCCGCGGGAATTGCACTCATCACGCCCGTCATCTCGTTCGGGCTGGAGATGCTCGCCCTCCGCCGCATGGCCCACGCCGCCTTCGGTACGCTGCTCGCCGTCGAACCTGCCTTCGGGGTAATTATTGGGCTGCTCGTACTGAGCCAGTCCCCCTCGATATTGCAGATTGCGGGCATCGCGCTCGTCATTCTTGCTGGCGCGGCCGCACAGCGAAGTGGCAGTCGGACTCCGAAGCTAGACCTTGTCGACGGCGGTCATCCCGCCAAAGAGACCATCTAACCTCTTCCCCAAAAACGGAACAACGCCGTCGTCGAGCGTGCACTCTTGGCACGTCTTGGCGTCACGTTTCAACTCAAATCCACCTCCGGGATAGGCTGTCCCGGGGTCCGGACGAGCATCCCTTCAAACAGAAAGAGGGGAAAATTCCTTGGATCCATTAAGTGGCCTAAACAGCGAGCAGCTCCACATCTTGCCTTGGGCAGTGGCCGGAGTCTTCGCACTAGGCGCCGGACTCCTGCGCCGAAACAAGTTTCACTGGACGGCTTTTTATTCGGTGCTACTTTTCGCGGCCATCAACGTGGGTGTTGGGTTCTACATCCTGAAGCATTTCCGTGAATCCCGCTGGTCCACAGGAGCACAACCTCCCCTGATCGCTCCATCGTTGTCCGAGACCCCCATAGTGGGGCAGTACATGGGCTCACTTGACACGGCTCTGAACGGACTAGTTGGCGGGATGAACGACTTCCGGGCATTCCAACAGGTTCTCCCCGTTGCGACGGACTTCTTCGCCGCATCCGGTTGGGCCCTACTAATAGCGTTCCCACTGGCCATTATCGCCGCAGTCATCAGTTTCATACTGGCTCGGCGCCGAACAGCTCTCTTCGACAAATACCGGGTCACAGTTGACCAACTCAAGGACGAGCTCGTGCAGGTCAAACAGCAAATAGCTTCTTTAACGTCCACCGAACTTGACCTCTCGAGCGCACAAGAACGTTGAGCGGCAAGCCCGGACTGACGACGTGTTTAGGACTGACGAGCTATTTAAGTCAGTGACCAGGAGCGCTTGGAGAGCCCGAACCAGAAGCCGTCAATGGCAGTCTTGGCCTCAATGCCACCCGAAGCGTACGCAGCACCAAGTGCCACATAGAGCGGGGCCCAGTGCTCCGAGCGCGGGTGCGCCTCACGTGCGGCAGGGGCCTTGTGCATGAAGTCCAGAATTGAATCCACGTCTCCGCGAGCCATGGCTTCCTCGGCCCAATGGTCGAATTCACTCGATGCCGACGGGGGTGCCGTGTCCGGCCCGGCGGCAGGGTTGAACCACCGCAAGTTATGGGTGGTGAATCCGGATCCCACGATCATGGTGCCACGCTCACGCAACGGTGCCAGCGATTGTCCGAGTGCAAAAAGGCCCTGCGGATCCAAGGTCGGCATGGACATCTGAACCACCGGGACATCGGCTTCAGGGAACATTTCCTTCAATGGGACATAGGCGCCATGGTCCAAGCCACGGGACTCGTCGCGCTCCACATGGTGACCGTGCGTGCCAGCCAATCGGGCTACCTCGTCGGCAAGATCGGGTGCCATCGGTGCGTCGTAACGCACGTCGTAGTAATGCTGCGGGAATCCCCAGAAGTCGTAGACAAGTTCCTGCTTGTTGCGGGTGGCACTCAACGTAACAGGCGCATTTTCCCAATGTGCAGAGATCATGAGGATGTCCTTGGGCTTTTCCATGGTTCCTGACCACGCGGCCAACTCGGCAGTCCAGGTGGCGTCATCGGCAAGTGGCGGAGCGCCATGGGAGAGAAAGAGGACTGGTGGGAGGGCAGCTGCAGTAGTCATGAAGCAAGCATACCCCCGAAATAGTTGATACTTCAAGTAAATTGTGAAATTTCCTTGACCGTCTTTAACAGTGCGGGACCGGCCTGGGCGCCACAACCTTGTCCTTTCATCGGCAGAAGCCCGAGAGTATCCTGAGAATCTGCGGCCACCCCTGCGGGCTGGCACCGGCATTGGTCTCCCATAAGTGCCCGATTCCTCGTGCACCCCTCAGTCAGGATCCAATTCTCGGATCCTCTTCATCGAGAAGATAAGGCACCGTTATGGGAGTCCTTGAGGCCACGGTCCCGCTCAGCCCGAAATCCACCCCGCATCCGTTTGCCCGCTGCCGGTCGCGAACCATCGCGGCGATCATCATCAGTGTTCTGATCGGAACACTCGGAGCTTGCGGCTCCTCTGACAAATTGGAGGCAGCCAACGCTTGGTCACTGACGAAACCTGAAGCCTCGGCGGGCGGCGTGACCCTTTCCCTCGAAGACGGAGCCCGCTGGACAAGCGAGGGGTTGACGCTGGACGGCACGAACTTCGCCACAACCCAAGATCCCGGCCCCCTTGCCACGGATTCAAGTTTCACGGTGAGCGCCTGGGTTCGTCCGGCAGGGCAGCCCGAACAGTACGCCACAGTCCTAAGCCAGTCCGGAGATGTCGCCGGCGCCTTCTTCTTGGGAGTCGCCGAAGGGTTTTGGTCACTCTCAGTCAAGCCTGCTGACGGCAATGGGGACGACTTCGTGACCAACCGTGACCGGGCGACGAAAGTCGAGGTGGAGCCCGATATTTGGGTGCATCTGGCCGGAGTCTACGATTCGGCCGGCGGACGGGCCTTGTTCTATCTCAACGGCTACCCGACAAGCGCCAATGGTGTCGCTACGGACCCCTTGTTTCCAGCGAAAGGTCCCATGTTGTTCGGCAGCGGCCAGGCGAATCGACAACTTTCCGGCTTCTTCAAGGGCACAGTTGCCGATGTGCGAACATGGCCTCGTGCCCTCAGCGCCGAAGAGGTAACGGCCGCGTCCCTGAGCGCCACGCCTGATGGTGCCACTCTCACCAGGCCTGCGCTGTCGGCGGAGTTTGTCTGCCCGGACTCGCACGGCGGTGTCTGCTTGGGAGCCCTGAATAAGGGAAGTTACTCGACGACGTCCTTCGAACCGACGTTGTCCTACACCGTCCAAGAAGGCTGGAACAACGGGGAGGATCTGCCCGGACACGTGCTGTTTACCCACATCAGCGACTCGCCAGATGGCGCCTGGGGCGGCAGTTACATCGGCGTGTACCAAAATGTCCAAGCGTCGTCGCTGTGCTCCGAAGAAGCACAGCCGGGGGTTGGCACAAGCGCCGCGGAACTTGCGGCTTGGTATCGCACGGTGCCGGGACTTGAAATAGTCGCGGACTCCCCCGCTATGGTCGGCGGCTTGCCCGGCATCATGCTCGACTTCCGAGTAAGTGACAACTGGAAGAGTCCATGCCCGCTCGGTGGCGTCATTGATGCGATTCCGATCATCATCGGCGGCGGCGTCTCTGATCTCCATCACGTCATGGGCGCCCCCTTGGAAATGCGCCTCTTCTTACTCGATTGGAAGGGCGGAAACGTTGCAATAGAAATTACAGCAGTACTCGAACAGCACAGCCTGACGGACTATCTCGAGAAAATCGGAGCCAGTGCAGTCGTCAAAACCTTCACGTTCGAACCCTGACCGACTCGTGGCTCCAATGAAGAGTCAAGCCTGGGCAGTCAAGGATGCAGCGCCAAGCCTGGATGGTCTGACCGCACAGGAGACCGGAAGGCCATGATTCGGCCCTCCAGTCTCGGGTATAGCTTCTACTGCGCTTGAAGCCCGCGAATTCCGTCCTGGATGACGAAGGACGCCTTCGTGCTGACGGGAGCTCCCGGCGTCGTGACGTAATCAAGTGTCCGGAAGTCTGCCGTGAGCGCATCCTTGGTGATCTTGGTGTTCACGTAGCCGCGGTTGTCGTTGTAGAACTTCAGGTGGGGGTTCCAAGCCATGACCGGATCCGCGGTGGATCCTGTGCCGTCGCCGGTGGACGTGATCGAGGTACAGACCAGTTCCGAGCCGACCACCGGTGACGCCGGATCTCTGTAATCCACCTTGACGTCATTGGCCCAGTTGCGGTGCACATCACCGGTAAGGACGACGGCGTTGCGAACGTTCGCGTCCACCCATCCCTGAGTGATGCGGCGGCGGGAGGAAGCATAGCCGTCCCAGCCGTCCATGGAGACGTCATCGATCTCCGGCGCCACGTTCCGGTCTTTCTCGGCGAAAAACACCTGCTGGCCCAGAATGTCCCAGCGCTGCGTGGAGTTCTTGAAGCCCTCCAGCAGCCACTTTTCCTGCTCGGCTCCGGTGATGGTGCGGTCCTCGGCCAGGCGCTCGGTGACGTTCTTTTTCCAGCCGTCTCCGGCCAGCTGATCGTCGCGGTACTGCCGGGTATCCATCATGTGGAAGTTGGCCAACTGGCCCCACTGGATGGTGCGGTAGATCTTCATATCGAACCCGGCCGGCACCGATGAAGCGCGGAGCGGCATGTTCTCGTAGTAGGCCTGGAAAGCAGCGGCCCGGCGCAGCCGGAAATGTTCCGCGGTGTCATTAAGCTGCTTCGGATCTTGATTTTCGGGAATTTCATCCGCCCAGTTATTGTCCACCTCATGGTCATCCCAGACCACCAACCACGGTGCGATTGCGTGAGCAGCCTGCAGATCAGAATCGGACTTGTACTGCGCGTGACGCTGCCGGTAACCCTGCAGCAGGCTGGTCTCGGGGCCCTGGTGGTCGCGCGTCTTGCCGCTATTGATCACGTTCTTGGACTCATACATGTAGTCACCCAGGTGCAGTACCAAGTCCGGGTGGTCCTGGGCCAGCCGCGAGTACGCGGTGAAATAGCCGTGCTCGTAGTTTGCGCAGCTGGCGAATGCCATGGCCAATGACGACGGCGTCTCATGCAGGGCCGGACTGGTGAGGGTGCGGCCAACCGCACTGACGTGACGGCCGGTGCGGAAACGGTAGTAGTACTCGCGGCCTGGACGCAGCCCACGCAGCTCCACATGGACGGAATGCGCGGTTTCGATCCGCGCCTGCTCAACTCCGCGAGCAACGACGGTGCGCATGTTCGCATCTTCGGCAACTTCCCAGGCGACCGCTACGTTCCGTGAGGGCATGCCGCCCAGGCCATCCTCGGCCACCGGATCCAACGCGAGGCGGGTCCAAATCACGAAACCGTCCGGCCACGGCTCACCGGAAGCGATACCTAGGAGGAAGGGGTCGGTGCGGATGCCGGCGTCGTCAGCCACTGAGGTGGCAAAGGCCGCCCCCGGGACAGCGACAACGAGGCCGACACCGAGGCCGGCGGACAGTACTGATCTGCGTGAAATGTTATCCATGACAGAAAATTTAGTAAGAGCAGTTTAACAAGTTCCGCGGATGTTATGAATGGACGATTAACTGTGCAGCAACATTCACATCGATCCTTATTGGCCCGATCTAAGGAAACTGAATGTGACGCGGGAAACCTCGGATGAGACTTTCAAGAGAGAGGACGGCCCGCGAGCTAAATAGAATTTAGTCATGAGTGAGACCATCGCCAATTCCGTGACCCTTCGATTCCTTGCTGCCCCCACCGACGTCGGGCACAGCGGCTCCGTGGATGCCGGCACCGTGCTCGAGTGGGTGGATAAGGCAGCCTACGCGGCCGCCGTCGGCTGGGCCAAGTCATATTGCGTGACGGCCTATGTAGGTAACATCCACTTTGCGGACCCAGTCAACAGTGGCGACATGGTGGAAGTTGAGGCGACAGTTGTCTACACAGGACGGTCGTCGATGCACATTCGCACCGTGGTGTCCTCGGGTGATCCAAGGGGCGGCATCCCCACGATGCGCAGTCAGTGCATCGTTATTTTCGTCGCCGTGGGTGCGGACGGCAAGCCCACGGCAGTGACACCGTTTGAGCCGAGAACAAACCAAGAAATTCATCAGCGCGACGTTGCCCTGGCTCGGATCAAGGTCCGGGAGGAAATCGTGGACGCCATGAAAGCCCAGGAATATACCGATTCCGGAACAGCCGAGCGTGTCGTCCTAAGATTCCTTGCGGCACCCACAGACGTGAATTGGGGCGGGAAGGTTCACGGCGGGATTGTCATGAAGTGGATCGACGAGGCCGCCTATTTGTGCGCCACCCGGTACTGCGGGAACGACACCGTGGCGGTATTCTCCGGCGGCGTCCGATTCTACCGCCCGTTGCTGATCGGCCACGTTGTCGAAGTCGAGGCACGGTTGGTCTACACCGGGACGAAGGGCATGCACATCGCCGTGCATGTCCGTTCGGGAGATCCCAAAAGCGGCGAGATGAACCTGACCACCTACTGCCTGACCGTCATGGTGACACGAGACGACGCCGGCAACTCGGTTCCGGTTCCAGCCTGGGTTCCCGTAACCGAGGAGGACAAGCGCCTGCACGCCCATGCCCGGGATCTGCTTGAGATTCGTGGCCGGATACCCGAGAACAGGCTCCCAAACCACTTGTTGCAACGCTAAACGTCCGACGACGTAGTGCAAGGCAGCTGGGTACGTTTCGCCCTAAAGATCGGGATGTTGCTCAGGCTTCCAGGTTCTCCTGATGGAATCGGGGCGATGCGTGGATGCACATCATGCGGAGCCTGCCACTACCCGCCGCACGGAATTGGTGCGGTGTCCCGGCCTCAACCACCAGGATGTCGCCGACAACGGCGGGGTGAGCCTCGCCGTCGGCCCTTACGATGGCTTCGCCTTCGAGAACAACCCAAGTCTCGCTATAGGGATGACGGTGCAGGCCGGGTCCCTGCCCCGGGTCATTGTCCACGAGGAAAAACGAGACACCGGATCCGTACCCCTCGCCTTCGAACTTGATGGTGCGGCCGGCGCCGAGCATCAGCTCGCTTCCCTTGACCTTCGTCAACATGGTGCTACTCCTTATTTTCGGGGCGGTATGCCGCAATGAAGGTCCTCACACCAAAGTCGATGAAATGCGTCAACTCGTCGTCGCTGAAGTGGGCACTGGAGCCGCCGAACATCACGCGATTGCTGGGGACCAACGGCCGTATGCGCATCCGCCGCCGAACGCATCTGGTCAGTCAGCCCCACGAACGGGTCATGGATACTATCGCAAACATCCGTAATGAGGGCCGTGAAGAGGCCTTCCTTGCCAGCAAAGTACTTGTAGATCGTCCGCTTGGAAATTGACGAAGCGGCCGCTATCTGAGCCGTACTAGTACCAACATAACCATCACTAAGGAACACTGCCAGCTATAGTTCCGTCTAGGAGAAGCCGCGCCGGGCGGCCAACAGCAGACTCAATGGGAGCAACGACAATGTCATTTCAGGCCTATCTTGACACCATCGAGAACAAAACCGGGCTCACCCCACGGGAACTTCTCACACTCGCCCATGACCGTGGGCTGGACAAAGAACCGGTCAAAGCCGGCGCCATCATCGACTGGCTCAAGGATGATTACGGACTAGGCCGCGGGCACGCGATGGCGATTGTCCACATCGTCAAAAATGGCCCAAGCATCAGCGAAAAACACGTTGGCAGCGATGGCACACACCGCGACGAGTCGACGGAGCTGTGGTTAGACGGAAAGAAGAACCGGCCTGCGCCCTAGAGGCGCGTCAAGCGATTAGGCGGGCATGCCGCCGTCGACCTTTAACTCCATGAAGACACTGTAAGGATCAAGAATATAGTCGGCGAAGGGCTCGCATTCGGCGAACCCATGCCGGCCATACAGGCGCCTTGCCGGCGCGAAGAATTCGTCACTTCCAGTCTCGAGATAGAGCTTCCGGTAGCCACGACCCCGCGCTTCGGCCAGGATTTGCCCAAGCAGTGATGCGGCAATTCCCCGCCCTCGAGCCGCCGGCACCGTTCGCATGGACTTAATCTCGCCTTGATCGGCACCGAGGTGCTTCAAGGCACCGCAACCGAGAAGCACGCCGCCCTCACGAACGGTCCAGAACGCAATCTCGGACTTCTTCAGGGCCGCATGATCCAGCGCATGAACACTTTCTGCGGGCGATGTGGCCCGCATGTCCGCCAAATGCTCATCCAGCAATTGCTGTACATCGGCACTGTCCGGGTCATCGAGTTGAATGGAAATCATGGCATCAAATCTACCAAAGTTGGCCCCCTGCTCCAGCTGAACGAGGCTGGGTAGTTCATTGCCGTCAGGGTTGCCTGCAGGGCGCCAATCGTACGCACTTAAAGACGCCGGTCGGGTCACCCCGAGGGAGTGACCCGACCGCGAAACTAGTCCTCTACGGACAGTTCTTTTAGTCCCGTTGGAAACCTACCGGAATGAATCTCATGGTGCGGCTGGGTTTCCAATTGCACTAGTAATTTTCCGCCAACTGGCGGAAGTGAGATCAGAATTGTTCCTGATCGTCTTCCTGCTGGCCGTTCTCCTGCTGGAAGCCCTGGCGCTCAGACTGGCCGCTCTCCTGCTGGCCGTTCTCCTGCTGGAAGCCCTGGCGCTCAGACTGGCCGCTCTCCTGCTGGCCGTTCTCCTGCTGGAAGCCCTGGCTGTCAGACTGACCGTTGTCCTGCTCGCCACCGAACGCACCGCTGGCTGCATCGCGACCCTGGTTGATCTGGTCTTCGAACCGGCCGCCAGTCAGGCCGTTGGCCGCCTCGCCTGCTTTGTTCAGAGCATCATCTTTCAGATTCTGGCCGTCGTTGCTGTTCAAGAAGTCTTTGCCCATATCTTCAAGTCCCACGGTATCTCCTCACATCGTGCGTCCCGACCGGTCGCCGGAGCGCATTCCCCAGTCTTGCTCTTTTATAACGAAACAGTAAAGGAACGATGGGCGATTCACACGGAACACTCAGCTTGAGCCATCTAAGGAGGCCTGCAATTCATCAAATATTCATCCAAAAACAACAGCTTTATCGGCTGAGATGGGCGATGATCCGGGCCAGCGCAGCTGCTTTCTCCTTTTGCGTGTAGGCCTTGAGCAGCGGCAACATCAGCAGGTACTGCTCCGAGCGCCCCAGAGTCTCGAACACGGAAAAGGCCAGCGGGTTGGCCGCTAGTGCAACCGTCAGTTCGTCCGGCACTTGGGCAGTCCGCTGAGGCTCATAGGCGTTGTCCCATCGCCCATCGGCCTTGGCTAGAGCAATTTCCTGTAAACCGGCGGGATGCATGCGGCCAGCCGCCATGAGCGATTCGGCTCGATCCACGTTGACCCGAGACCATGGACTCCCCGCTCGGCGACGTGAATAGCGCTGTAGAAAGGAGTCCTCGTCGAAGGCCTTGCGCTGACCGTCTATCCAGCCGAAGCACAATCCAACGTCTCCGGCATCCACGATGGCGATGAGCGCAAGCGCCGTATTCCGCTTACCAATGCGCAACCAGGCTTCGCCCGACTGGTCATGATGAGCTTCCAGCCAGGCGGCCCATTCGCCCACTCCGGAGAATTCGAGCGCATCCACGGATCATCCTTTCGCCGGTCCCTTTTGGCCAGCGTATTCGCATATCTGCGAACCCGACAGATTAGGGACCGACCCTATTATTTCAGCGCCGCCCGGACAGCCGGAAGGACCTCGGTTGCCAGCAACTCAATGGAGCGCAAGGTCGCCGCTTGCGACAAGCCACCCAAACCCACCTGGGCTAGGAAACGCGTGTGGCCGAGAATCTCGTGCTCCCACAGGATCTTGTCGACGATTTCGGCAGGGCTGCCCGCGAAAAGCGCGCCGCGTGGACTCGCCCATGCATCAAAGCCAGTTCGGTCCAACCGACCAGCCCGCGGCATGTTCTGCTCAATATAGGAAGAGTAGTAAGGGAAGAAGGTCTCCCTGGCTCCCTGCGAGGTCTCTTCAACATAGAAGTGTGAGGTAACCCCGATCCGCCCAGGTTCACGGCCAGCGTCCTGTGCCGCACGGCGGTACAACTGCGCCAGAGGCCCAAACCGCTCCGGCGCACCCAGGATCGCCAGGTATAAGGGCATGCCCAGTCTGCCGGCCCGTTCGGCCGAAGCGGGGGTACCGCCAACGGCAGCCCAGATCGGAAGTGAATCCTGGACCGGCCGCGGCCACACCCCGGCGTCAGTCAACGGCGGACGGGTGGTCCCGGTCCACGTGACGGGGTTTTCGTCGCGGATTCGCAGGAGTAGTTCGAGCTTGTCCTCGAAGTATTCGTCATAGCGCTCGAGCTGCTGGCCAAACAACGGGAAGGACTCCAAATAGGCGCCTCGACCTGCCGTAACCTCGGCCCGGCCGTCGCTGATGAGATCGAGCATTGCAAAGTCTTCGAACACTCGCACCGGATCGGCGCTCGACAGGACAGTAACGGTGCTGGTCAAGCGTATGCGTTCGGTTTGCGCTGCTGCAGCGGCCAGTAATACCGCGGGCGAGGAAACGGCAAAGTCCTCCCTGTGGTGCTCGCCGACGCCGAACACATCCAAACCTGCTTGGTCCGCAACACGGGCCCACTCAAGAATGTCTCTGGTGCGGGCTCTGGCTTCCATGGGTTTGCCGTGCGCGTCGCGAGTCAGCTCACCAAAGGTAAAGATCCCGATCTCGAAGGGGGATGTGGCACTCACGCCACGGCCACCACGTGGGCGCCGACCTCGACGGCCAGGAAGTCACGCACGTCGCTGAGCTCTGCAGCGTTGATGCCATGTGCCAATCCTGGGTAGATGCGCTCGTTGAGGGTGGTATGTTGCGGCAGGAACTCGCTGCTACGGGCAATCGCAACCGGGGCGATGACTCCATCTTCTGCACCCCGCCCCCAGAAAAGAGCCGGGCGTTGCTCCAGAAGGGCGCTGTCCCCGGGCTGCGGTGCACCGAGCACAAATCCGCCCAGAATAACCGGCGCAACAACCCGCTCGGGCCGCGTGCGCAACAATTGGCTCGCCATGAGGCCGCCCTGCGAGAAACCGATGGGCACGATCCGGGTCGCGGGATCCACATTCTCATCAATCCATGCCCAGATCGCGTCACTTGCCCGCTCAACGGGCGCTGCGTCCGGAACTCCCGGCGTAGTAATCGAGAACCATGCGGCTCCCCCGTTACCGAGTTCAAGCGGTGCCCGCAGTGATGCCCAAGGCAGATTGAGCCCAATCGCGGGAGCCAGCGGGCCTAGATCATGCTCGTTGGAGCCGTAACCGTGAAGGAAAAGTACCACCGCGTCAGGAACGTCGTTGGCGGTCCATTCGGGCGAGCGCACATCGCGCAAGGTGGTGTTCATTCGTGCTCCTTGGGGTAAGGGACTTCATCTGCATGACCAGCCACAAGACGGACCATACTCTAAAGATACACCATTTACTTGTAGCTTCAAGTATCAGATTTAATGCACCTGGCAGGTTCAACGACGCCACTTCCCTCTGATGGCCCGCTGGGAGTTAATCAAAACAGCCCGTGCTGGTCAGCACGGGCTGTTCACGGTGGCCGGGAGGTGAAATACGCACCATACCGACCCTGGGAATGAGGTGTACGAAATGTGTAATGGTCATTTCGCTCCTCCTTTCAGTGATGTGCCTTCATCGGCACGGCGTCGAAGGCAGAGGATCTACCGGATGTTGAACAGATCAACCCGGACGATCTCGCGATACTGACGCTCGCGAAGCTGGTTGAACTTTTCTTGATCCACGGGGGTGAAGAATATCCGCCTAACGGATGACCTAAGGGACTTGGGGCTCATTGTGACACCTCCTTTCAAGAATTGTGGCGAATTAGTGGACATTTTGGGGCGCGACAAATAAAGCCCTTCTTTCATAATCGAAATGAATATAAAACGGCATTATGAGAGCACAAAAAAGCGCGGTTTGTTTTGTGCTTGGAGTCCGGCCGTCAAACCGTGGTCACGCGCTTAGATGCGGCAAATCCAAATCTGCTACACGATTCGTTAAACGAAGGCGTAGATCAGAAAATGGTGCCAATCATGAATGCGGCTAATGACCAGGAGTGACGGGTCGGAAGGTGGCTGCGTTTACGCGGCCTTGTCTGGACAGCCTTGCGGCGGCGGCCCTACGCGGTGACAGTGTTAGCTGTGACGGCGATTGACAGGCGTGCCGGGCAAGGCATGACCAGTTCCGATAACTCCGGACTTGATAGTTGTAAACATCATGGCCTCCCTTCGATTGCACGCGAACATCCCGGACTGTTTGTCGGGGACTAATAAATAAACTACATCACGGACTGCGCATAAAGCCAGTTGATTCGATGAATAATTTCAAATATTTCTTGAATTTGTTCAACCAAGGCATTAGGGGTCCATTCTCAGCGCACCTTCCGGCAGGGCCGCTTCCCTCAGTGCTTGCCAGATGCGTTAGCGCCCGCTAACGTATAAGCATGCCCGATCTCCTTGAAACCGCAGCGGAACCCAGCAGGCGACGCCTGCTGCAGCTCTTGGGTTCCGGAGAACAAGGCGTGAGTGCACTGGCAGAGAATTTTCCGGTCAGCCGGTCCGCGATCTCCCAGCACTTGCTGTTGCTGGCAGAGGTCGGTCTGGTCCAGGCCAGAAAAAACGGCCGGCAGCGCCTTTATAGCCTCAATCCTCATGGCATGGCCCAGCTGCGGGACTCGCTGGAAATGTTTTGGACTACGGAGCTCGACCAGTTAGTAGCGGATGCGGCCGCCTTGGCCTCACCGACCCACGCATCGCCCGAATCTCAGGAGAATTCTCATGACCATTGACCAGTCCGTTTTCATTCCCGTCAGCCCCGACGTGGCCTTTGGCCTCATCACGGAACCCGAACGCCTTCGTCGCTGGCAAACAGTTGCTGCCCGCGTTGATCTGCGGGTGGGTGGCGACTATCGCTGGACCATCACTCCCGGGCATT
Source organism: Arthrobacter sp. TWP1-1 (assembly GCF_049897845.1). NCBI lineage: Bacteria > Bacillati > Actinomycetota > Actinomycetes > Micrococcales > Micrococcaceae > Arthrobacter > Arthrobacter sp. TWP1-1. The sequence continues at coordinate 98,534 of NZ_JAFCXC010000003.1, forward strand.
CCGCCGCCGGCACGTTCACCGTGGTCGAGCCCGGCAAGCGCATTGTTTTCACTTGGGGATGGGAAGGACAGGACGATTCCACCGGCTCCACTGTCGCCATCACGTTGGAACCCGTTGCGGGCGGCACTACCGTCCGGTTGGTCCATGAGGGTCTGAGTGACGAATCGGCCGTCGGACACACCGAAGGTTGGATCCACTTCCTGGGGCGCCTCGAGGCACTTGCCACCACAGGCGATGCTGGGGCCGATGATTGGGCAGCAGCTCCGGACCCGATCAACGAACTCATCAGCGCCGAAGCCACCCTGGCAATTGTCCAGCGCATCTTGGCCACCTTGACCGAGGCGCATCTGCCCCTACCCACGCCCTGCGACGATTTCTCTGTCGCAGAATTGGTGGAGCACCTGGTGGGATCAATTTCCGGAATTGGCCAGGCTTTGGGAGCCGTCCTTACCGACGACGCCGAGGCCTCGCCCGAGGTGCGCGTGGCCAATGCCGCTGCACCCACCTTGGAGGCCTTCGCGGCCCGTGGCCTCGAAGGCACGATTGACATGGGCTTCGCCGAGCTGCCGGCCACCACGGTTGCCAACATCTTGAATCTTGAATTCCTGGTGCATGCGTGGGACTTCGCCACAGCCACGGGCCAGCCGCTGGAGGTCTCGCCGATCCTCTCCGATTACGTTCTTGGCCTGGCCCAGAACACCATCACACCCGGCATGCGCGGGCACAGCTTCGCCGACGAAACCCTCGTTGAGGAATCCGCGGAAAGCCTCGACCGCCTGGTGGCCTTCACCGGCCGCCAAACCGCCAGCGCCTAACTACTGGATAGGAAGGTGACCACCGTGGTCAACGTTTGCACGGAAATTCACATTGACGTCCCCTGCGCCGAGGTGGCCGCCTACGCTGCCAATCCGGACAATGCACCACGGTGGTACCAGAACATCGACACAGCCGAATGGCTCAGTGAACCTCCGCTCAGCACCGGCTCACAGGTGCGGTTCAGTGCGCGATTCCTGGGCCGAACACTGAGCTACACCTATCAGTTCGTCGAGGTCATCCCCGGGACAAGGCTTGTCATGCGCACCAGCCAGGGTCCGTTCCCCATGGAAACCACCTACACCTGGGATGAGGACGGTGCCGGCACCCGAATGACCCTGCGCAATGCCGGACAACCCCGTGGATTCTCGATTCTGGCCGGTGCATTCATGTCTCCCATGATGCGCCGGGCCATGCGCAAAGACCTTGCCAGGCTCAAGGACATTTTAGAAAACTCACCGGCCGGAATGTAGCATCAGCGGCCCCGGATACCGAGCCATTCCGGGGCCGCTGTGCGAAATTGCTCTCCGGATAATAAGGAGGCCTGCTCCGGCAGGCACCCCAGCAGCGGGGTGGCAAGCCGTGACAGGTATTCCTTGTTATCCAGTTCCACCTCGCCCGGATCACGCGGCCAGGATCCAACCACCAGCCCCGCTGCGCTCAATCCTCGAACGGCGAGCGCCTCGAGGGTCAGCAGTGTGTGGTTGAGTGTGCCGAGTCCACTGCGGCAGACCACCACCACGGCAGAGCTTGGGAACGCCGAAGCTAAATCGGCGATCGTGTTCCCGTCTTGGTCCAACTCCACCAGTAGCCCGCCAGCACCTTCCACTAAAACGTGGTCGTGACTGGTGGCCAAAGATTGAACGGTGGCAACATGGTCGGCGAGCGCCGGTAGCGCCTTGGACTCGCGCACGGCAGCCGCGACCGGGGCCATGGGCAACAGCAACCTGGCTCCTTCCACGCATTCGTTCGTTCCGGCCAAGCGCCGAATCTCTCCCATGTCACCGCCCTCCCCCGCGGCCACCCCGGTCTGAACAGGTTTGTAGACGGCCACGGTGGCGCCGTGCGCCTGCAGCACTGCGGCGAGTGCCGCCGTCGTGAGTGTCTTGCCGACGTCCGTGTCGGTTCCGGTAACAACTACGACGCCGGGCAGCCTCACCCCTCCGCGGCTCACCCCTGCGCCCTTCACCGCGGACTCCTTGCCGCCATGACAGTCGTAGGAGTCTGGAAGGAGAGCAGCCGTAGCCAGCTAGGCTCCGGGTCCGCGAGTTTGAGCTCCGGCAGGGCGGCCGCGGCCTCTTCCACCACGAGTCGGGTTTCAAGTTCGGCCAGTTTGGCCCCGAGGCAGCGGTGCATCCCGTACCCGAAGGCGAGCGAGTAGGCGGTGGGCGGCGAATCCGGGGCATGACGGCCCGAAAGCTCCAGAAGAATCTCGGCGCCGGCCGGGAGCTTGACCCCATTGAGTTCGGTGTCTCGAATCGCGGCGCGGCGCCACGTGTGGACGGACGACTCAGTGGCCAGTACCGCCCGGACATGCGTGTCAGCACGTTCCGTGTTGGCGAGTCCCGCCCACGCCTCGGTGCCCAGCCCAATGCCCCGGTACAGTGCAGTATTGATGAGCTGTGAAGTGGTCTCCTGCCCGGCGATGACCAGGAAATAGCCGAGAGAGCACACCTCCGCGGTTGATAGCCCGGCCGCCAGCAGCACCCCAAACAGGGAGTCCTTGCCGCGGCTGGATATCACCTCGGCGCGTAGCCAGCCATAGAATTCGGCGGCGCTGCCAGCCAGCTCGAGCTGCCGTTCCGGGCTCGGCCAGCCCCAGAACAATTCCAATGAGTCCCGGCTCCATAGCTTGAGGTCAGACAAGGGCGGATTGTCCTGGCCCGTGAGCTCGGCCATGATGACCGGCGGCACGTGACGGGCCAGCGACAGGGACAGATCCACCGGGCCCGAATCCAAGGCAAGGGCAGTCTCCGCGATGTGGTGGCGAGTCAGCTCCCGCACGCGGGGAGTCACGGCCGCGACCTTGGCGGGGGTGAAGAAGCTTGCCACGGCTTTGCGAACCATGCGGTGCCGCTCCCCCGTGGCCGAGGCCAGCACCGGGGGCAGGGCAAATTTGGCCTTACTGAGAATGCGTAGAGTGCCCGGAGCTAGGGGCACCACCGAAGTGAGCGCATTGCTCGGGGCAAAATCATCCGTGCGCCGCATGACCTCCTTGACGGTGGCTGGCTCCCCTACTACGAGGTAGTTCATATGTCATTCCTGTTCCGGCCCAAGCCAGCTTGTTCTGAAACGTTCGCGGGGTGCGCCCGTGCCACCGTGCGGAGCAGCCCGGCAGCGTATTCCATTTCCGCGGGCGTGAGATCGGCTTGCGCGGTCACGCGCAGGCGGGATACGCCGTCGGGCACGCTGGGCGGCCTAAAGCACCCAACCCGCACACCGGCGGCACGCAAACCGGCGGCTGCCCGCACGGCGTGATCGGCCGAGACCATGGGGATCGATTGCACAGCACCCGGCGAGCGCTCAATTCCGCATAACCGGGCCAAGGTAGCCGCGTTCTCCTGCAGCCGTGCCACTAAAGTGGGGTCAGCGGCAATAATCTGCGCCGCTTTGGACGCGGCAGCGGCGGCGGCCGGAGCCAAGGCCGTGTCAAAAATGAAGGGCCGGGCCGTGTTGAGCAAATGTTCACGCAGAGCCGCGGACCCCAGGACGGCGCCGCCCTGCGCGCCGAGCGCCTTAGACAGTGTCACCGTCAGCAACACGTTCCCTGCCCCAGCCAGCCCGGCAGCATGGACAGCACCTCGCCCGGCTCCCGCCACGCCGATCCCGTGCGCCTCATCGACAAGCAGCCAGGCATCATGGCTGGCGCACAGGGCGGCCAGCGCCGTGAGGTTCGCGCCGTCGCCCAGCACCGAGTACAGGGATTCAACCACGACGACGGCACGCGGCTGAGTCCGAGTTTGTAGGGCGGTCGCTACCTCCCCCAGGTCGCCGTGCGGCACTATTGCCACGGGGGAACGGGACAGCCGGGCGGCGTCCAGCAACGACGCGTGGACGTGGGCGTCAAGAATCAGAAGCGTCCCGGGGCCACCCAATGCACCAAGGACGCCAAGGTTCGCCAGATACCCCGATGAAAACGCCAAGGCAGACTCGGCACCCGTGAGGTGGCACAACTGTTTCTCGAGCTCGGCGTGCACAGGCAGCGTGCCATTCACCACCCGGGAGGCCCGGGCACCGGCACCATAGCGTTGCACGGCGTCGACGGCGGCCGCCGTAACCCTGGGGTCCCGAGACAAACCAAGATAATCATTGCTGGCCAGATCCAACATGGCGCCCGCCGCGGAGAGACGTATCGGGCTGGCCGCTCGGACGAGGCCGCGACGCTCACGCACATCCGAACGGCTCTGCAGCCAGGATTCCATGGCGCCATGTCCCGCAGTTGGCAACACCGCGTCTGCGGCTGCCATCAGCCGTGCACCTGAGCCACGGCCGCACATAGCCCGGCTCCGATGGTGGCGAGGTCCTCTGCGGTACTTATATAAGGAGGCATGGTGTAGACGAGGTCCCGGAACGGGCGCACCCACACCCCTTGCTCCAAAGCCACTCGGGTGAGTGCCGGGACATCGACAGGTGTGTGGAGCTGGATGACGCCCACGCCACCGAGAACCCTGACGTCGCGAACCTGAGGTAGTGCTGCCGCAGGAGCCAGCGCGGTGATGAGCCCCGATTGGAGTGTGGCAAGCTGCCCCTGCCATGGCTCGGACCGAAGAAGTTTCAGCGACGCTACCGCTACGGCGCATGCCAGCGGATTGGCCATAAATGTTGGCCCGTGCAGGAGCGCCCGCAAGGGCGAATTCGTGATGACGGCCGCTACCTGGCGCGAACACAGCATGACAGCAAGCGTCAGGTATCCCCCGGTCAGCGCCTTGCCCACGCACATGATGTCAGGAGTAACGCCTGCCCACTCGGCGGCAAACAGCTGTCCGGTCCTGCCAAATCCGGTGGCAATCTCGTCCAAGATCAACAGCAGCCCGTACTCGCTGGCTACGCGCCGGGCTGCAGTGACGCATTCGGGCGCATAAATGTGCATTCCCCCGGCTCCCTGCAGCACGGGTTCCATGACCAGTGCGGCGAGGTCATCCCGGTGGGCCCGCACGGTATCTTCCAAGATGGCCGCCCAGGCGGTCACCTCCAACGGATCGGAGCGCAGCTCGCCATCCACCAATCGGGCCTGCGGCGGCCTCGGCAAGAACAGCTGCGGCGCCACCAGCCCGGGGAACTCGGCGTGCATGCCGTCCACCGGATCGCACACGCTCATGGCCGCAAAAGTGTCGCCGTGATAGCCGCCGGCGAGAGCCAGGAAACGAGTGCGTCGCTGATGGCCCGCGGCCCGCTGGTACTGCACGGCAAGCTTCAAGGCCACCTCCACCGACACCGAACCGGAGTCTGCAAAAAACACATGTTCCAATCCAGCCGGAGCCATCTCCACCAACATCTCGGCCAATTCCACGGCCGGGGCGTGCGTCAGTCCGCCAAACATCACATGGGAAAAGGAACCCGCCTGGGCCTGCAGGGCTGCGTCCAGTTCCGCATTTCGGTAACCATGGACGGCCGACCACCAGGAACTCATGGCATCGACAACCGCGAAGCTCCGCCCATCCTCTGCCTGAAGCTGGAGCCGTGTCCCACCCGCCCCAAGGACCGCGTAAGGTGCCGGTCCATCCAGCGGAGCATAGGGGTGCCAAAGCAATCCGCGGTCGCGCTCCACGAGTGATGGTTCCCCGGCGGCACCGCTATGCATTGGCGGCAAATTCCGTTCCCGCGCCCCGACGCCGGATGGTGAGTGGGGCACCTGGCGAGGTCTCGCCGTCGTGCATGTCATTGGAGGACGCGGCAGGCTGGCTGCCAAGGACGATGAAGCCGGCGTCGGCAATCATGGCGAGATCGTCCTGGCCAGGCTGGCCCTCGCTCGTGAGGTAATCCCCGAGGAACAGTGAGTTGGCGATGTTGAGGGCGAGTGGCTGGAGGGTCCGTAGGTGCATTTCACGCCCTCCGGCCATGCGGATTTCCACGTCGGGGCAGGCGAATCGCACGGTGGCGAGGATGCGCAGGCAGCGGGCCGGGGTCAGCAGCCAGGTCCCTTCCAGTGGGGTGCCCTCGAACGGCATGAGGAAGTTGACGGGGATGGAGTCGCTGCCGAGCTCGCGCAGGGCGAAGATGGCATCGATGAGGTCCTCGTCGCTTTCGCCCATGCCCACGATGAGGCCGGAGCACGGAGATAACCCTGCGGCCTTGGCATGTTCGACGGTTCGCACTCGGTCGGCGAATTCATGCGTGGAACAGATTTCCTTATACATTTCCTCGCTGGTGTTCAGGTTGTGGTTGTACGCGTCAACACCACAGGCCTTGAGCTTTTCCGCCTGGCCATCCTTGAGTATCCCCAAGCAAGCGCATACTTCCACGCCCGGATGCTGGTCCTTGAGTCCCTCCACCATGCCGGCAACCCGCTCCACGTCGCGGTCAGTGGGTCCCTTGCCGCTGGCCACCAGGCAAACCCGGGAGGCTCCGGCATTAATGCCCGTGGTTGCCTGGGCCAGTGCCTCTTCCGGCTTGATCCAGGTGTATTTAAGGATCTGAGCGGCCGAGCCCAGTCGCTGGGAACAATACGTGCAATCCTCTGGACACAGCCCCGATTTGAGATTGACTAGGTAGTTCACCTTCACCGTATTGGCAAAGTGCGCACGGCGGAGGCGTGCTGCGGCGGCCACCATGTCAAGCATCATTTCATCGGAGGAGGTCAGGACCGCCAGGGCGTCCTGACGGGTCAACGTGGCGCCGGACAACTGCCGGTCTGCGAGGGCTTGAAAGTTATTGAACACTGTTCAAGTATCAAAATGGGAGACGGTTCTGTCAAATGGCCGGCGTTACGGCGACGGCTCGACGCGGGCCCTGATTACTGGCAGGCGGCAAAGTGCTGCCGCCATGGGGCAAAATGGAAGTTGCCCCATGGGCATCCCGGCGAAGACTCAACGAAAGATTGCAGCACATGCCCCTCACGCGTGACCAGGTCATCGAGACCGCCTTTGAAATCCTGCGGGACTACGGGCTGGCCGATCTGTCCATGCGGCGATTGGCACGGGACCTTGGCGTGCAGCCTGGGGCCCTGTACTGGCATGTGAAGAACAAACAAGAATTACTCGGCGTGCTGTCGGTCATGATCTTGATGCCCGCCGATTCCGGGCCCACAGGCGCAGGTGCACGCGGCGTCGCCGACCCTGATGCAGACGCGGATCCGGTCGCTGCCGCCGAAACCGAGGCGTTTGCTGCCCTGCACTTGCAATCGCAAGCCATCCGGCGGGCCCTGCTAAGAGTGCGCGACGGCGCCGAGGTGGTTGCGCTGACCCACGCTATTGACCCGGAATCACTCACCGTGCTTCGCCGGCTTACTCTTGGATTTGAGGCCGCGGGCCTGCGCGGGCACAATGCCGGATGGGCGGCCCGAGCCCTGGTGCACTACATCCTGGGCAGCGTCACGGAGGAACAAACCCGCAGCGGGCTGATCCAGGCTGGCGTTCTCGAATCCTCGGCCGACCCGGCAGACGCCGATTCCGCCTTTGAATTCGGACTCCGACTGTTACTTACCGGAGCAGCCACGGCCACCGGCGCCCCGCGGTAAACTTCCGGACATGGATATCCCCCGCACAGCAAAGCTGCACCTTGAAATTGACGTGGAATTTGACGATCCTGAGGCTGTTCAGGCCCACGCCCGGGACTGGGCGCACGAGCAGTCCCGCGACGATTCAGTGGCACTGACGGAGATGCTCGCCCAAGCCGCCGAAAGTCCCGAATCAGCTCTCATGATGCTCGTGGAGCCCGACGACGTTCTCGCCAAGGTACCGGGGGTCATGGCGCTGGGTGCAAGCATGTGGATCGACGAGGCCTCCCATGAATCGGCACCGTGGCCGGGCGGGGACGATAGCGACGATGAACCCGAAGCCGGCGATGAACTCGAGGAGTCCGAAAACGAGGAGGAGTGGCTCGAGGAAATCTTTGATGCCGCCGAGAAACTTCCAGGTCTGGGGCTGGAGCGTCTGGGCTATTCCACGGTCAAACTCAATCCGGATTCCCGCGCCCAATCCCTGCGCCGGGCCACGAACCTCCGCGGCGCCATCCACTGGGCCTATGAGTATTTGATCGATCAACTCTTCGACGATGTCCAGGCGCTTCGCACCGCGCCCGAAGCCATCGATGAGGCACTGCAGCTCAGCTCCTTGCCGCCGCTGTATCAAACCCACTACGGGCCGCTGTTCGCCCAAAGATTCCTGGTGGTGACACTGGATCTGGGCACGTCGCTGGCAACATCGTTCAGCTCACCGTCGTGCGTTGCCCAGGAGCTCTCACTCAAGTTGATCCTTGACAGCGTGGACGTATTGCAAGAAATGCTCCCCGCACTGGAATTGCCGGACGACTGGCGGAGCCTGACCGACACAATGTTGTTTGACGGCCTGGACCATGAACTGCTCTACGTGGCCGCCTATGACGGCGTCGGCAATGACGCGGCAGGAAACCAGATGGGCATCTCCAACCTGGATGTCGCGGCATGGTTCACCCCGTTCCTGGATCGAACCATCAACCCTTACGCGGCCAACGAATAACCCGATTTCCGAATAGCCTCTCCGGCGATCGGGTTCCCCCTCAGCCGGGAGATCCTAGGCGCGGCCGCCGGGAGGGCCAACGAAAAGCATGGTGGCCATGATCCCGCCAACAACCACAACGAAGGTCACACCGAGCAGGACCGGCCTGGCAACCATCGCTCGCAATGCAACATCAGCCCACTTCTTGTCGCCGGGGTGGTCACTCGCGGTGGTGCGCCATGCGCCGTCGAGCTTTCCCTTCTTTTCCAGCCACCTGTCGAAGGGGATGGTCAGGTACGGGATGACTGAGGTGGCCGCGGCAACCACAATTAGGCCCTTGGGCCAGCGCTGGTTCAGGCCAATGAGGATCGACGTGACGACATAGGCGATGAACACCAACCCGTGCACAAAACCGCCAATGGAGACGGGCCAATCGCCCACCTTCACCCCATATTTCAGGATCATTCCCAGGATCAGCAGCGTCCAGGTGACAGCCTCGGCCGTGGCTATGGTGCGGTAAAAGGTGCGTGGCGACATGGTCTGGATGCAGTCCTTGGTTTGTGGGCGGGAGTCCGTTGGCAGAAAACACCACCATCCAGCTTAGCGGCGCTTACTGGGAGCGTCCTGCATACCCAATCGCATCCGCCGCACCCGAGCCGCGGCTTCGCTGGGACTCGGCGACCCCAGACTCCAGCGCACGACGGCGAGCACGAGGTGGGTGGGAACCCGCACCGGAAGCGTGACTGGGCCAAGTGCCGGGACGTGGAGTTGTATGAGTTCGCGATAGACCGAAGGCAGGGCTGCAACGGCGGCTGAGAACAGCACCGTGTATCCGGCCCGTTGGGAGCGTGGCAGGGGCGGGTGGCGAATGAAAGCGATCGCCTCGCGGGCGCGTCCATCGCAGCGTAGCTCGCCGGTAAACGCGGCGAGCTGGGTGTCGAGCTCCTTGACTGATGTGGGCGGATCCGTGACCTGCATAAGGGCGCCGGCTACGGCCCAGTCGGCGACGTAGGCATCGGGGCCACCGGGAATCGGACCACCGTAAGCAAGATGTGAGGCCAGGAATGCTTTGGTGAAGGCCAGATGTACCCACCGGAGCAGCTCAGGATCGTTGGCCGAATAGGGGCATTCTTCCCCAGTATTTGAGGTGTAGCTCCCCCGAATATAGCCGTGGATGTGTTGCACCTTGGCGGCGGCCTGTTGGGCGGTCGCCGTGTCACCATACGTGAGCTTGAAGATCCATTGAATGGTGCCGGCCAACCTGCTCAGCGGGTCGGTGCGGTAGTTGGAGTGGTCGTAGATACCGGCGAGGGCGCCCGGGTGCAACGCCTGGATCAACAAGGCCTGGATGCCTGCCACGAGTGTCGTCATGGAACCATGGACAGCCCATACCGCCGAATCAGGACCAATATAGCCTGCGTCGTCGCCCGTTTCCAGGTCGAGTTCCCATTGCGGGATAGCAGGCGAATTGTTGCTGAATGTGCCGCGCAGTTGCCGCCGCCAACGGTCCACGGGATTCTTCATGGTTCCAGTCTGTACCTCTCACGGCGAAAATACAGTGATGATTCGGGAAGCGGGCGGCCGCACACCCATGACAAAGCCGAGGCAAAGGATCACAATTAAAGAGAGGCCGCTTGGCCATCAGGTGCCGGGCGGCAAAAGAGTGAGGCACCGCCATGAGCAACACACCAGCCACGAACCCAAGCGACGCAACCGCGTCGACCGGCGAATTGACGGCACGGGAACATGCTGAGACTGCGGCAGAAGGCACCGACGGCAGGGACATGCCGGAAATTCGCATGCATACCCAAGACGCTGCTGAGGGTCCCGAGGATGCCGGCTGACCCGCTGCCTTACAAGGCCACTGACGAATGTCGGCGCGGGAGCTTATGCTGTGTTTATGTCAACATTCAGTGTCTCCCGCAGCGCCGTCATCCCAGCCCCCGCAGCAGAAATTTATGCGCGGGTTGTCAGCTTCCGTGAGTGGATCAACTGGTCACCGTGGGAAGGGATCGACCCGTCCATGCAGCGTACCTATTCGGGTCCGGTGGAGGGTATGGGCGCCACCTATTCATGGAAGGGAAATGGCAAGGCCGGGGCCGGAACCATGGAAATTCTGGAAGCCGTTGAACCCACCAAAATCCACCTCCGCCTTGAGTTCACGAAACCCATGAAGGCTGTCAATCCCACAACCTTCACCTTTGAACCCGTTGCTGACGGAACCCGCGTCACCTGGACCATGACAGGGGAAAACAAGGGCTTGGGCCGAGTCTTCATGCTGTTCATGAACATGGACAAACTGGTGGGTGGCGATTTTGAAAAGGGCCTGGCCCAGCTAGCCAAATGTGTGGCCAACAAAAGCTGAGCGTTTGGCTCAGCCGTGTAATGGCTTGTGGGCGTCCACGCGTGGAATAGCCAGCACCGGTATGTGCTGGCTTGCCAAAAGCTTACGGACAACGGATCCGGCAAGGACTTCATTGACACCGGCCAGCATTCCTGGGCGGCGGGCACCCACCACAATGACCGATGCGTTCACGGCCTGGGCCAACCGTCCCAGAGCAAGCGCTGTTTCGCCGCCCAGAACGCGAATGCTTGAGGTGACCATGTGCGCTTCCGCGGCCGCTGTCAGCAGCGACCCCAGTTCCAAGACGGCCGACGCCGCCTCGTCCTCCGGATCCAGGTCCCTGTTCAGGGACTTTCCCAGAACATCGCCATCGGGGTCCCATTCAATCAAGTAACTGCCGGGGTCAACATATGCACCCACCAGCTCAGCACCGGTTGCCGCAGCCAATTCGACAGCAAACTTCAAAACCGCGGGATCTTGTTCCGGCAGCAACCCCACGATCACTGCACCTTGGCCAAAACGAGAATTCATGACGTGCTCGTTCCCTTAGGACCCCCTGATACACAGGATGTTCCCCCATCTTCGCGCATCCATGCCGGATGCGAAAGGGCCCGACATCTACAACACCATCACGAGACAGTCGCCAGACGAGCCCACCTGGCACGCGAAGCTCTTCAAGGCTCCGTGTTCACCGATTTGGCGGGGGCGAGTCAGGGTGCGGTGAACTTGAACGTGGCAATCAGGTCTTTGGCCGGAGTCAGGAGTGCATCGAATTCCGCGGTCGGCGCCTGAATAAAGACCGCGGCAGTATGGCCGCCCCCGAGGTCGAGGAGAAAGACCTGCGCGCGCTCCGGCGAGGTGACGCCCCACAAGTACGGATCGGGCGCACCTTGACGACCAGCGATGAGGAGCACAACTGGGACCGACCCATAGCACGTCGACGAGGTGGCGGGGTCGACGACGATGTCGAGACCATCGACGGTTGTGCCGCCGATCTGGGCGCTGATCGGCGTGGCAATGACACCCGGCAGCGTCGTCATCCAAGCGAGAAGGTCTGCTGCCTCGGTGGGTCCAGCGGGATCGGATTCTTCTGGGCAGGAGGGGAAAGTCTGCGCGGCGGCTGCAACGTCGCCCCATATGTAGACCCCGGGTAGTTGGGCGTCACCGTTGCTCGCGGCGTAAGCGTCGGCACGCTGGAGCCAATACGCAGGCGTGTGATCGAGAGCGTTGGCCCAGGAGGCATCGACCACGTAGGAGAACTGCCCAAGAGACGGTTCGCTGAAGGTGGTGAAATGGACGCTTTCGTAGGCGCCTGGAGCGAGAACCCCGAGGCATCCACCGTCGGCCCTTAGGCACTCATCCGACGACTCTTCGAGCACGGAGGCGGAACTCGATGCGACGGATGACGGGCGGCCTGCGCACCCGGTCATGAGGCCGACTGCGGCGGACAGGAGTAGGACAAACAGGGCAAGCGCCCGTCCTGCAGCGAACTGTGATGACCTCAGTAAATTCATGCTCACTCCAAGCGTCCGACGCTTACCGCGGATTGGCTTCGAATCTTACTCCGCATCTGATTCCGCCGTAAGCCACTGATTAGGCGGACGACCGCACGCGGCCGGTGACCACCGTACCGCCGAGGTCATCATTGCTGGCGACGCTCGTCAAAAAGCCATGCGAGGCCATGATGCCAGCGCTGTCAGCGGCCTGCCGAGCACTGCTTTCCATGAGCAGCACCCCTCCGGGCCGCAGCCAGTGCTGGGCCTCGGCCGCGATTCTCCGATGCACCTCAAGCCCGTCAATCCCCCCGTCCAAGGCAACCTCGGGTTCGTGAACCCTGGCTTCCTGCGGCATGAATTCAAGTGCGCTTGATGGGACATACGGCGCATTTGCGGCGATGATGTGAAAAGTCCCGCGCAACTCCCGCGGCAGGGCCGCGAACAAGTCCCCGCAATGAATCTGCCCTTTGAAGGGCGCAACGTTCTCGGCGGCACAGCTGAGCGCGGTCGGATCAATGTCTGCAGCATGCAACTCGACGGCGTGGGGACCATCGGCCATGTCATGGGCCACGGCGGCACCGACGGCTCCGCAACCACAGCAAAGGTCAAGAATCCGCAAAGGCTCGTTCCCGAGCGGGATTCCTGGGATCGAGGCCAGCACCTGCCCCACAAGAAATTCGCTGCGCAATCGAGGCACGAACACACCTGGTGCCACTGACATTTTCAGCCCATAAAATCTTGCCCACCCCACAATATGTTCCAAGGGATACCCGTGGGCTCGGCGGGCCAGCATGCGAGCGAGGATTTCCGGCGAATCGGCCGAATCAAGAAGAATGGCGGCTTCGTCCTCGGCGTAGACGCAGCCAACGGAACGGAGCACAGCAACAAGCTCTGCGACCGGCCTCCATGCACTTTGCTCCATACCAACAAGATGGTAGTCGCCCTGCCGCTACGCTGGTGCCATGACGCCATCGGAAACGAACATATTCACGGATCAAAGCACGCTCGGGACCCCCAATGCCGCATTTCTACAGGCTCTGCGCCCCGCCCTCGATCAGCTAGCCATGACAGAGAAAGCCGCAGGGATGGCGCTCTATATGAAATCTTCCATGCCCTTTCTGGGTGTGCCCTCCCCCACTGTCCGCAAAGCCGTACGAGCCCTGGCGAAGGAGCACCCTTTCTCTGGCGTCGAGGAACTCAACGCCACGGTCACCTCCCTCTGGGAAGGAGCGCAGTTCCGGGAGGAACGCTATGCGGCCATCATGCTCACCGACTCACGCCTGGGCCGGGGCGAGATGGCGCTCCTGCCGTTTTACGGCGTCGTCATTGGGACCGGACAGTGGTGGGATTTCGTGGATTCGGTGGCGCCACGCCTGTGCGAACTACTCCTCAAGGACAGGGAGGCCATGGACCCGCTGCTTCGTCGATGGAGTGTGGACGGGAACTTTTGGTTCCGCCGGGCTTCGATCATTGCTCAATTGCCAGCCAAAACCGCAACAGATCTTGGGCTGCTGCAGGATGTCATCGCACCCAACCTTGACGACAAGGAATTTTTCATCCGCAAGGCCATCGGCTGGGCACTTCGCCAACATGCCCGGACCGATTCCGACTGGGTGCGCGAATACGTCCGCAATCACGAGAACCAGCTCAGTCCGCTTTCACGCCGCGAGGCACTTAAGCACCTTTAGATTTAGGCTGACTTGGTTTTTGCCGCAGCGTCGCGACCGGGAAGAAAGAGCCCGCGCGTTGCCCTGTCCCAAAACATCACGTACAAGATACAAATGAAGCCAACGGCGATAGCCACGGCACGGATCAGCACCACCGGAATCCAGGGGAACACGCTGAGCTGGTCGGTTAGGGCTATCAAGGTGAAGAACGCAGTCAGGTAGAGCACCGTGCGCAACTGCCATCCCTCCTCGATGCCGGTCACGGCGAAGAAGGCAACAAGCCACAGCATGTACCAGGGCTGAATCATAGGCGCCATGATGACCACGGCCGCAAACGCCCACGCCATCCGGCGCAGCACTGCCTGGCTGTATCGCTGTGTCTCGCCGAGGGCGCCCGGACCGCTGAAGCTGGAACGGCCGACGTCGGAGCTGCCATTTGCGGATGAGGCCGCCGGGACCTTGACCTTCCAAAAGGCCAGACCCATGACGATCAGAATTGACGCAAGCTGACCAATCCCCTGAATGACGTCAGTCACGGCGGCACCGGCCCCGCCCAGAAGCGACACCACGAACCCGACAATGTTGGAAAACAAGCCAACTGGCGCATACCAAATCCATACTGTGCCGGGAGTCTGCAGGGCGGCCAACCAGCCGAAGCCCAGACCGTTGATGGCACCCATGACCCCCATGACGGCGGTGGCGATACCTAAGGTAGCGGCCCAGATTCCGAACTTTCGCACCCATCCTGCTTGGGAACCTGCCCACAGCAAACCAACAAAGGGCAACGCAATCAAGGTGATGGGCTTGATGGCGATGGACGCCGTAACGAGCAAAATTCCCAGAATGGGTCGCTTCGAGGAAGCATAGTAGAGTCCTGCGACAACCAAGCCAAGCATGAGTGAATCATTGTGCACACTGGCCACAAAGTTGATCAGCACCACGGGGTTCAGGACCACCAGCCACAATGCACGGTGCGGATTGAAGCCGTGGCGGGCAGCCAGCTTGGGAACGTAGATGGCCAGCAGAACCACGCCGGCCAGGCACGCGAGCCGGAAGGGAATCAGCGCAATCTCGGGGCTGTTGGCCGGCAACAATACCGCGAAGTGTTCCAACCACAGCCAGAGCGGACCATAGGGGGTTGGGGCCTCGGTCCACAGGGTGTCAGGGCCAAGTGAAAAGTAGTTGTTCAAGGCCGAAATGCCGTCGGTGTAGGGATTGAGCCCCTGCTGCATTAGCCGGCCCTGACCAATGTAGGCGTAAGAATCCCTGCTAAAGAGCGGAAGCGCCAGCATCAGGGGGGCAACCCACAGGATCAATGCCTTCTTCAGGATCGGCGCCGAGGATTCGTCCCAGAGCGCCAAATGCTGCCGCAACCTCAGCCACCCACGCAGCATCAAAGCTGCACCGACACACAGCAGCACGGTGGCAATGATCACCGCCACGGGGGTGGTTCTGGCCACAATAAAGAGCGGATTACGGATCAGCACGGAGCTGCTGGCCAACCATCCAACGCCGAATGAGCCCAGCAACAACATCATGGACCCGGCAAATCCCTGCCACACTGCCGACGCCGCTGTGCCCGTGCGAAGAGGCAACTTGCTAAACACCTTGGTCTTCACCTCCGGCAGGGCAACACGCGCGCTGGTCAACTGCTTTACTCCTGAACTAATGCTGTCCCTCACGGCAGGACTGGTTTGCGTGCAGAGGGTCGGAACCGACCCGGGGAGCAACTAGGGTGCTGCGCTAATATGTAAGCAGCCCCGGACTCCGTTCTTGGCATTCTACCCACTTCAGCCGGTCAATTCCTTGGAAACGACTACTGGCCACTCGCCGCGTCAGCCTTATTGCGCCCGGCCTCCACCACTTCTACAAAGGACTGGACCATCTCCACGGATACGTTTTTTGCCACTCTTGCCCGCTTCCGGGACACGATCCTGCCCTCCCGGACCCAAAACTGGCTGAAAACCCCACGCGGCATGTGGACCATCTTCGGTGCAGTCCACCTTGTCTTTCTTCTGCTGGCGGGGCTTTTGTCCCTGCGTGGCGAGGCATTTAGCGACACGTTCATCTACCGCATCTGGGCCTCCGTGGACTTCAACGAAGAATTGGTCACCGGCCCCAGTCCGTGGGTCTACCCAATTCTGGCCTTGATTCCCATGGCCATTGCCTACATCTTTGGTAGCGGTCCGTTCCTATTCATCTGGGTCCTGATGATCGCCGCGCTGAACACGCTGGCAGTGGGCAAACTCACCCGCTGGGGCAAAAAGCGCGAAGCCATTCCGGCCGCCCTATGGTGGACCACCTTCACAGCCCTCATGGCTTGGCTGGGCTTTGCCCGCGTCGATGGCCTGACAGCTCCGGTAGTCCTGATCGCCCTGTCGCTTGGTGTGGCCAGCCCCTTCCTGACGTCGGTCATTCTCAGTGTCGCCACGTGGACCAAGGTCTGGCCGGCCGCCGTCGTGCTCGCCCTGTTCACCGTGGTCCGGCAGCGGGTACAGGTGGTCTTGGCGGGTGTGCTGGTCACGGCACTTGTGGTCGGCATGGCGCTGAGCATGAATGCGCTGCCCAAGCTGCTGAACTTCCTGCTGGAACAAGGCGATCGCGGCATGCAACTCGAGGCCACCTTCACCACACCTTGGCTGTGGATGAGCGTACTGGGCCTGGGCGGGGCGCGGATGTACATGAACCAGGACATCAACTCCATGCAGGTTGATGGCCCCGGCTCCGAGGTCATGAGCGTGCTCATGCAGCCCCTCCTGATCGCCGCCGCGCTGCTCGTTGCCGGCCTGGTTTTCTGGGCCCTGCACACCGGCAAGCGAAATGGTGGCGCCGATCGTACCGCGCTGCTGCTTTTCGGCTCACTGGCGCTGGTCACCGCGTTCGTGGTTTTCAACAAGGTTGGTTCCCCGCAGTTCATGGTGTGGCTGGCACCGGCCGTGGCCGTGGGCCTGTCCTACCAATGGAAGGCGTGGCGCGTCCCGGCTACCATGCTGATCGGCGTGGCCATCCTGACGTTCCTGGTTTACCCGCTGTTCTACGACGCCCTTTCGCACAACAACGCCGTTATGGCTGCCGTTCTGACGTTGCGCAATCTGTTGCTGGTGGTCTTGTTCGTGTGGAGTGTGCGCCAACTGTTCCTGATGGGCCGCAATCCCTCGCTCATCCCCCGGCACGATGTTGTGAAGAACGACGCCGTTTCCTCCTCCGCGTCCGCCTCAACCGACGCCGTCTCCACCTCTGATGCCCTGACCAAGGAGCCCTAAGATTTCCGCTCCACTCTTTGACCAGGTCCTGGACCGGGCCACCACGCTCCGCAACAAGTTTCTTTCGCCCGCGGCGATTGCCTGGTTCCGTACGCCCGCCAGCGTGTGGTGGGGATTCGCCGTCGTTCATGGCTTTTTCCTCGCGTGGATGATGACCTTCATTATTCACGGCAACACCTTCAGCGATACCGAGCAGTACCGCCAATGGGCGCTGCTCGGTTACAACCCGTCGGATCTTGGCGAGGTGATCAGCCCCTGGGTATATCCGCTGCTGGCGCAGCTGCCCATTTTCGCCGCGAACATGTTTGGCCCGTCGCTGTACCTGCTGGGCTGGACGTTGATCATCATTGTGCTCAACGCCGTTGGATTGGTGTTTCTGACGCGCGGCAAGCGCTCCGTTAGCGGGATTGCCCCGGCCTGGTTCTGGCTGTTCTTCACCATATTCATGGGCTTCCTGAGTTTTGCCCGGGTGGAGGGAATCACCACGTCACTGGTACTCATTGCCTTGTTGTACGCGGTTGAACGGCCCGTTCTTGCAGCGTTCCTGCTTTCGGCGGCAACCTGGATCAAG
Organism: Arthrobacter sp. TWP1-1; assembly: GCF_049897845.1. NCBI lineage: Bacteria > Bacillati > Actinomycetota > Actinomycetes > Micrococcales > Micrococcaceae > Arthrobacter > Arthrobacter sp. TWP1-1. The sequence goes on from NZ_JAFCXC010000003.1 coordinate 116,322, forward strand.
GTATGGCCGGCCGCGGTAATCGCTCCGCTGCTCATTGCCAGCGCCAAGCGCGTCCAAATTTTCATCACGGGCGTGGTGGTCACCGCGGCCGTTGCAGCCGTGGCGGTCCTCACCGGAGCAGGCTCGCACCTGCTCGACTTTGCCATCAACCAAGGTGATCGCGGCATGCAGCTTGAGGCCACCTTCTCCACCCCGTGGGTCTGGCTCAGCGTGTTCAATATTGGCGGCTCCAAGATTGCCGACAATGTGGCCATTAACTCCACTGAGGTCTACGGACCCGGAGCCGAAATTGCCGCCGCATTGATGCAGCCGCTGCTCATTGTTGCGGCACTGACAGGCGCCATTCTCATGCTGTGGGCCCTGCGCCGCGGCGCCCAACGTGAGGAATTGATCCTCGAGGGATCACTGCTGATGGTCACGGCGTTCATTGTTTTCAACAAGGTGGGTTCGCCGCAGTTCATCATCTGGCTGCTGCCCGTGGTGGTTGCCGGGCTGGTGCACGATTGGGATCGCTGGAAGATTCCGGCCACGTTGCTCATGGGCATCGCCTTCACCACGTTCATCATCTACCCGTTGTTCTACACACCGCTGATCCACGCCAACCCGATCATGGCGGCCGTACTGACCAGCCGCAACGTACTTCTCGTGACGCTGCTGATCTGGGCCATTCAACGCACCGTGGAGCTGGGCCGGAACGCAGCCGCCCCAGCTGTTTCTGCCATTCCGCCGAATTAGTTAGTAGGCGACTAGTTAGCAGCCGAGGTAGCCGGCGGAGGGTCGCTACCGGATCCGCAGCGCGTCCACAGTTGCCTCGCGGCTGAACAGTAGTTTTCGGGTGTGCACATCCAGTACCAGCAGATAGATGACAGCACCCCACGCCACCACGCTGGCCAACGTGCCTGAACCCACCTGCATCGTCACAAAGTCCCACACGAAGAGCTGGTCTTGGGCTCCAAACACCACAAAGAAGCCGATCACCACGTAGCAAACCTTGATCTGCCAGTTGTTCCGGATGCCTGTCGCAGCCAAGATGGGCAAGAACCACAGGATGTACCAGGGTTGGATGATGGGCGCCAAAAGCACGACGGCGGCAAACGCCAGTCCGGTGCGGCGCACCACCTGTTTGGGGTCACCAAAGAGCACAAACCAGGCGGCGAGGCCAATACTGGCCACCGTCAGCAGGGTACGGAAGCCATTGCCGATGGCCATTCCGTCCAGCCCCACGGCGTTGCCCAGAAGCTCCAGCATTTGCCCGCCAAATCCTGAGGGCGAGTACCCCGTGTAGCCAGGTGTCGCGTCGGTGAGTGCCCACGTCCAGCCCAGTCCAAGATTCCCGGGCAGACCCATGAGCCACAACAAGGCAAGGCTCAGCGAACCGGTCGCGGCCCAGAAGAGAAAACGTCGCCCCCACCCGGCGGCGTGTCCTGCCCACAACAATCCGATGAAAGGCAGCAGGACGATGGTGATGGGTTTGACGGCGATCGAGGCCGTGACAAGGACTACGCCCAGCACGCCCCGTCTCGTCGCTGCGAAGTAGATGCCCGCGACGGCCAAACCAACCATCAAGGCGTCGTTATGAGCGCTGGCGATGAAGGAAATCAGAAAGAGCGGGTTGGCCACCGAAATCCACAATGCCCTAGCACCGTCCACCCCGTGAAGTGCGGCCAGCTTGGGTACATAGATCATGCACAAGGCAACACCGATGCAGGCGATGGCGCGGAACAACAGCACAGAGAGATCGGGCTGAGCCCCCGTCAAAGCAACCACTCCCCTGCTCAGCCACAAAAATACCGGCCCATAGGGTGTGCGGTTTTCGGCCCACGATGGGTCCGTGCCCAACATGAACCAGTTGCTGAGCGCCGAAATGCCATCGGTGTAGGGATTCAGACCCTCCGCCATGAGTCTGCCTTGGCCGGTATAGGCGTAGACGTCGCGGGAGAAGATTGGCACGGCCAGCATCAGCGGTGCACCCCAGGCAACGATCGCGGTCACCACGACCTTCAACGACCCGGGCCCCCAGCTGATCAGGCGCTGGCCCAGCCGCAGCCAGGAACGCAACAACACCATGGCGCCAAGCGTCAGCACAATCGTGGAGGTCATCACGCCAGCGCCTTCGGTACGCATGGCGATGACGAGGGAATTGCGGACCATGGGCGAACCGTTGGCGATCCAGCCGACACCAACGGAACCGACCAAGATCATGACGGAGCCTAGAAATCCCTCGAGCACCGCAATCCACGGCCTCTGCGCGCCAGCGGCCCGCGGTGGCACAGCGGAAGGCAGGGCTGTCATCGAAAGTCTCCGGCCGTCGTCGTCAATTTCCTGCAACAAGTTTTCATGCAACAGAGTTGCGGCATGCAGGTTCTGCCACGGCCGATTTTACCAGCGCGGCGGCGGGTGCGCGGTTAGCGGTACATTGGTGAGGTGGCTATTACTAATGAACGCATTGTGTGGATTGACTGTGAAATGACCGGCTTGGATGCCGAGAACGACGCCCTGATCGAGGTTGCGGCGCTCGTCACGGACTCCGAATTGAACATCCTGGGCGAGGGTGTTGACGTGGTCATCAAGCCCAGCGACGAGGCCTTGGCGCAGATGGGTGACTTTGTGCGCAACATGCACACCACCTCCAAGCTGCTTGACGAGCTGGCCGGCGGAACCACCATGGAAGACGCGCAGGCTCAGGTACTGGCGTATATCCGGGAGCACGTGCCCGTTGCCAACAAGGCGCCGCTGGCTGGCAATTCGATCGGCACCGACAAGGTATTTTTGGTCCGTGACATGCCCGAGCTCGCGGAGCACCTGCACTACCGGGTCATCGATGTTTCCACCATCAAGGAGCTCTCCCGCCGCTGGTTCCCGCGGGCCTACTTCCAGTCGCCGGCCAAGACCGGTGGACACCGCGCCCTGGGCGACATCAAGGACAGCATCAACGAACTCAAGTACTACCGCGAGGCCGTGTTTGTGCCCGCTCCGGGCCCGGATTCGAAGACCGCAAAGAAGATTTCAGCAAAGTTCTAAGTTCAGTTTCCGCGTGTTTTCGCGGAATTTGTTTCGCCGTAACGCGATCTGGATCACAAATTGGCAAAAAGAACTTCATTTGGTCTTGACGCCCTTTTAGATCGGGTAGACTAGTCGTCGTTGCCACAAGCACGGAGGATAAAACCTTCTGGCAGACGGCGAACATGGTGGGATTAGCTCAGTTGGCAGAGCGCCTGGTTGTGGTCCAGGAGGTCGCGGGTTCAACCCCCGTATCTCACCCCATGTGTGGTTCGTCAAGAATCACGATCAACACCCCGGTCAATTGATCGGGGTGTTTTTCATTGCCCCTCAAGCTTTGTAAACTTTCAAATTGTTGCCAGCGTGAAAAGGAAGTCCTCATGACCATCCGCCCCGTGACCATCCTGGGTGAGCCCGTCCTTCACCGCCGCGCCGATGAGGTCAAGACCTTTGACGCAGACCTCCAGTCCCTCATCTCGGACATGTACGAGACCATGGAGGCCGCCAACGGCGTAGGCCTTGCAGCACCCCAGATCGGCGTGGGCCTTCGCATCTTTACGTACAAGATGGAGAACGACGACGACGTCCCCGAACGTGGTGTCGTCGTAAATCCAACGCTCACCGTCGGCAAGATCTCCGGAAACACCCCGGATCCCGACGATGAGGTGGAAGGCTGCCTATCCGTTCCGGGGATCGATTTTCCGCTCAAGCGCGCAGAATGGGTTCGAGTGCGCGGATTCGACGCCGAGGGCAACCCGCTGGACTTTGAGGCGACCGGCTGGTTTGCCCGTTGCATGCAGCATGAGTTCGACCACCTAGACGGCAAACTTTATGTGGACAGGCTCAATGCGCGTTACTCCAAAAAGGCCCGGCGTTCAGCCAAAAGCCTTGGTTGGGGCGTTCCGGGGCTAACCTGGATGCCGGGTGTGGATCCGGACCCGTTCGGTCACTAAGGCCGAACCTTGCTGTGATGCACATCCCATGAGGCAATTATCACGGCCGGTTTAGGCGCCAGCGGCTCTTTGGGCTTGCTGGCATGGCGTAGCTTTACCATTTGGAATTACTAAGCACTTTTTTCAAACGGGCCACATACTTTTCAGTGGCGGCTTCAAAGGGGAACCATGTCCGGGACTACTATGCCAAAATCATCCGCAACGCCGATACCACGCAAAGTCATTGGGCTTGCCGTCGCAGGAGCCGTGGGAGGATTCCTCTTCGGCTTTGATTCCTCGGTAGTCAACGGCGCCGTCGATGCCTTGCAAGATGAATTCATCCTTGGCGATGCCGTCACGGGGTTCGCCGTCGCCGTCGCACTTTTGGGTTGTGCCATTGGCGCCTACATGGCCGGCCGCATTGCAGATGCCAGGGGCCGCCTCCCCGCCATGAAAATTGGTGGCGTCCTATTCCTGGTCAGCGCACTGGGTACCGGCTTTGCTTTCGGCGTCTATGACCTGATCTTCTGGCGTCTTGTGGGCGGATTGGGCATTGGCCTGGCCTCAGTCATTGCCCCGGCCTACATCTCCGAAATTTCACCGCCCAAGCACCGTGGCCGTCTGGCCTCGCTGCAGCAGCTGGCCATCACGATCGGTATCTTTGCCGCGTTGCTCTCCGATGCCCTGTTCGCGAACGCCGCCGGTGGTGCCGCGCAGGAGCTATGGTTTGGGCTGCCTGCCTGGCGCTGGATGTTCCTGGCCGCCGCAGTGCCCGCCGTCGTGTACTTCGTTATCGCCCTGAAGCTGCCCGAATCCCCTCGTTACCTTGTCCTGAAGGGCAAGGAAGAAGAAGCCGCCAAGGTCTTCAAGACCATCGCACCGAACGAAGACGCCGAAATCAGCATCCGCGAAATCCTGGATGCCGTCCATGCGGATAAGCTCGCTGCACGCGAGAGTTCGCTGCGAGGCAAGCGCTTTGGCTTGATGCCGGTGGTATGGATCGGCATCATCCTGTCCATGCTGCAGCAGTTCGTCGGCATCAACGTCATCTTCTACTACTCCACCACGCTGTGGAAGGCCGTGGGCTTCCAGGAAAAGGACTCGCTGACCATCTCCGTGGTGACAGCGATCGTGAACATCCTTGTCACCTTGGTCGCCATTGCCCTGGTCGACAAGATTGGCCGCCGCCCCATCCTGCTCGTTGGCTCCATCGGCATGGCGCTTTCCTTGGGCACTATGGCCCTGGCATTCTCCGCAGCCACCGGCTCGGGCTCGGAGATCTCCCTGCAGGGCGCTTGGGGCCCGGTTGCCTTGGTCGCGGCCAACGTGTTTGTCATCAGCTTCGGTGCTTCTTGGGGTCCGCTTGTGTGGGTTCTGCTGGGCGAGATCTTCCCGTCCCGCATCCGCGCCCGCGCCCTTGGCCTTGCCGCCGCCGCCCAGTGGATTGCCAACTTCGCCATCACACTGACCTTCCCGTCCATGGCCGCGGCATCCTTGCCGCTGACCTACGGCATGTACGCATTGTTCGCCGTGGCGTCCTTCTTCTTCGTGATGTTCAAGATCCCGGAGACCAACGGCATGTCACTCGAGCAGGCCGAGACGCTCTTCGACAAGAAGCCGGCCACTTCGAAGTAAGCACCAACTCCCTCCGGGGCCGCGCGGAATGTTCTGTTCTGCGTAAAGTTCACGTTTGCGTTAAGCGCAGAACAGAACATTCCCAGCCGGTGTATTAGTTAGGCTGGGGGCATGACCTTGCGGACCGCCATGAGCCCAGAGCTGACGATTGCCTACTTGAACATCGCGCCGGAGGATCACGCCGATTCGCTCGCGTTGTTCAACGACCCCGCCACCCCGGCTGTCGAGAAAGTTTTGGCGCATCTGGAGTCACGGCTTGGGAGCGCGGACGAATCCGTTCCGGACCTGGGCACCGCCGATCTTCTCGTCACGGAGATGGACTGGCTCAGTGCCATGATGCGCTTTGTTCCCGCTATCGTGGCGTGGCACGCCGAGCGGGGCATTACTGAGGCCATCTCCCGCGCCACCCTGGCTGATTTTGGCCGCAATATGGCCATCAACCGGCGCGTTCATAACCGGTTTGGTATGGACACCTACAAATGGCTCAATCAGACATTTTCGGGCCGTATTTACCAGCTGGGCCGTCTGCAGTTCCTAATCCATCAGCCCAAGGCCGTCCTCCCTGGCGTTGACGCCGGCGAGTGGATTCTTGGCATCCACATCCCCGAAGACGGTGGCCTGTCCCCAGACGTTGTCCAGGCCAGCCTTGCCCAGGCCGCACCGTTCTTCGCCGAGCACTTTCCCGAAAAGCCTGTCCGCACGGCCAATTGTGAGTCGTGGCTGCTGGACCCTTACCTCAGCGATCATCTGGACCCGGCGTCCAACATTGCTCAGTTTGCCGCCCGCTTCACCCCCTACGGAGAACCAATGCTCCAGCCAAGCGATGCCGTGTACTTCACCTTCCGCACCCGCAGCATGGCGAACTTGGCCTCGCTCCCCCGTACGACGGCGTTGCAAAAGATTGTTCTTGAACGCATCGATGCCGGAGGTGCTTGGCAGCTGGGATTTGGGTCCCTGACGCTGCCACAGTAGGGAGCGCTGACTGCCGCAGCAGCCTGCGGTAAACTTGATAGTTGCGCCTGCCCTCGCCCCAAAATTCTTCACCGCTAGAAAGTAGTCTTGTGTCCTCTCCGGTCCAGTCCCCCGCCCGCGCCACCGAAATTACCGGTCAAGCGGAACGTCGGCGAACGTTCGCTGTCATCTCGCACCCGGATGCCGGTAAGTCCACGCTGACAGAAGCCTTGGCCCTGCATGCCAAGGTCATCGGCACGGCAGGTGCCACGAACGGCAAGTCGAACCGGCGGGACACGATCTCTGACTGGCAGCAGATGGAAAAGGACCGAGGCATCTCCATCAGCTCCGCGGCACTGCAGTTCTCCTACCGCGACACCGTCATTAATCTCCTCGACACCCCCGGCCACGCCGACTTCTCCGAGGACACCTACCGCGTGCTGGCCGCCGTCGATTGCGCCGTCATGCTCATTGACGCCGGTAAGGGTCTGGAAACGCAGACCATGAAGTTGTTCGAGGTCTGCCGCCAGCGCAACCTGCCCATCATCACCGTCATTAACAAGTGGGACCGTCCCGGACTTGATCCGCTCGAACTCATGGACGAGATCACCGAGCGCACCGGGCTCAAGCCCATGCCGTTGACGTGGGCCATCGGCATCGCCGGCGATTTCCGCGGTGTCTGGGATGTTCGTCGTGACGAGTTTGCCAAGTTTGCCCGCAACAGCTCAGGCGCCCAGATTGCACTGACCGAATACCTGACGCCGGAGCAGGCTGCAGCCTCGGAAGGCGACGCTTGGACCGATTCCACGGATGAGGCCAGCCTGGTCATCGACGAGGAAAATCCCCTGGACCTTGAGGCGTTCTACGCCGGCAAGGCCACTCCTCTTTTGTTCTCCTCGGCAGCCTTGAACTTTGGTGTCAAGCAGATCCTGGATACCTTGGTGGACTTCGCTCCCCCGGCGTCCGCACGCACCGATGTGGCCGGCGAGACCCGCCCCGTGGATGCACCCTTCTCCGGTTTCGTGTTCAAGGTCCAGGCAGGCATGAACCAGGCACACCGCGACCACGTCGCCTTCGTCCGGGTCTGCTCCGGCATGTTTGAACGCGGCATGGTGGTCACTCAGACGCGTACCGGAAAGTCTTTTGCCACCAAATACGCCCAGCAGGTGTTCGGCCGCGAACGCGAGGTCATCGACACCGCCTTCCCGGGTGATGTGGTGGGCCTAGTCAACGCCTCCGCGCTGCGCGTGGGCGACAGCCTGTTCGTCGAGGAGTCCGTGGAGTACCCGGCCATCCCGCTGTTCGCCCCCGAACACTTCCAGGTGGCCCGCTCCAAGGACCCCAGCAAGTACAAGCAGTTCCGTCGCGGCATCGAGCAGCTCGAGCACGAGGGCGTCATCCAGGTGCTCCGCTCCGATGTGCGCGGCGATCAGGCACCCGTGCTGGCCGCTGTCGGACCTATGCAGTTCGAAGTTGTCGAGGACCGCATGCACCACGACTTCAACGCCCCCATGCGTCTGGAGCGCCTGCCGTACTCGATCGCCAGATTGACGACGCCGGAGGCTACAGAGGTCTTGGCTAACCTCCATGGCGCTGAGGTACTTGAGCGCAGCGATGGCGAATTCCTTGCCCTGTTCAACGATATTTGGGCCATGCGTCGCGTCGAAAAGAATCACCCGGATCTGCCGTTGACCGAAATCGGCACCACCATGTAGCAGCAGCTGCACAGGGCCTGCCTTCCTGCGCCACCCATTATGGGAGGTAGCCGGAGGGCAGGCTTTCTTGTTGTGGGCACAAACCGAGCACGCGCACCATGGCCGCTTTCTCCGCCGGGGCAACCCACAGCGTGTAGGCCGCCTTGACGGAGATCTGACGGGCCACATAATGGCACCGGATCTTTTTGGCGGCGGGCAACCAGGTGGCCGCATCGCCGTCGGACTTTTCCTCATTGGCCGGGCCATCCACGGCCATGAGGTTGAGTGGATCGTTGGCAAGGCTTTCGCGCTGTTCCGGGGTGAGCGCTGCGGCACCGGTTCGCCAGGCATTACCGAGCGCCACCAGATGGTCGATCTGGACAGCAGCGCTGCTGTCCTTGCCCCGTTGAAATTCGATGTCCTTACCCGTGTAGGGCTCGGCGAGCAGACCCGAGGCCACAACGCACCATGAATCCTGGGCGAAGGCAAGATTCTGCAGGTCTCGGCGCAGGACGTCGTTGCGGGTATCGCAGCCATTTCCATCGGCATCTGCCCACGCCTCACCAAACGCACTGCGCTCGTAGTCGCTGCCGGATGATTTCCCCTTGACCAGCAGGGTGTCCAACAGCGCCAACGCCGTCCCTGGCCCGACCTCAACAATTGGTTTGCCCACACCGGGCGGCAATGTGGTGAGGCTCGGTGGGGCTCCAGCATCAACGGCAAAGGGCCAGCGCCCGGAACTGTGAAGCCAGCCGGCCAGCACCACGACGACGATGATAGCCAGTACGGCTGCGGAGCGGACGGGCGCGCCCTTGGGTGCGGGCCAGGCGGGCACGAGTCTTGGGGGCACGAGTCTGGCCGGCAGGCGTGTTCGTCGCTGCTGGTCGTGTGCATGCCGTGCCATGGAAGGAGCCCACCCCCGACTGGCCAGCGATTGTGGCCGCAAGTGAATCGTGATGAGTTAAGTCTAGGGATCACGGGGAAAGTACGCGTCCGGTTATCCACAGGCGCCCGAATCGGTGGAATGTGTTGGATAGGGCAGCCGATACGCCGGGTTTTGTCATCCGCCGAAGTTACCCGCGGCGGAGAGGCAACCATCCATCTACGAACGCCGTTGCCGACGCCCTCTAGCAGCCTACCCAGGCACTCGGGCGAACAGCCCTCAATCATGCCCTGTCTGGCCTTGCTCCGGGTGGGGTTTACCTAGCTTCCCTAGTCACCTAGGGAACTGGTGGTCTCTTACACCACCGTTTCACCCTTACCCGCTCCGGCCGAGGCCGTGCGGGCGGTCTATTCTCTGTGGCACTGTCCTGCGGGTTACCCCGAGTGGGCGTTACCCACCACCCTGTCCTGTGGAGCCCGGACGTTCCTCGAGCCACTTGCGTGACGCGCGGTTGCCCAGCTGCCCTATCCAGCTACCAATACTAGTCGATTTGTCCACTGTCAGTAGACGGACTCGCGTCTTTGGCGAGCCACAACGCAAAAGGGGCGTGCCCGGCGTCGAACTAGACTGACCCGGCGGTCAGCCGTCAGATAATGCCCGAAAGGTCAGTCCTAAAGGGCATTATCTGACGGCTCAACGTGACGAGACGGCGTCAGCGTCCAAGTTCGGGAAGGCGTCGCGCATTAATGTTCGACGGCGCAAAGGGGCGTGTCCGGCGTCGAACTAGACTGACCCGGCGGTCAGCCGTCAGATAATGCCCGAAAGGTCAGTCCTAAAGGGCATTATCTGACGGCTCAACGTGACGAAAGGGCGTCAGCGTCCAAGTTCGGGAAGGCGCGCGGGTGAACCCCTGCCATCTCCTCCATGACCCGGACCACCTGGCAGCTGTAACCGAATTCGTTGTCGTACCAGACGTAAAGCACGAGGTTCTTATCGGTGCTGATGGTGGCGAGACCGTCAACGATGCCGGCGCGGCGTGAGCCCACGAAGTCGCTGGAAACCACCTCGGGGGAATCGATGAAGTCAATCTGCTTGCGCAGGCCCGAATGCAGCGAGATGTCGCGCAGGTAGGTGTTGACTTCTTCCTTGGTGGTGCCGTTTTCCAGTGTCAGGTTCAGGATCGCCATGGACACATTGGGTGTTGGAACTCGGATCGAGTTGCCGGTCAGCTTGCCCTCGAGCTCCGGCAATGCCTTGGATACCGCCTTGGCCGCGCCGGTTTCGGTCAGCACCATGTTCAGCGCCGCCGACCGTCCGCGGCGATCTCCCTTGTGAAAGTTGTCCGTCAGATTCTGATCATTCGTGAACGAGTGGACCGTCTCGACATGGCCATGGACGATGCCGAACTTGTCGTTGAGCACCTTGAGCACCGGGGTGATGGCGTTGGTGGTGCAGGAAGCCGCCGTGACAATCTTGTCCTCGGGCGTGATGGTCCCGTGGTTGATGCCGTGCACAACGTTCTTCAGTGAGCCCTTGCCCGGGGCGGTCAGGAGGACTCGCGCAACGCCGGTGCTCTGCAGGTGCTGCGACAAGCCTTCCTCGTCGCGCCAGCGGCCCGTGTTGTCCACAACCAGGGCGTTGTTGATGCCGTAGCTTGTGTAATCGATGGTGGCGGGGCTGTCCGAGTAAATGACCTGGATGGCGGTGCCGTTGGCCGCGATGATATTGCGCTCATGGTCAACCGTGATGGTTCCGGTGAACGGCCCGTGGACGGAGTCGCGGCGCAGCAGACTGGCACGCTTGGTCAGGTCCATGTCGCCACCCTTGCGCACCACGATGGCGCGCAGACGAAGGCCGTGGCCGCCGCCGGAGTGCTCGATCAGGATGCGGGCCAGCAGGCGTCCGATCCGCCCAAAGCCGTATAGGACCACGTCGGTGCTGGTGCGTTCGTCCGCGCCAAAACGGTCGACGACGCCGGCCAGTTCGGTACGCAGGAAGGCTTCCAAGGATTCCTCGTCCGAGGCCTTGAAACCGGCGTTGAGGCGGGCAATGTCAAGCGAGGCGGCACCCAGTTGAAGGGTAACAAGGGCCTGCAGCAGCGGCAGGGTTTCTTCGATAGGGAGTTCCACCTCGTCGATCTGACGGGCAAAGCGGTGAGCCTTCAGGAGGCTGATGACCGACTGGTTGATGAGCGAGCGTCCGTGAATGTTGGTGAGAACATTGTTTTCACGGTAAAGCTTGCCTATGAGGGGAATCATGGCCTCGGCCATGGTCTCGCGTCCGATCCAGGAATCAAGGACGGCGTCGCTGTTGTTTGCCACAAGTTGTTGCACCACTGTAGTTACCCTTTTCCAGCTTGAAACACCCTTGGTTCAAGCCATTTACAAGTGTGGCAGCGGGCACTTGTTACCGGCGAGTTCAGTGAGGGGACTCACTAGACCGGTCTAGACTGGCCGGCACAAACCGCGCGCCGCGCCCTCTCTTCACCCCAGCCCCTCGCGCAGTTACGGGGCGGTTTTCCCAGACGCTCGCGCAGTAGCGGGGTCCTACAGGGATGAATCTGAGCCATCGCGTGAACCGATAAGCTCTAACGGTGTTAATTTTGCTGCCACCCTCTGAGGGTAAGACTCCTGCCGACGCCGGCTCCCCCGTTGACCTGGCCGAATTGAGCTTCCCTGAACTGACAGCTGCACGGCAGGAGGTGGCCGTGGCCTTGGCCGCTGTGTCGGCGCAGGATGACGCGCTCAGCCAGCTCGGCGTAGGAGCGTCATTGGCACACGAGGTCAGCCGTAATACTCGTCTGGCTCACGAGCCGGCTGCCCCGGCGCACAGCATTTATACGGGTGTACTCTTCGACGCCCTGGGCTACCAGAGCCTCACTCCCACCCAAAAGAGTAAGGCAGATGCCGCCGTCGTGGTTGTCTCTGGGCTTTGGGGAGCTGTACGTTTTGCCGATCGAATTCCGGCTTATCGTTTGTCCATGTCCGCCGGTCTGCCAGGTCTTGGCAAGCTCGCCAGCTTCTGGAAGCCTAAGCTGGCAGCCGCCGTGTCGGGTCCGGCGGCAGGTCATCTGCTGGTCGACTGCCGTTCCAGCACCTACGCAGCGGCGTGGGCGCCTGAGCCCGAACGCACGGTGGCAGTTAACGTTTTCACCGAGCGCGACGGTACCCGCAAGGTGGTCTCCCACTTCGCCAAACACACTCGCGGCGAGTTGGCCCGGCATTTGCTGACCCGCCGCGGCAAGGCACCGGAAACGCCAGCTCAGTTGGCCAAAGCAGCCGGGGAAAAGTGGACCGTGGAACTCGTTCCAGGCACGCCGCGCAAGCCCCACACACTGAACATCATCCTGGCTAACTAACCTCACTTAAACAGCAATCGAGACTGCACTTATTAGACCGATTTACCCCTTTTTACAGGGCGGTCCAACAAGTGCAGTCTCGATTATTAAAGCGGGAGGGGAGAGTTCTTTATCCCCACTCCTCCGAGCGGACCAGGATGGCTCCTGAATCGGGGCACATCACGAGCGTCTCGGGGCTGGCCTTTTTGATGTCAGCGAGGTCGCCGGCACTGATCTGCATCCCGGATCCCTCGGACTTGCCGTGGAACAACCGCGCTGCGCCTACCCCGTATTTGGCGAGTGAACGGTCGTAGATGGCCAGCAGCTCGGGGGCGAAGGTAGCCGCCAGTTCCGACCGCTCTGCCAAGATGGCGTCGCGCTCCATCTTCAGGCCGCCCAGCTTACTGCGCACCTCATCCAGAACCTCGTCAAGGACACTCTGCATCTGTGCCACGAGATCGCGCTCGTCTTGAGCCTTGGCGGTTGCTTCCTCGAAGGCCTCCATGGCTTCAAGCTCAACATCTTCCAGGGCTCCCCTGCGGTTGTTCAGCGACTCAATCTCGCTTTGAAGTGCCATCAGGTCCTTGGACAAACCGGTTCCGCTGTTCAGCTTTGCCTCATCGCGCTCGATGCGAGCCACAACAGCCGCCACATCGTCTTCTGACTTTGTCAGCGCCCGCTGTGCATCGCTGACGGCGGTATCCAAAACAACAAGATCACTCTTCGCCACCGTAAGTCCTGAATGCAGATCCGGAAGCCTTGGGTCTTCCTTCAACGCTTTGGCTTGGACGTCCAGTGCCCGTAGTTTGCCGTCCAGTACCGCAACGTCCAGCAAGCGCATTTGCTCGCCCGGTTCTGCCTTAGCCATGTAAGTCCTCCTGCTGCATATTAAAAAGGGGTATTCCTCTAGGCAAGCCTAGTTGCCGGGGGTGAGAATAAAATCCCACGGGTCCGTATTTGTCTGGCTGACAACCAACTCAGCTTCAAATCCTTGATCGGCGAGAACATTACCGAGCGCCTTGGCAGCGGCCGGGAGCCACAGCCATTCACTGGCAAAGTGGGACAGATCTATCAGGTAGGGCCGCCCATCGGTGCGAGCTTCCCTGGCCTCCGACGCCGGATGGTGGCGCAGATCCGCTGTGACATAGACGTCAGCATCACTGGCACGAACGGCGTCGAACAAGCTGTCACCGGCCCCGCCGCATACGGCAACCTTGTGAACCAGTGCATCCCGGTCCCCTGCCACCCGCACACCACCGGCAACGGCAGGGAGGGTCAAGAATATTCGAGCAGCCAAGTCACCCAGCTTTTCAGCGCCGGGCAGAAGGCCCACACGGCCGATTCCCTCTTCAACAAGCCCGTGGGCGGCCGGCATCAGCGGCTGGGCGTCGGTGAGTCCCAAGACGTCAGCGAGGACATCGGAGACGCCGCCTACAGCACTGTCCCCGTTGGTGTGGACCGTGAGAAGAGCGCAGCCGCCCTCAATCAACCGATGAACGGCACGACCCTTGCCGGACGTTGCAGCCACGGAATTTACACCCTTCAGAAGCAAGGGGTGGTGGGTGATGAGGAGTTGAGCTCCCCACTCAAGCGCCTCTTCGATGACCTCGATCGTGGGATCCACGGCAAACATGATGCGGCTCACGGCAGCATCGGGACGGCCAACCACCAGACCCACGCGGTCCCAGTCTTCCGCCAGCGATTCGGGCCAGAGTTCCTCGACGGCGACAAGCACCTCGGAAAGGACGGGAGTGTCCAACGTTTCCGGCTCATAATCCGTAAGATCTTCCGCCAGAGTGTCGTCACCCGAAGGCTCGCCCAAAGGCTCGACGGCGGCCAGGACTTGCGCGTCGGCCTGACCCTCAGCCTCGGCAGCGTCGCCGGCGACTCCTGCAACCCGGAAGCCCTCGGTATGTGCCGCTGGGGCGTCGGTGCCCTGGGCAATTGCGTCAGTCCCGTCGTCGGACGTGGGAAAAATTGGATCCTTGCTCATGCTTCTACCTTACTTCCGGCAGGCCCATAAAGGGGACCGGGAATGCCGCGGCGGGAATGTTGGCGCCCCCAAATGACTTATAAATGACTATGAAGACTTTTGTATTGGGCGGCGGCTGCTTTTGGTGCCTCGATGCCGTGTATCAAATGACCCGTGGCGTGGAATCCGTTGTGTCCGGATACACCGGAGGTGCCGTACACAACCCCAGTTATGAACAAATATGTACCGGAATGACAGGGCACGCGGAGGTGGTTGCCGTGACGTTTGATGAAACCGTCATCCCGGAGGACGTCATCTTGGATATGTTCTTCGTCCAGCATGACCCCACCACCTTGAACCGCCAGGGGTACGACGTCGGCACCCAGTACCGCTCGGCCATGTACTACGGCGATGCGGACCAGGAAGCATCTTTCCGGGCGGCCATCGAGCGGAACCAACCGCTGTGGGCCGATCCAATTGTCACGGAGGTGTCGGCTCAGGAGAAAATTTTCCCAGCCGAGCACTACCACCAGGATTTCTACGCCCAGCGGCCCGAAGTTGGCTACTGCCAGGTCATTATCAACCCAAAAATTGCAAAAGTTCGCAAACATTACGCGAAGTGGCTCACCGCCTAGAACCCCGCAATGGGACTCGCTACGCTGACGGTAATGCACTGTCCGCGGACTCGGCGCGCCCGTTCGAAGCAGTCCGCACCTCACCGTTTCGCTCAACGATTTTAAGGACCTTTCATGGCACGTATTTATGACAACGTCACCCAGCTGGTCGGCGGCACCCCGTTGGTCCGCCTGAACCGCTTGACTGAAGGTCTGGACGCCACCGTTGCCGTGAAGCTTGAGTTCTACAACCCGGCCAACAGCGTCAAGGACCGGATCGGTGTGGCCATTGTTGACGCCGCGGAAGCCTCGGGCGAGCTCAAGGCTGGCGGAACCATCGTCGAAGGCACCTCCGGTAACACTGGTATTGCCCTGGCCATGGTGGGTGCTGCTCGCGGATACAAGGTCATCCTGACCATGCCCGAGACCATGTCCACCGAGCGCCGTGTCATGTTGCGCGCCTACGGTGCCGAGATCGTGCTGACCCCGGGCTCCGAAGGCATGCGTGGCGCCGTTGAGAAGGCCAAGGAGATTGTTGCGAACACTGAGAACGCCATCTGGGCGCAGCAGTTCGCCAACCCGGCCAACGCCAACATTCACCGCACCACCACGGGTGAGGAAATCTGGGAAGACACCGATGGCGCCATCGACATCCTCGTCGCCGGCATCGGCACCGGAGGCACCATCACGGGCGTCGGCCAGCTGCTCAAGGAGCGCAAGCCCAGCGTTCAGGTTGTAGCCGTTGAGCCCATCGACTCCGCCATCCTCAATGGTGGCGCACCCGGCCCGCACAAGATCCAGGGTCTTGGCGCCAACTTCATCCCCGAGGTTCTTGACCAAACTATCTACGACGAAGTTCTTGACGCCACGCTGGAAGACTCAGTTGCCGTTTCACGCGCACTGGGCAACCAGGAAGGCATCCTCGGCGGCATCTCCGCCGGTGCGGCCGTGTGGGGTGCACTGGAACTGGCCAAGCGCCCGGAGAACGCCGGCAAGCTCATTGTTGCCGTCGTCCCCGACTTCGGCGAACGCTACATTTCAACGGTGCTGTACGACGACATCCGCGGCTAACAGCCCGCCGAGGTCCACTCATAATTGGACCCTTGATGCCTGCCGGAATATTTCCCGCATCACTGACGCTCTTGTCAGTGATGCGGGTCTTCTGGTTTGCAGGAGATACAGCAATAAGAGCTACGCCGTAGAAGATCTGCGGCGGTCAACTGAAAGAAGTCTGTGGGATTTTTCGCCAGGATACGTGAAGACCTTGAATCTGCCCGGTCGCATGACCCTGCGGCTCGCGGTTCTCTGGAGAACTTTTTTGTCTACTCGGGCATGCACGCCATTTGGATGCACCGTCTGACGCACAAAATGTGGGCCAACCCCTCCCTTCGATTCCCGGCCAGGGTTTTGTCCCAGCTGACGCGTTTTGCTACCGGAATTGAAATCCACCCCGGCGCCACGATCGGCCGGCGGTTCTTCATCGACCACGGGATGGGCGTTGTCATCGGCGAGACTGCAGAGATTGGCGACGACGTCATGATCTACCACGGCGTAACCCTCGGCGGCCGCTCATTGGCCAAGACCAAGCGTCACCCCACCATCGGCAACCGAGTCACCATCGGTGCCGGCGCAAAAGTTTTGGGACCCATCAATATCGGCGACGATTCGGCCATTGGATCCAACGCCGTCGTGGTCAAGGACGCGCCCGCCAACTCCATCATCACCGGCATCCCCGCCACATGGCGCCACCGAGACGCTAAGCGCGAGATGGCACCGGCTGTGGACCCGGCAGAGTACATCGACCCCGCCATGTGGATCTAATTTTCTCCTGACGCTCGCTTAAAGTTCGACGGCGGCCGGTGACCTTCCTGAGGGAAAGTCACCGGCCGCCGTCGTAATCTAAGCCCACCTGATCGAGCTTGTCGAGATCCTGACTGTTAAGCCAGATCTCGACAAGCTCGATCAGTGGACCCCCACGTTAGTGAGTGTCTACTGCACTGATCTCGGACTTGTCGCCGCTCCACTGGGTGTGGAAGGTGCCTTCAACATCAACACGGCTGTACGTGTGAGCGCCGAAGAGGTCGCGCAGACCCTGGGTCAGTGCGGCGGGCAGGCGCGGCCGGCGCAGGCCGTCGTAGTAAGCCAGCGAGGATGAGAACACCGGAACCGGGATACCCAGCTGGACGGCGGTGGAAACCACGCGGCGCCAGGCCGGGAGAACCTCGGCGATTTCAGCCTGGAACGCCGGAGCGAACAGCAGGTTGGCCGGCTTCTCTTCAGCTGCGTAAGCCTTGGTGATGTCCTTGAGGAGCTCGGCACGGATGATGCAACCACCACGCCAGAGCGAAGCGATCTCATCCAGCTTCAGATCCCAGTTGTACTCAACAGCAGCGGACTGCAGCATGTCGATGCCCTGCGCGTAGCTGATGAGCTTGGAAGCGTAGAGAGCCTGGCGAACGTCTTCAACGAAGTCGGCACCCAGTTCAACAGCAACCTCGTGACCGGCCAGAACTTCCTGGCCGATGGCGCGCTGATCGCGCTGTGAGGAGAGACCGCGAGCAAAAACAGACTCGGCGATGGCGGAGATGGGCGAACCCAGATCCAGGCCGGACTGAACCGTCCAGCGGCCCGTGCCCTTCTGGCCTGCGGAGTCAACGATGACGTCAACCAGCGGCTTGCCGGTCTTGGCGTCAACGTGGCCCAGTACCTCAGCGGTGATTTCGATCAGGAAGGAGGCCAGCTGGCCTTCGTTCCACTTGCCGAAGATCTCTGCCTGCTCGGCCGGCTCGATGCCAGCGGCGCTACGCAGCAGGTCGAAGGCTTCACCGATAACCTGCATGTCGGCATATTCGATGCCGTTGTGAACCATCTTGACGAAGTGGCCGGCGCCATCGGTGCCGATCCAAGCGCAGCACGGCTTGCCATCAACCTTGGCGGAAATCTTTTCCAACAGCGGGCCAAGAGCATCGTAGGATTCCTTGGAACCACCGGGCATGATGGACGGGCCCAAGAGAGCGCCTTCCTCACCACCGGAAACGCCAACGCCTACGAAGTGCAGGTCCTTCTCGGCCAGGGCAGCTTCGCGGCGACGAGTGTCCTGGTAGTGGGAGTTACCGCCATCAATGATGATGTCGCCAGCTTCCATGAGAGGAACGAGCTGATCGATCACGGAGTCAACGGGGCCGCCAGCCTTGACCATGATGAGCACGCGGCGCGGCTTCTCCAAGGACTCGACGAGCTCGGCCAGGGTCTCGGTGCGAACAAAGTCGCCCTCGGTGCCGTGCGCAGCAAGCAGTGCGTCAGTCTTTTCGACCGAGCGGTTGTGCAAAGCAACCGTGAATCCGTTGCGGGCCAGGTTGCGGGCCAAGTTCGCGCCCATTACGGCAAGACCTGTGACACCGATCTGTGCAGTGCCAGTTTGTGCAGACATACTACCTCCAGAGTAAATTGAACAGTTTCCTACAGCTTATCGGTGTTGGCGCCCGTTCCCCAGCTCGTCCCATGATTTGGATACGTAACATTACATCCAAACTACGGCAACTTTGGCAATCGGATGCCACACACCCTTCTTAGCTACTGAAGTTGAGTAAAACTTTGCCCGACTGGGCAGAATTCTTAGCCATGTCAAATGCAGCCAGAGCGTCATTGGCTGCGTATTCATGCGTTATTACCGGGTCAACAAACAGCGATCCGTCGGCAAGTGCGGTAATCACCTCTTCAATTTCTTCATTGAAGCGGAATGAGCCCAACAGCTCGAGCTCTCGGGTGATCGCCAAAGAGATGGCAACCGGTTGTTGTCCTGACGGCAGCAACCCAACCATGACTACACGTCCGCCACGAGTCGCACCACTGATGGCCGTGCCCAAACCGAAATGGTTACCGGAGGATTCAATCACCACATCAGCCTCGATGGCCGCGACCGCTTCCGCCTCGGGAGCCTTAAGAGCAAGATCGGCCCCTACCGCCACTGCAATCTCCAACGGCAATGGGTGCATGTCGACGGCCGTAATATGACCGGCCCCAGCACGCTTAAGGATGGCGATGGCCAAGGTTCCAATGGGCCCACATCCAACCACCAACACGGATTTTCCACGCACATCCCCCGCCCGGGCCACGGCATGCCATGCCACGCTGGCCGGTTCCACCAATGCGGCGAGGCGCAGCGGCAAGGATTCCGGAAGGGGGCGGAGCATGCGAGTGGGCAAATTTGCGTAGCGCAGGAAGGCGCCATCGGTGTGGGGATGGCGGGCCGCACTACCAAGATAGGTGCAGCCCGGCGAAAGATTGGGGCGATCGGCAGGGTATTTTGCCGCACCGGCCGCGGGGGTGGCCGGATGGACAGCAACGGCTGTTCCGACGGCGGGTCCCGTACCATCAGCGGCGGCACGCGCCACCACCCCAACCACCTCATGGCCCAGCACCATGGGATCCTTCAAGATGGATTCCCCGGCAGCACCGTGCAGCCAGTAATGAAGATCGGAGCCGCAGATGCCGCCGTAAGCAATATCAATCACAGCTTCATCCGGGGCTGGTTCCGCGAGCGGCACGTGGTCGACGCGGAGGTCACCTTTGCCGTGGGCAACAACGGCCGGGGCAGTTGCGGGAAGTGTTAGGTACTCAGACACCTTAAACCACCACCGTCATGCCGCCATCGATGAAGATGGTCTGGCCGTTGACGAAGTTGGATGCGTCAGAAGCGAGCCACACGGCAGGACCGGCTAGATCCTGCACAGTCCCCCACCTGTTGGCGGGTGTCCGGCCCAAAATCCAGGAGTTAAACTTTTCATCGTCCACCAGGTTTTGGGTCATCTCGGTGTGAATGTAACCGGGCGCGATTCCATTAATCTGCAATCCACCACCGGCCCACTCCGCGGTCATGGCACGGGTCAGGTTCCGCAATCCACCCTTGGCTGCCGTGTAAGCGGCGATCGTGGGGCGGGCCAGATCAGTCTGCACTGAACAGATGTTGATGATCTTTCCGTGACCGCGCGCCAGCATTCCCCTGGCAGCTTCGCGCCCTACGAGGAATGCACTGGTCAGGTCGGTGCTGATAACGCGTTCCCAGTCCTTCACATCCAGGTCCAACAATGGAACGCGGTGCTGAATCCCGGCGTTGTTGACAAGAATTTCCAAGGGTCCAACATTGCTTTCGATCCAGGCTACTCCGTCGGCGGCGGCCACATCGTGGGTCACGTCGAAAGCAACTGAGCGGATCTGCCCTTCCGCAAAGTCTGCAGCCATACTCGCCTCGGCGGCGGCCAATCGAACCGGATCGAGCCCATGGAGTACAACGGTTGCCCCGGCCTCGGCAAGGCCGCGCGCCAATGCGTTGCCAATACCTCGGCTTGAGCCGGTTACTAGGGCCACGCGGCCACTCAAATCAAACATTCCAGTCATTCGCCTGTCCTTCAATAATTTCGAGAAGCTGTCATTTGTTACGCCCGGCAAACGCCTCACGGAAGGCGGCGGGCAGTCTTTTGGCAGTTACGCCAGCCGGGCAATACTTTCGCGAACAACGGCGAGGTCCATCTCGCCAAGCCCCTGCTCTTTCAATGTTCCGTACAGTGCGTGGCCCGCAGTTGCCATCGGAACAGCGGATCCAGCTGCCCGGGCACTGTCCAGTACAAAGCCGAGATCCTTATGCATGAACTTCGCAGGGCCCGTGGGGGCATAGTCCTTGGCGGCAATGCGCGGGCCAACCACGTCCATCACGGCACTGCCGGCCAGCCCGCCGCTGAGTACCTCGAAGAGTGCTTCGACATCCATCCCCGAGCGCTCGGCGAGTTCGGCTGCTTCGGCGAGGGCAGCGGCAGCGGTTCCCACCAGCAACTGATTGCAGGCTTTGGCCAGAGATCCCGAGCCAAGACCGCCGAGCAGCCGCACTGTGCGCCCCATGCTTTCAAGCACCGGACGAACTCGGACAAAGTCCGCCTCGGAGCCCCCCGCCATAATGGCCAATGTTCCGTTTTGCGCGCCCACCGTTCCGCCACTGACGGGAGCATCAATGACCGTAGCATTGCCGGAACTAGCCAGCGCCACGGCTTCACCAAAGCCCTTGACGGCCTGTGGCGAAACGCTGCTCATAATCACGACGGTAGTTCCCGGCGCCGGGGGTGCGGCTCGCCAAGAGTCCAGGAGGGGCGCTGCGGCATCACTGATGAAGTTGAGATCAGGCAACATAAAGATAATGACGTTGTGGTCCCGAAGGTCAACAATGTTTTCCGCGGCACTTGCGCCCTGTTGAGTGAGATTCTGGACGGCCCCGGAAGAGCGATTCCAGACCGTCACAGGCCAGCCAGCGCGCAGCAAATTGGCAGCCATGGGGGCTCCCATGTGGCCCAAGCCAACAAATCCAAGTGTTTGTAGGCCGTCTTGTCCTGATGAAGGGGTTTGCGTCATTGCGTACCTGTCCTCACAACTTTGTGGTTGGATTTTCCCGGCGACTCATTGTCACGTTTGTTCAGTATTCTATCCACAATTCAGTATGATGAACATCATGACCACAAATAATCTCACCGTTGCGATTGCCGTCCCGCTGGAGACCGAGCTAGTAGAGGCCATTGTCGCCGCTCACCCGGCCGTCACTGTTCTCTACGAGCCCGAGCTGCTCCCCCAGGAACGATTCCCCGCCGATCACGCCGGCGACCCGGCCTTTGTGCGTACGCCGGAACAGGAGGCCCGCTACTGGGAAATCCTGAACAGCGCCGATGTACTGTACGGCTTCCCCAACGAAAGCCCGGCCGGACTGGCCACCATCGCCTCCAGTCAGAAGCTCCAGTGGATCCAGGCAATGGCCGCCGGCGCCGGTGGAGCCGTCAAGGCCGCCAACCTCGCCCCCGACGATCTGGAGCGCATCACCGTCACGAGCTCCGCCGGAGTCCACGCACTTCCGCTCGCCGAATTCGCCATGATGGGTGCCTTGAACGGTCTCAAGCGCACAGCCGAACTGGCCGCCGATCAGGCCGCCAAGCACTGGCCCGAATTGCGCACACCCACTCGCCTAGCCAGCGGCTCCTCCGTTGTCATCACCGGTCTGGGCGAGATTGGTCTGGAGACCGCTCGTTTGGCGCGGGCGCTGGGTATGAAGGTCAGCGGCACCAAGCGCAACGTTGCCCCCATCGAGGGCATCGAGAAGGTCACGGACACCGCCGGCCTGCCCGGCCTGGTGGCCACGGCCGATATTCTCATCAACACCCTGCCCGGCACGCCGTACACCGAGAAGATGATCAACGCCGAGGTATTCAACGCCATGAAGCCCGGCACGGTGCTGGTCAACGTTGGCCGCGGCACGGTCGTGGACGAGGAGGCACTCCTCGAGGCCCTGAACAACGGCCAGGTTTCCTACGCCTGCCTCGACGTGTTCGCGGTGGAACCCCTGCCGGCAACGAGCCCGCTCTGGGATCACCCGCGCGTCATGGTTTCCCCGCACACCTCGGCCCTGAGCTCCGCCGAGAACCGCCTCATCGCCGAACGCTTCATCGAGAACCTCACCAGCTTCCAGGCAGGCGAGCCCCTCCTGCACGTTGTCGACCCGGTGCACTTCTACTAAAGCCGCAACCTCAAGGGGAGTCTGCCGCTAGGCAGGCTCCCCTTTTGTGTGCCCGGAGTCAGGTTCCATTGCCCCGCCCCTTCTTAAAGTACGACGGCGCAAGGCTCACCTTGCGCTGGAGGTGACTCCCCGACGTCGTCCTTCTTCTCTTCAAAGGACGAAATGAGCCTTAAACGCCAATGCGGCGCCTGCCGAAGCAAGCGCCGCCTGAGGAGATGGAGAACTAGGAGGCGTCCTCGACGAGGTTGAGGTCGCGCCCCACGGTTTCCGGCGTGAAGAAGGTTGTCACCAAGGAGATGGCTGCAAGAACGGCGGAGTACACGGCAAGCACCAACCACGAATGGTTCGTGACGGCCAGCAGACCCACACCGATCATCGGAGCAAAGCCCCCGGCAAACACGGCCGAGATTTCACGGCTCATGGCGACGCCCGTGAAGCGGTGGGTGGCGCCGAAGAGCTCAGGAAGCAGTGCGCACTGCGGGCCGAGCATGGACTGCACACCGATGGAGATACCCACAACCATGACCGCCCAGACAAGCCAGACGTGCCCCAGGGTGATCATGTAGAACGCGGGGAAGGCGAAGAGTAGCTGGAAGAGGGCGCCGTAGCGGTACACCTTGACGCGGCCGACGCGGTCGGACAGGGCACCAAAAGTGATGACCAAGACTGCGGCGAAACCTGCCGCGATCAGCAGACCCACGGGGCCGATGAACTTGTCCCCTTCAAATACGCCACCCTTGCCGGCCATGAAGCCAACCAGAAGTGTGGAGTAGATGCTGGAGTTGCCGTTTTCACCCATGCGTAGGCCGATGCCGATCAGGACATTCTTTTTGGAGGTCCGCCACAGCGTTCCAAGCGGGTTCTTAGTGACGTTCTTGTGCTTCTCCAGCTCCTGGAAGACCGGGGTTTCCTTCAGCTGAAGGCGGATGTACACGGCAACAGCGATCAGGATGATGCTGGCAAGGAACGGCACACGCCACAGCCAACCCGTGAGGATTTCGGGATTAGCCATACCGAGCAAGGCGAAAGTACCGGCGCCCAAGAGCGTACCGACCTGGATACCAACGAAGGGCAGAGCGGCGAAGAAACCACGGCGCTTGCGCGGAGCAACTTCGGAGATGAGAGTTGTGGCTCCAGCCTGCTCGGCGCCTGCGCCCAGACCCTGAAGGATTCGCATGAGAACCAAGAGCACGGCACCCACGATGCCGGCCTGCTCATAGGTGGGCAGCAGGCCGATGGAGAACGATGCACCACCCATGAGAGCGATGGTCAGCAGCAGGACCTGCTTGCGACCGAAGCGATCTCCAATATAGCCAAACACCAGGCCACCGAAGGGGCGAGCCGCGAAGCCAACGCCGTACGTGGCGAAGGATGCGATCAAGGCACCTGTGTCGCCCAGTGGGGCAAAGAACAGCGGACCGAAGATCAGGGCCGAGGCGAGGCCGTAGATGTAGAAGTCATAGTATTCAAGCGCGGAACCGACGGAGCTGGCCAGCGTGGCCCGACGAAGCTGATCAGGGTCGACCTTCTCATCTATTTGTGAGGCGGCTGCCCGGTCCGAGCGAAGCGGTTGTGTAGTCACTGAATCTCCCTTGAAACGTACCGAACCACCATTGGTTCAGCAGGCGACAACGACCATGAGGTCGATCACTATGTTGAACAGCGTACATCACAATGAACACTTCGCCAAGGAAAAATGTAGCTTACGTCACTAACCCATGGGATTACCCAGCATTTTTGTTAGGTCCCGCAGCTCGGCGACCATGGCCTCGCGCTCAGCCTCGGAAAAGGTGGCCTTGAGTGCTGTCACGGTGACGCCAAGGCTCGGACCGTGCGAGCCGCGTGTCGGAACAGCCACACCGAGGCTCACGACACCTAACGTTGATTCCTCATCCTCGAAGGCGTACCCCTGGGCGCGGATCGTCTTGATCTCAGCCTTAAGCTCCCGTCCGGTTTTCAGGGATTTGGCGGTCATAATGGGCAGCGCCGCATCATCGGGGAATTGTTCATCCAGATCGTGGTCATGCAACTTGGCCACGAGTGCCTTACCTACTGAACACAGTGATACTGGCATCTTGTCGCCAATATTGGAGGTCAGCCGAACGGCAGGGTGCCCCTCATAGCGGGCAAGGTAGATGACATTGTCACCATCGAGCATGGCGATGCGAACCGTGGCCAGCTTCAGTAAGGGCGCCTGCTCGCAGAAGCGGTAGAACTCTTTAACTTCATCGCGGCGACTCAGATATGCGGCGCCAAGTTCTACCAACTTCACACCAAGCGCGTAATCGGTTCCTACCCTGGTGATAAGTTCCGCGTCCTCAAGTGCCTGCAACAGGTTAGAGGTGGAGGACTTCGGGATGTCCAGCTCCCGCGCCAAATCGCTGAGGGTTAGTCGACCCGTCATGGATTCCGCCAACGCGTCAAGAACGGCCGCAGCCCGAGTAACCGCCGGCGCCGGAGTCGCGTTAGCCCTGGGCTCATGGCCTTTTGGCGCCGTCGTGGCTTTCAGGGAAGGCGCGCTCGTAGCTTCGGCCATAACTTCGCTCATGTGGTTTCCTCGACGCTGAAGGGGTGGCCCATGTGTCTCACGGGCCGGCAATGCACAACAAATTTTAGTTCATTACAATGAACATCTTCCATCATACTGTTCAGTTTCGGAGGTAGAACGTCCGGCATTGTGTTTTTATCATGGGGCCTGTATATTCGTTTTCAGACCTTCCACTGTGGCGTCCCCCAATAGCCACAGTGGAGGGTCCTCCACTTTAAATCGCCCTCCGTCTGAGCACGCTCCGTAGGGAAAATCCACCGTTAGATTCCTTGGCACAACTCTGTGTCAAGCGTTGTCGCACGCTTCCTGCGGCAATCTGGAAATTCGGCGTGTCAGTTTGCATCTTGCAGAATGACGCGTTATATTTTTATTACTGGTTCCCCACCACAGCGTCCCCCAATAGCTGTGGCGGGGAACCTTTCACTTTAACTGGCGGCCAACCCGGCGACGGTCTGCGATCCGCGTATCCGCCACCTCGCGCCGTCAGGATCACATTCCAACTCCATGGTCACCAGCTCGCTGCGTAGGCTGTGTCCCAACCGGACTTGGACGCGCCACACCTGGACGTCAACCCGTCCCTGCCCCTTAGGCATCCGCCTCTCATGCCTCCACCAGGCCGTGCGCTCAAACCATCGCACAGGCTCGGCCCCAACAAACCAGACCCGGCCATTTCGGTTAACGGCCAGCGGCACTCCCGTTGTTGAGGTGCGTACCAGTACTTCTTCCGGGAACGATGTCATGAACGGTACTGTACGGACGGGGTCTGACATCCATACCTGACATCCATACCAAGGATGCAATCGCGGCTACCTGAAGCGGCTACTTGAACGCCAAGAGCCGCAGGAACTGAAGTTCACCTATTACAGCGATGTTCTGGCCCGTGGCCGCCAACTCGTGAGCACGCGTGACCTTGGCGCTGGGGCGGCCGCCCCGTTCGAGCTCAGCGCAGACAACCAGGGTGACTTTCTTCGTTGTGCTGTTGGCAATCGTGGCACCCCTGGTGGCCGATGCGTCCTGTGCTTCAACGCGCGGCATGGCTTCCAGATCCCCGCTAAACACAATGGTCTGCCCAAAGAGGGGCCCGTAAGGATTAGCCAACGGATTTGCCTTCGGAAGGTCGGCCAGCTTCCGCGTGTAACCCGCCGAATAGTAGCTAGGAACCCGAGCGCTGGTCCGTTCGGTGGTTGGCCACAACTCATCCAACTTCGCCGCACCGTTGCGTCGCGCCAGTTCTATCGCAATAAGGGCGCTGGCCCGGGCGTCATCGCCGGCGTCATGGTGGTTGAACGCTGGCAGCTCCAAGGCTCCCACAACGTCCGACAGTGTGTAGTGCGGCAATTGCAGGTGCTTACGGGCAAGGGCAAGTGTGCAGTGGAACTCAAGGCTGGGGGCCGGCAGTCCGCTGGCCTCGTTGGCCTTGGCGATGACTGACTTCTCAAAACTGACGTTGTGGCCAACCAGGGCATCACCATCAACAAAATCCATCATGGGGCCGTAGATTCGCCGCCAATCAGGCATGTTGCGAACATGGGCGGCCGTAATGCCGTGAATGCCGACATTGACGGGATGAAACTCCTCGTATCCGGGCAACGGCTTGATCAACCACGCCACCTGATCAACGACCACTCCGGCTCTGACCTTGGTCAGTCCCACAGCGCAGGCAGAGGCGCGGTAGTTGTTGGCCGTTTCAAAATCGATGGCTGTGAACGATATCCCTTGCATGCATTCCACCTATGGCCGCACCCGGGCGCCCGCAAATTTCATGTGCACCAAGGTTGAATTTCTGCCCTGGTGAAGTCACCGGGCAAGACAAAGAACCCCTCGGAATCACGGCCTAGGCCTTGAGTACGAGGGGTTCTTCTGTGGTGGGTCCTACCGGGATCGAACCGATGACATCCACGGTGTAAACGTGGCGCTCTACCAGCTGAGCTAAAGACCCAATCATTGTTTCGGCTTCCAAGCTTTGCGCTTGTTGGCCTGACCAACGAGAAACTACTGTACACATGTTTTAGCGATTGCGCCAATCGATCCCCAAGGCACTGGCCAAATAGCTCAAACCCTCCCCCACGCCAATCTCCAATTTCGTTTCAGCTAGCGGATCGCCACGAGTTTCACCTCGGTTGATAATCACCACGGCTTTGCCATCCTTGGCCGCTCGTTTGACGAATCGCAAGCCGCTCATAACTGTCAGGGACGATCCAGCCACCAAGAGAAGTCCCGCGGATTCCACCATGGCAAACGACCGTTCGACTCTTTCCTTGGGAACGTTTTCGCCAAAGAATACAAAATCTGGTTTGAGCAGCCCGCCACACAAAGGGCACCTGGCGATCTTGAAAGAAGCAATGAGCCCTTCGTCGGCAAGGTCAGCATCAGCATCCGGCGCCGCTGAGGTCCCGCTGACTGCGTCAAGAAATCCTGGGTTGAGTTCTGTGAGAATGGTGGCCAGAAAAGCACGTGAATACGTTGTTTCGCACTCCATGCAGAGAACTTGATCAAAGCGGCCGTGCAGGTCCACCACATTGCTGGCTCCTGCGTCCTCATGCAGGCGGTCAACATTTTGGGTGATGACTCCGGTGAGGTGGCCAGCGCGCTCCAACGCCGCGGCAGCATAGTGCCCGGCGTTGGGTTCCGCGCGGTGCATGTGGGACCAGCCAATATGGTTTCTGGCCCAGTACCGCTGACGCAGCAGTGGATCACCCATGAACTCTTGGTACGTGAGTGGCTGGCGGGGCGGTGAATCCGGACCCCGATAATCAGGAATGCCGGAATCGGTACTAAGTCCGGCACCAGTCAGCAATGCCGTTGGGTGGTGCCGCATCAGTTCCGCTACCCGCTCCAAAGCCTCGACTTCGGCGGCCAGCAGCGCGTCAGCCGGCAGCACATCGGCTGGCAAGGCTGCTCCATGTCTGAAGGCAGTCTGGCCAATTCCCGGGCGCACGTTGTCCATGGTTAGAGCTGTTCCAACGCCTGGCGGTATCTTGCCAGCGGCCGGGCTTGGCCCGTAACAGTGCTGAAGATGTCGGCAATGCGCCCTTGCGCTGTTACGAGGAAGGTGGTCCGGCCAGCCATGCCGCGCACCGGCTCAAAGGTTCCGTACGCCTGGGCAACTTCTCCGTGAGGCCAAAAGTCGGCCAACAGGTCGAAGTTATAGTCCTCGGCCTTGGCGTAGGCGCGCAGCGTGTACTTCGTGTCAACAGACACCGCCAAAAGGCGCACCCCCGCCGCCGCAAAATCGGCAATGTTGTCCCGCAGCTCGCACAGCTCCCCCGTGCAGATTCCGGAGAATGCGAAGGGGTAAAACACGATTGCCACGGCGGTGCCACGCAACCCGGAAAGGGTGATTGGCTCGCCAAACTGGTTTGGCAGTGAAAAGTCGGGAGCCATGTCCCCGATCTGCAATCCCGGGTGCGTGTCGCCGTCGAGCATCACGTGCAATCCTGCTTACTGACGCTTGCGCGGAACCAGGCGGGTCGCTGCCCAATCCGCGGAAACTCCGGCAGTGGTCGTCACATGCAGGCCGGCTGTAGGTGCCGCTTCCTGAATGTCCGACGGCGGGACGTAACCATCTCTTCCCTGCTTCGGCGTGAGGATCCAAACGATCCCGCCCTCATCAAGAGTCGTCAGTGAATCCACAAGGGCATCCACCAGATCGCCGTCGTCTTTGCGCCACCAGAAGATGACGGCGTCAACAACGTCATGATCATCCTCATCAAACATTGCGGACCCAATCAGGTCCTCAATGTCATCACGCAGCTTAAAATCAACGTCGTCGTCGTATCCGAGTTCCTGGACAAGATCCTCATCCTTGAACCCCAATTTGACTGCCATCTTGGCAACCGTGCCGGCGTCGGCCTCGCTCACGTTTTTCCTCCTGCGGTCAGCACTTGCGCGCTGGTTTGTTGGTATGTATCCCCAGTCTAGGGGGTCAGCCCATATTGCCTCTACTTAACAGCAGTTGGCAACAAACACCCCGCAAAGTTCCCGAACAATTTGTGATTTGCACAACATCATGCTTTTCGCGGGCGCGCAGGAGTCCGCTGTATCGCCTTTCAGCGGAGGTCACGCACCGGGCACAGCTACGCACAAGCGGTCCCTGCGGTCTAGAGTATTGATACACGCCCATGGCCACAGCTCTGGGTGTCCCCACACTGCTTTTATAAGAGAGGTTGGACGTGGCTGCAGGAGACGAAAACTCCCATATCCTCAGCGGGTTGACAAACCAGCTGCCTGATCGCGATCCAGAAGAGACAGCCGAATGGCTTGAGTCCTTGGATACGTTGATTCAGGAACGTGGCACCGAGCGTGCCCAGTACATTATGCGTAGCCTGCTCCAGCGAGCCGGCGCGCAAAGCGTTGGCGTGCCGATGGTGACGACGACTGACTATGTAAACACCATTCCCGTTGATCAGGAACCTGAGTTCCCGGGCAATGAGGAGATTGAGCGCAAGTACCGTGCTTGGCTTCGCTGGAACGCCGCCGTTTTGGTACACCGCGCACAGCGCCCCGATATCGGCGTTGGCGGACACATCTCCACCTACGCAGGTGCCGCAACCCTGTACGAGGTTGGCTTCAACCACTTCTTCCGCGGTAAGGACCACGCTGGCGGCGGAGACCAGGTCTTCTTCCAGGGCCACGCCTCACCCGGCATGTACGCCCGCGCATTCCTCGAAGGTCGCCTCACAGAAGAGGACCTAGACGGATTCCGTCAGGAGAAGTCCAAGGAAGGCCACGCGCTTTCCTCGTACCCGCACCCGCGCCTCATGCCGGAGTTCTGGGAATTCCCCACCGTGTCCATGGGTATTGGCCCGATGAACGCGATTTACCAGGCTCAGTCCAACCGTTACCTGCACAACCGCGGTATCAAGGACACGAGCGATCAGCACGTCTGGGCTTTCCTTGGCGACGGCGAAATGGACGAGCCCGAATCGCGCGGCCTGCTTCAGCTTGCTGCCAACGACAAGCTGGACAACCTCACCTTCGTGGTTAACTGCAACCTGCAGCGCCTCGACGGCCCGGTTCGCGGTAACGGCAAGATCGTTCAGGAACTGGAAGCATTCTTCCGCGGTGCTGGCTGGAACGTCATCAAGGTCCTCTGGGGCCGCGAGTGGGACGATCTGCTCGAGCGCGATAGCGACGGTTCACTCGTCGATATCATGAACACCACGCGCGACGGCGATTACCAGACCTACAAGGCTGAGTCCGGCGGATTTGTGCGCGAGCACTTCTTCGGCCAGACCCCGCAGACCAAGGAACTCGCCGCTCACCTGAGCGACGACGAGGTCTGGAACCTTAAGCGTGGTGGCCACGATTACCACAAGGTTTACGCCGCCTATAAGGCAGCCATGGACTTCAAGGGCAAGCCGACAGTCATCCTGGCCCACACGGTCAAGGGCTACGGCTTGGGCACCCACTTCGAGGCGCGTAACTCCACGCACCAGATGAAGAAGCTCACGCTGCAGGACCTGAAGGACTTCCGTACGCACCTGCGTCTGCCCATCACCGATGAGGTTCTTGAAGCAGATCCGTACCGTCCCCCGTACTACCACCCGGGTATGGACACACCGGAAATCCAGTACATGATGGATCGCCGCAGCGCATTGGGCGGTTCCGTACCGGAACGCCGCACCAAGCACACGGAGCTGACGCTTCCGGGCGAGAAGACCTACGAGGTCGCAAACCGCGGTTCGGGCAAGCAGCAGGCCGCCACCACCATGGCGTTCGTGCGACTGCTCAAGGACCTCATGCGTGACAAGGGGATCGGGCAGCGCATTGTCCCGATCATCCCGGACGAGGCTCGCACCTTCGGTATCGACGCGTTCTTCCCGACCGCGAAGATCTACAACCCCAACGGGCAGAACTACCTCTCCGTTGACCGCGACCTGGTGTTGGCGTACAAGGAGTCCATCTCCGGACAGATCGTGCACGCTGGCATCAACGAGGCCGGCTCCGTAGCGGCCTTCACCGCTGCAGGCACCGCCTACGCCACCCATGGCGAACCGTTGATCCCGATCTACGTGTTCTACTCCATGTTCGGCTTCCAGCGCACCGGTGATTCCTTCTGGGCCGCCGGTGACCAGATGACGCGTGGCTTCATCATTGGCGCCACCGCCGGACGTACAACCTTGACCGGTGAGGGCCTGCAGCACGCTGACGGTCACTCCCCGATCTTGGCGTCCACGAACCCGGCCGTCGTCAGCTACGACCCGGCTTACGGGTACGAGATCGGCACCATCGTCAAGTCCGGACTTGAGCGCATGTACGGACCGGATTCAACCGATCCCAACGTCATGTACTACATCACTGTCTACAACGAGCCGATCGTGCAGCCGAAGGCGCCGGAGGACATCGACACCGAAGGCATCATCAAGGGCATCTACTTGCTCAAGAAGAGCGATGCCCCGGGCCCGAAGACCCAGCTGCTGGGCTCCGGCGTGTCCGTTCCCTGGGCATTGGAAGCACAGCAGATCCTCGCCGACGAGTGGGGTGTCTCAGCCGATGTATGGTCAGTGACTTCCTGGAACGAACTTCGCCGTGATGCACTTGCTGCCGAAGAGGAATCCTTCCTTCACCCGGAGAACGAGGCCCGCGTTCCGTACATCACCGCCAAAATGGCTGATGCACAGGGCCCCGTTGTTGCAGTTACCGACTACATGAAGGCAGTGCCGGATCAGATCCGTCAGTTCCTGCCCAATGAGTTCGCAACCCTAGGTGCCGACGGCTTCGGTTTCTCCGACACCCGCGCAGCAGCACGCCGCTTCTTCAAGATCGACTCCCACTCAGTGGTAGTTCGCACCTTGCAGATGCTGGCCAAGCGCGGCGAAGTTGATGCCAGCGCCCCGGCGCAGGCGATCGCCAAGTACGATCTCCTGAACGTCAACGCAGGCACCACCGGCAACGCCGGAGGCGAAGGCTAATCCCCACGCCCTCCACCTGCACTTGAAGGGTGCTTGGTGTTGCTGTAGATCTTCTACAGCAACACCAAGCACCCTTTTGCGTTTAACCGCGCCACCACGGCACGGGCCTCACCATGACGTTGTGGGATTCACACAAATAACGCTTCGAGGCCTCAAGGACATACCCTCGAATCATGGCAGCAACAAAAAAGCCGGCCGCACAGCCGACAGCAGAGGACTCGCAGGCCAAAAAAGGCCAGCGCAAAGCCACCGAAATCCACCGCACCACGGAGACTTTGGAGCGCCTGCGTGCAAGCGTGGGATCGCTTTCCTCGATGATGCGCCAAGAACTTGAAAACACCCTCCCCTGGTACCGGCGGCTCAGCGCCGACGAACGTTCAGCCCTTGGCTTGGTGGCACAAAATGGCATCGCGGCCTTTGTCTCATGGTATGAACACCCCTCATCCCCCAGCTGGGTCCTCTCGGATGTCTTTGGTACTGCACCCACCGAACTGACCGGCGCCATTAGCCTCCAGCGGGCACTGCAACTGATCCGCACAGTGGTCCAGGTAGTGGAAGACCGCGTTCCCGAGCTCGCTGCAGCCGAAGAACAAACAGCCTTGCGGGAAGCAGTCCTGCGCTATTCGCGCGAGGTGGCCTTCGCTGCCGCAGATGTTTATGCGCGTGCTGCGGAAAACCGGGGCGCTTGGGATACCCGGCTGGAAGCATTGGCCGTCGACGGCATTTTGCGAGGCGAGAACACGGACGCCTTGCAATCACGTATTTCCGCACTTGGCTGGACCAGCCACAGCCACTTTACGATCATGGTGGGCCCTGCCCCGCAGGAAGCCAACGCGCTCTTTCTGGCCACCTTGCGACGTGCAGCTGTCCGATTCGCTGAGGACGTCATGGTGGGCATCCAAGGCGACAAGCTGATTCTTGTCCTTGGCAATGTGAAAGATCCCGAATCGGCGTATCTACGCCTCAGCGATCTCTTCGCGCCCGGACCGGTTGTGTACGGACCCTTGGCAGCCACCTTGTCTGACGCCACGGCCTCCGCCAAGGCAGCCTTCGCAGGTATTTCCGTGGTCAAGGGATGGTCGGGCGCGCCGCGCCCAGTCTCTGCAGATGATCTGCTGCCTGAGCGCGTGATAGGTGGCGACGAGTCCGCACGGCGTGCACTCATTGTGAACATTTACCGCCCTTTGATCGCAGCTTCCAACGGCCTAGTTGAAACCCTCAGCAGTTACCTGCAGGGAGGGCATTCGCTTGAGGCCGCGGCCCGGGAACTCTTCGTTCACTCAAACACCGTCCGATACCGATTACGGCGAGTATGTGACGTCACAGGTTGGGATCCGCTGATTCCGCGCGAAGCTTTCGTGTTGCAGACGGCCATCATCGTGGGAAGGCTCGCCACGCCGTCGAAAAACTCGAGCGCCAAAGCATCCTCGAGCAAGGCAATCGGCAGCAAGACCACCGGGACTCGAGGGTGAACAGTTAGTAGATTTCGCCTAAAAGTTCGGCCCCTTCCCCCCTAAACAGTCACGAAACAGCACAGTCATTGTAGACTTCCTACAAAATGTGCCGAAGAGCTTGGTGTGGGGAAACACCGTCAAAAGCCACTAAGTTTGGAAAGCTGGTTAACGTGCTTGCAATAGTCTGCCCTGGACAGGGCTCCCAATCCCCCGGATTCCTTTCACCATGGCTTGAACGCCCGGGTGTGCAGGAACAGTTGGCCACCTTGAGCGATGCCGCAGGCATCGATCTGCTGGCCCACGGCACCACCTCAGACGCCGAAACCATCAAGGACACCGCCGTTGCGCAGCCCTTGATCGTTGCGGCCGGGCTCATCACTGCTCAAGCGCTTCTGGGCGCCGACATCGCCGGGGCCCTGGCTTCGAAGTCCGTCGTTATTGCCGGTCATTCGGTCGGTGAAATCACTGCCGCAGCCCTCACCGGGACACTTTCCAACGCAGACGCCATGGCGTTCGTTCGCGAACGTGCCAACCGCATGGCCGACGCCGCCGCGGCCACACCCACAGGCATGGCCGCCGTGGTTGGCGGGGATCCCGATGAGGTCCTGGCCGCCATTGCCGCAGCTGGGCTTACTCCGGCGAACATGAACTCCAAGGGCCAGACGGTAGCCGCCGGCACGCTGGAGCAAATCGCCGCTCTCGTCGCTGCCCCACCGGCCAAGGCACGGGTCATCCCCCTTCAGGTCGCCGGCGCGTTCCACACACACCACATGGCACCTGCGGTTTCCGCTTTGGAAGCGCTCGCGCCGTCCCTGACCACCCACGCACCCAAGGTGCCGCTGCTCTCAAACTACGACGGCGCCGTCGTGCCTTCTGGCGAAGCGGCACTTGAGTCTCTCATCGCCCAGGTATCGCGGCCAGTCCGTTGGGATCTGTGCATGGAAACCATGAGCGCCATGGGCGTGACTGGACTGATTGAGCTGGCTCCGGCCGGGACACTCACCGGCTTGGCCAAGCGCGGGATGAGTGGCATTGCCACCGTCGCCGTGAAAACCCCTGATGATCTTCAAGCTGCACAGGAACTGCTGGCAGCACACTCTTCGCTGGAAGCAGGAACACTGTGAGCACCCCTACGCTGAAGCAAAACCCGACCCACCCGGGCTCACGCATCTTGGGCATTGGCGCGTACCGCCCGTCCGTGATCGTGACCAATGAAGACGTGTGCCAGTGGATCGATTCCTCGGACGAGTGGATCCAGCAGCGCACAGGCATCATCACCCGCCACCGCGCTCCCAAGGACGTATCCGTGGTGGACATGGCCGTTGGCGCAGGTGCCGAGGCCATCAAGAACGCGGGCATCGAACCGTCCCAGATCGGCGCGGTTCTGGTGTCCACGGTCACACACCCCTACGCGACGCCGTCGGCCGCCGCCTTGATCGCGGACAAGATCGGTGCGAACCCCGCTCCTGCCTATGACATCTCCGCTGCTTGCGCAGGCTACTGCTACGGCGTGGCGCAGGCCGACGCCCTGGTTCGTGCCGGCACGGCAGATTACGTTCTGGTCATCGGCGCGGAGAAGCTCTCCGACGTCATCGACAACCATGAGCGCACCATCTCCTTCCTGCTCGGTGATGGCGCTGGCGCCGTTGTCATCGGCCCCTCGGACGAGCCCGGCATCAGCCCGGCCGTGTGGGGTTCGGACGGAAGCAAGTGGGACACCATCGGTATGACTCACTCCCTGAACGATGTCCGCGATTTCAGCGAACAGGCCATGAAGGGCGACGACGTTGCTCAGGCCGCCGCGGACGAGGCTCACGCCACGCTGTGGCCCACGCTGCGCCAGGACGGCCAAACCGTGTTCCGCTGGGCCGTCTGGGAGATGGCAAAGATGGCCAAGAAGGCCCTCGAAGTCGCCGGAATCACGGCCGCTGACCTGGGCGCCTTTGTGCCGCACCAGGCCAACATGCGCATCATCGATGAATTGGCCAAGCAGCTCAAATTGCCCGAACACGTCATCATTGGCCGCGACATCGCCGATGCCGGCAACACCTCCGCAGCCTCCATTCCGTTGGCAACACACCGCCTGCTGGCAGAGAACCCGGAGCTCTCCGGTAAACTTTCGCTTCAGATCGGCTTTGGCGCCGGACTGGTGTTTGGCGCCCAAGTGGTGCGCCTTCCCTAAACGCATCCAGCCACAACCGTGGCTTGATCAGCATGCCTGAAATGATCAATTTCTTGATCACAGCAAAAGAAGAAAAGGAGCCGTCAATGGCTAGCAACGAAGAAATCCTGGCTGGTTTGGCCGAAATCGTCAACGAAGAGACCGGCCTTGCCCCCGAGGCTGTTGAGCTGGACAAGTCCTTCACGGATGACCTGGACATCGATTCCATCTCCATGATGACGATCGTCGTCAACGCTGAAGAGAAGTTCGACGTGAAGATCCCGGACGAGGAAGTCAAGAACCTCAAGACCGTTGGCGACGCTGTCAGCTTCATCGCAGGCGCACAGGCTTAAGCAGCCCTAGTGTCTGATTCCCTGTCCGCTCAAGCGGCGTGGGTCTTGGTGGTTGGCCGGAAAAGCAGGACGCCGGCCAACCACATCACCATCCTTTAGCCCTGACCCATAATTTTTTAGAGAGTTGAATCATGGCCCGCAAAGTAGTCATCACCGGTCTCGGAGCAACGACGCCCATTGGCGGCGATGTTCCGACCATGTGGAAGAACGCCCTGAAGGGTGTTTCCGGCGCCCACACGCTGACCGATGATTGGGTGGAAAAGTACGATCTTCCCGTTCACTTCGCGGCCAAAGCATCAACTCCCGCAACAGAGGTCCTGAGCCGCGTAGAAGCCAAGCGCATGGACCCCTCAACCCAGTTCGCCGTGGTGGCCGCCCGTGAGGCCTGGAAGGACTCCGGCATCGAGGAGATCGACCATGACCGCCTAGCCGTTGCCTTCGCAACCGGCATTGGCGGCGTGTGGACGCTCCTGGACGCATGGGACACCCTGCGTGAAAAGGGACCCCGCCGCGTTTTGCCCATGACGGTTCCCATGTTGATGCCCAATGGCCCGGCCGCAGCCGTTAGCCTGGACCTCGGTGCCCGCGCCGGTGCGCACACTCCCGTGTCCGCCTGTGCCTCTGGAACCGAAGCCATGCACATTGCCCTCGAGCTCATCCGCTCAGGCAAGGCAGACGTTGTCATGGCCGGTGGCGCCGAAGCTGCGATCCACCCCATGCCGATGGCGTCCTTCGCTGCCATGCAGGCCCTGTCCAAGCGCAACGACTCCCCGGAGACCGCCTCACGGCCCTACGACATCAGCCGCGACGGCTTCGTCATGGGCGAGGGCGCTGGCGCACTGGTGTTGGAAGCTGAAGAGCACGCCATTGCCCGCGGCGCACGCATTTACGGTGAGCTGGCCGGCACGGCCGTCACGGCCGACGCCTACCACATCACAGCTCCGGACCCCCAGGGCCTTGGCGCAACTCGCGCCCTCAAGGCTGCGCTGTTTGATGCTCGGGCACTGCCGGAAGACGTGGTCCACGTCAACGCTCACGCAACGTCCACCCCTGTTGGCGACCGCCCCGAGTACACAGCGTTGAAGTCTGCCCTGGGCGATCACGTAAACAACGTCTGCGTCTCAGCCACCAAGTCCCAGATGGGCCACTTGCTTGGCGCCTCAGGTGCCGTTGAGTCGGTACTGACGGTTCTGGCCGTTTACCACCGCCTGGCCCCTGTCACGATCAACCTAGAAAACCAGGATCCGGAAATTCCCTTGGATGTCGTCACCGGCACTCCGCGCGAACTGCCCGAGGGCGAGATCATGGCCTTGAACAACTCGTTCGGCTTCGGTGGTCACAACGCTGTTGTTGCCATCCGCAGCACGGGCCCCAAGGTTGAAATGGCCTAGCGTTCCCCAGTCTGCTGTCCCGAATTTCTCTGGGACAAGAACGACGGCGGCACTCACCTTTTGGTGAGTGCCGCCGTCGTTCTTGTCTGAGTAAGCGAGTCTTATTTAGCCGACGTGGTGGAGCCAGCGGACAGGTGCGCCGGCCGCAGCATGGCGGAACGGTTCAAGTTCCTCGTCCCACGCCTCTCCCAGTGCCAGTGAGAGCTCCTGGTAAACCACGGAGGGATCGCCCTTGCCGGTTTCATAGGCGTAGCGGATGCGGTCCTCAGAGACCATGATGTTGCCGTGAACATCTGTGACGGCATGGAAGATGCCCAATTCCGGGGTATGGGACCACCGTGATCCGTCAACACCCGCGCTGGGATCTTCGGTAACCTCATAGCGGACATTGGCCCAGCCGCGAAGGGCCGAGGCAAGTCGGGCCCCCGTGCCGGCGGGTCCACGCCAGGCAAGTTCAGTGCGCAGCACATTGCGCGCCGCGGGCTGTGCAGTCCAGTGCAAGTCCGAGCGCTGATCCATTACGGCTGCAATGGACGATTCAATATGCGGGCACATGACAGCCGGGGCTGAGTGTACGAACAAAACGCCGCGCGTGTTTTCTGCCTTCATTCCATCCTCCATTGCAGTAGGTGCGTCTTCCCCAACGACCTTCTCAGGATGATACGTGGCATTGCGCAGAGCTTGGCATAGACCGGCCCTGATTATCCGGGTTTGAACCCGACCTTTAGTTTTTGAGCGATGGCTCACTATCATTGTGCCGTAGCTTGGCCGATTACGCCACCGTCAGGACAATCCGCCGTAACCTGTGATGTATTTCATGGACTATTCTCACGCTCGCGGGTGTGCTGTTCGGTAGCTGTCCCGCAGTCGTTCTACCGAGACGTGTGTGTACAGCTGGGTTGTAGCAAGGGAACTATGGCCTAGGATCTCTTGCACCGAACGTAGGTCAGCACCACCATCGAGAAGGTGCGTGGCAGCCGAATGCCGCAGGGTGTGGGGCCCCGTGGCCGAGGTGTCACCCAGCGAAGCAAATAGCCTGTCCACCACTGACCGTACTGTGCGTTGGTCGATGCGGCCGCCCCGCTTGCCGAGAAAGAGCGCCGTTCCACTCTGCGGTTGGATCAAGGCCTGACGTCCGCTGTCCAGCCACCGGCCCAACGCCGTATCGGCCGGAACGCCAAACGGAACCACGCGCTCCTTATTGCCTTTACCCAAAACCGTGACAGTACGCCGTTCCCGGTTGGCATCCTGTACGTCCAGACCTGCCAGCTCGCCCACACGGATCCCGGTTCCATAGAGGAGCTCAACCATGGCCAGATCCCGCAGGGCAATGGGGTCCTGGTCTTCGGCCGTCTCGGCCAAGTCCGCCAGAAGCCTGCCCAACTGTTGCTTCTGCAAGACGGCCGGCAAAGTCTTCTCGCGCTTGGGCGCCTTGAGCCGCAGGGACGGATCCACCGGGATAATCTCCTCCCGCAGGGCCCAAGCCGTGAAGCTACGTACGGTGGCCGCGCGGCGGGCAAGGGTGGATCGAGCCAGGCCGGAAGCGCTTTGTTCACCGAGCCAGCGGCGCAGTTGTCCTAGGTCAAGTTCACTCAGGGTTGTGTTGCCCTCGGCTACGGCATGGATCAGGAGCGCGTCAATATCGCCACGGTAGGCACGGATGGTGTGTTCCGACCGGCCCCGTTCAGAGCGCAGGTACCGCTCGAAAGCGTCCGCAGCTTGGGCAAGAGCGGCAGGCAGTGCTGAGCGTTCGTCGGAATCCACACCCCAACTGTGCGCCGTTGCGCCGCGCAGGGCAAGTTGCCCCGCCGTCGCAGATCCAATCCGGCCGCCATGGCTAGCGGGCTACCCCAAGCCCGCCGCCGCAACATAGCTCCCGAGGGAATCTTCGGTGAGCGCCTGGGCGATGGCGATGGCAGAGGCTGCGTCTTGATCGAGAAGGACGAGACGTTGCTACCTGCCATGCTTGTCTGTGTCCGACACCAATCTGTTGATGCGGATCCTGCCACGACAATTACTTGGCATGACGTTTCCAACCGCCCGCCAGACGCTCCGCGAGGCCTAATGCTTCTAGCCTGCCCAATCCTGATAGGACCGTCTGGGCGCTCAAGCCCGCAACCACACATAGTTTTTCTAGGGTTGTTGCGGTGCGCAGCGGCAGGGCGTCGAGAAGCAACAAGTCCGAAGTACCGAGACCGTCGTGGAGCGCCGTCGCGGCGCTTGGCTCGTCCACGAGATGTTCGCCCATGGCGCCAGCGAGTTCGGCAATGTCTGCGGCATCAGTGACGCATACGGCGGCTCCTTCTTTCAAGAGCCTGTGACAGCCGGCCGAATTCGCCGAATATACGGATCCCGGGACGGCACCCACCATTCTGCTGAGCGATTCTGCGTGGTGGGCGGTGTTGAGAGCTCCGGATCTCCACCGGGCCTCCACCACGACTGTCACAGAGCACAGGGCAGCGATGAGGCGGTTCCGCTGCAGGAATCTATAGCGTGTGGGGTTGGTACCGGGTGGCACCTCCGCAACTACGAGTCCCTTTTCGGCGATGATATGAAGCAGATCGTCATTGCCGGAAGGGTAGAACCTGTCCACTCCCCCGGCCATAACGGCCAGCGTTGCCGGCTGATCCTCCACCTGGGGCGTATCTGCTGAGCTAGCAGGCAAGGCGGCCCGTGTTCCACCCAGAGGTCCATCAATGGCCATGGCGGCACCCAGTGCCCCTCGGTGGGCATGTGCATCGATCCCATAGGCACCTCCACTAACCACCGTGAATCCCCGTTGAACCAGGGAATTGGCAATCTCGGCGGTGACATTGGCGCCATAACTGGTGCTGTCACGGGAGCCGACCACTGCGATGCACCGGCTCTGGGGCGGAATCAGCGCATGGGTGCCTCGGCACCATAGGGCAATCGGTGCTCCGAGCTCCAAGTCCACAAGAGCCTGCGGCCACGTGGCGTCCTCGGGAATCAGGAGCCGGCCACCTAATCTTTCTAGGGTCTCCAGATCACGCTCCGGGGCAAGGTCAACCAGTCTTGGCCGCCAACGGCCCAACGCCTCTGCCAGTCCTGCCCACCGTTCCGAACCTGCCGAGGTCAAGACATGGGTCATTTCTTGCTCGACCTTGGCGTCTGTGGCAGCTCCGCCCTCAATCAGAGCAAGTGCTTCCTCGGGCCCCAGGACGTCGATCAAGGCCAATCCGGGCAGGTCTGACGGCTCCATCAACCGCGTCAGCGCCGCGCGAGCAACACGGATGCCCTTGCCGGACCATGCACTTGAAATACCCTCATTCATGGCGCTCATAGTCCTTCTCCTCGCTGTCTCAATGTCAGGGCCAGCCCCACCTCATCGCTGCCCGGGTGCTCCAGTCCTTGTAAATCGGCCACAGTCCAGGCGAGGCGAAGCACCCTGTCATACCCGCGGGCGCTGAGCACACCGAGGCCCATGGCCTTGTCCAATAGCGCCGTGTCATGTCCGCCTAGGCGCAACGGTCCACGCAGTAGCTTGCCCGTCAGGTCGGCGTTGTGCACTAGGCCCCATTTCTTGAGCCGTTCACCGGCAATGTCCCGGGCATCTCTCACGCGCGCAGCAACTTGGGCGGTGGATTCACGAGGGTCCGAGTCGGCTAGCTGTGATAGCTGGACCTTGTTGACCTCCAATTGAATGTCAACCCTGTCCAGCAGTGGACCCGACAACCGACCGAAATATCGCTTTCGGGCCATGGGAGTGCATTCGCAGTTCATTCCCTTGCCGGTCGCCTTGCCGCACGGACACGGATTGGCGGCGAGGATCAGCTGGAACCGTGCCGGGTAGGACGCGGTGCCAGCGGAGCGATGCAGCACCAGCTCACCGCTTTCCAACGGTTGCCTGAGCGCGTCCAGGACCCTCTTATCGAACTCGGGGGCTTCGTCGAGGAATAGTACGCCCCGATGCGCCCGCGACGCCGCACCTGGGCGTGGTATGCCACTGCCTCCGCCAATGATGGCTGCCGTGCTGGCGGAATGATGAGGGCGCTCGTAGGGAGGACGGTGGATCAGGGCAACCAATCCTGACGCCCTATGTTCCAGCGAGTGGATGGCGGTGACCTCCATGGCTTCGGCATCGTTAAGATCGGGCAGAAGTCCGGGTAGCCGTTCGGCCAACATGGTTTTTCCAGATCCTGGCGGGCCAACCATCATCAGATGATGCCCTCCGGCGGCCGCGATTTCCAAAGCGAGACGCGCCACAGATTGGCCAGCCACATCAGCCAGGTCAACGCTCTCCCGCCCATCGATCTGCCTGTGCGTGGTTCCGAGCGTTTCAGGCCCGGCCACCCACTCACTGTCCAGACCAGGCAAGTCCTTGGGGTCCGCACCAAAATCCACGGCAACCTCTGCAAGACACTCATAACCGCGAACCCTGGCACCTTTGACGAGTTGTGCCTCAGCCAGGTTGGCGGCCGCCACCACGAAGTCGGAGCGCCCTGCCGACAACGCGGCCAGCACGGCAGGGAGCATGCCGCGAACGGGCCGCAACCGACCGTCGAGGCCCAACTCCGCAATAAAGACCGTCCGGCCTGTCCCCCGCACGTCGCCGGCGGCCTCCAGTGCCGCCATTACAATGGCCAGATCAAAGCCTGACCCCTTCTTTGGCAGGGATGCAGGAACAAGGTTGACAGTGATTTTTCGCCGGCTGAGTGGAATGCCCGAGTTTTGCGCTGCCGAACGGATCCGCTCCCGGGCTTCACTCAAGGATGCGTCCGGCAGCCCCAGCAAGATAAAGTTTGGCAAGGTCTGGCCAATATCCGCCTCAACCTCGATGACATGGCCGTTCAGTCCCACGAGCGCCACTGCCAATGATCGGCCCATTCCCATCAGGCCACGCCCCTGACGTGATCAATACTCGGCTCTTGTGCCCTGTCCATGATGATGCCCACGGCGTCAATCCGCAGTGAACCGATAACCCGGTTGTGTTCACGGGCCCAGAGTACGGCCAAGGTTCGTAGTCGCAGCAGCTTGGCCCGGGTAATGGCCTCGAGAGGGTCACCATAACGCCGCGATCTGCGTGTTTTGACCTCGACGATGACCAGTTCCTGGCCGTCCAGGGCCACAATGTCGATTTCACCGCTGGAGCATCGCCAGTTGCTGTCAATCACCCGTATTCCACGGTCTTCAAGGTAGTCCGCTGCTACCTGTTCACCGCTTTGACCCAATGCATCTTTTGCTCTCATAACCGCCTCCACTGCAAGCTTGGCTGGCTTCGAGAAGGCCCGAAAGGCCACATGACCCAATTGTGGATAGCCGCCCGGTCGCCGCCGCCTGTGGAGGAACAAACAGCAGTGCCCGGCCGTAAAAACCAGCCGGGCACTGCAGGAGATGCGTCTATTTCGTTTCTCGACGCAAGGATGATCCCTTAGTAGGCCACCGTGAAGCGCTGGTTGGTGTGCGCCGGTGATTCAATCTCATCGATGATGGCCATCCCGAAGTCAGCACCGGAGATGTTGGAGTTACCCTGATCATCTACGAGCAAAACATCGCCGCCGGTGCGGTAGGCGCCGGTGGCCTCGCCGGGAGCAAAACCACCGAAGCCACCTGCGGGGCTGACATAGAACCAGTTGAGCTCAGCGGCGCTGCCCTTCAGGGTCTCCAGGAGCTGCCCGGCGGTCTTGGACTCGGGCAGGATCTCGGCCGGGAACCCGGGCGTATCCATGACAAGGGGGCCACCGGGGGCAACCAGCAACGAGCCTGCGCCGCCGATAACACCCACACGTGCACCGGCCGACTGAACCAGAGGCAACAGCTGGTCAACAATGCCTTCAAGTTTTCCAACCAGCTCACCACGCGGGGACAGCGCCTCAATGACAACATCGGCGTCTGTCACCGTCTGCGCAAGGAAGCCTGAATCCAGCACTGAACCGGTCAAGTACTTTGCACCCTCAACCGGATTTTCGGGGAGGTTGCGGCTAAAGGACGTGACGTCATGTCCACGCTTCACGGCCTCGCGAACAATGTTGCTTCCCGCGTATCCGGTTCCACCAATTACGTTGATCTTTGCCATTCTGGGTCTCCTTGCAGGTGGCCATGCGCCACATCGCTTCGTTGGTTACTAATAGAGAGTAACATACTGCAGGTAAGTAAGTATTTGCTAGACTCATTGGGACAAGCAGTGTGGAGAGAAGAGAATCATGAACGAGCCAATGTGGGATCCCTACGACCGAAATTGTCCTTCGCGGCAGGTGTTGGACAGGATTGGTGACCGCTGGAGCGTCTTGGTGGTCGGCGCCTTGGCACATGGGCCACTGCGGTTCTCTGCCCTCGCCAAGACAGTGGACGGCGTATCCCAGAAGATGCTGACGCAGACACTGCGCGGTCTCGAGCGCGACGGCCTGGTTGGCCGCACCATGTACGCCCAGATTCCCCCGCGCGTTGATTATGAGTTGACCGAGTCCGGCCTCAGTCTTGCCGTGCCAATGTTGGCCCTGGAGAGTTGGGCTAAAGACAACATGCCATCCATCATCAACTCTCGCGAGACTTACGACACCGAACACGCCCCCAAGGGCTAAACCAGAAAGACTGAGCCCAAGACAACAAGAAAGGGCGACGGCGGAACTTTCGTTCCGGCGTCGCCCTTTCCTCTAGTTTTTGCAAAGTAGGCGGCAAGCCCCTAACTCAGCGGGCCCAGCTGGCCATCCTTGGGGATCTGCAGGTCATCGGACTTGATGAGTTCCTCAACATTGACGTCCTTGAAGGTGATGACCCGGACGTTTTTCACAAAACGGGCCGTCCGGTACACGTCCCAGACCCAAGCGTCCTGCAGGGTCAGGTCAAAGTAAACCTCGCCGTCGGCGGATCGTGCCTGCAAATCCACATGGTTGGCCAAGTAGAAACGACGTTCGGTTTCCACAACATAGCTGAACAGGTTCACCACGTCACGGTATTCGCGGTAAAGCTGCAGCTCCATGTCAGTTTCGTAGTTTTCCAGATCCTCAGCACTCATGGTTCCATCATCCATCACATGCCCGTTACTTACCCAACGGGCGCGACTAACCTGCACAATACGGGCACAATGCGTGCACAAAGCCCGCACCAATTAGACCAGTCGCCAGGTCTTTCTATGGAAGTCCGTGGGGCCAAACTCTACGATGGCGGCCCGGTGTGAGGCGGTTCCATACCCCATGTTGGCATCCCATCCGAAGGCGGGATACTCCTGGGCCAGAGCGGTCATCATTGCATCGCGCTCAACTTTCGCCAAAACACTGGCGGCGGCAACGGACAGGCAGGTCATGT
This sequence comes from Arthrobacter sp. TWP1-1, assembly GCF_049897845.1. Lineage (NCBI taxonomy): Bacteria > Bacillati > Actinomycetota > Actinomycetes > Micrococcales > Micrococcaceae > Arthrobacter > Arthrobacter sp. TWP1-1. The sequence continues at coordinate 160,973 of NZ_JAFCXC010000003.1, forward strand.
CAGCCTTGATCCGCGTCTGGAGACGCCACGGGGCCGGCGGCGACACGGGCAACGCTGCTCCGAAGAGGTCTCCCTGTTCAGGCGCGGATAGCCAATCTTGATTGCCGTCCAAAATCACAAAGTCGGGCATCAAGGTCTGTGCGGCCTGCGCCAAAGCCCGTGTTCCAGCCAGACGCAGGGCACCAACAAGGCCCACAGCATCAATTTCATGAGCAGCCGCGTGGCCAACGGCGCTGGCCTCCGCCCACTCCTCAATGGCCGGAACCAGGGCCTCGCGCACGGCCGGACGCAGTAACTTGCTGTCCTTCACACCGGGCAAGTCCACAGCCGTTGCGGCGCGGACAATGACCACGCCAACACTGACGGGCCCGGCGAGGGACCCGCGGCCCACCTCGTCGCAGCCCGCGACGATGGCGTAGCCCTGCGCGGCGAGTTCACGTTCCCAGTCAAGGGTTGGTGGCGCTGCAGCCATTACTGACCCACCGCAGTATGCTGCGGGGAGCCGACACTGGTGCTCGTTGCGTCCGGAACTTTATCAAAGACCTCGGGGTGGTTGCTCAAGAAGCCCCAATGGGTGACCGGCCACGCAATCACGACGGCCCGACCCTCGACATCGTCGATCGGGACAAATCCGGTGCCGTTGAACGTGTCGTGGTAGCGCGAATCCTGGGAGTTATTGCGGTGATCTCCCATGACCCACAGGTGGCCTTCGGGAACGGTCACGTCAAAGGTGGTGTCCGACGGCGCAGCGCCCGGGAACAGGTACGGTTCCGTAATGGCTTCGCCATTGACCGTCAGCTTTCCTTCGGCGTTGCAGCAGATGATATGGTCCCCCGGCATACCAATCACGCGCTTGACCAGGTGCTGCTCCGAACTATCCGGTGCCAGTCCAATGAAGGTGGCCACCTCGCCGAGCCAGCTCACCGGATCCGCAGCAGTGTCAGGGGCCTGCAACCAGCCCTGTGTGTCCTTAAAAACGACGACGTCTCCGCGCTTGAGCGCGAAGGGTTCCGGCACCAGCAGGTTGACGAAGATCCGGTCGTGGATCTCCAAGGTATTTTCCATGGATCCGGAGGGGATGTAGAAGGCCCGGAACAAGAAGGTCTTAATCAAGAAGGAAAGCACCACGGCAATGACCACGATAGTGAGCAGTTCCTTGCCCCACGCCCAGGCCTGGCGACCGAAGCGCTCGGTGGCCGTACCACCCTCGTCGGAGCCGCCGTCGTGCGCCGCATTCCCGTGCCCCTCATTCCCGTGCCCGGCGGCAGGATCCGCCGCATGCTTGCGTGCCTTGAAACGACGTGCGCGCCAGTCTTGGCGGACCTGATCCTCAGCCGGACCCTGCCCGTCTTCTTCGTGGCCCTGTGCGCCACTATTGTCCTCTGGCACGTTCTCTTGCATCAACGTCTATTTCCTTAGCAAAGTCAGGTCAAAGAATTCTTTATGGAACACCGCAGGCGGTGTCGGGCGTCGGCTAGGGCAGCACCGTACCATCACTATAGATCGCGTGGATCCGACCTAGGGGCCACACAGTGGCAATCGGCGATCCGATAACTCTAGCTGTGGAGATCAAACCGCCTCCTGGCGCACCAAGGAGTGACCGCGAGTCGAGTGAGACGCTGCGATGATCGCCCATAAGCCACAACCTACCCTGCGGAACTGTCACCTCGAAGTTCAACGCGCTCGGGTCATCACCGGGATACAGGTAACTTTCGGTTACCGGGACGCCGTTGATTTCCAGTGAGCCGCTCGCGGAGCAGCACTTGACTGTATCGCCGGCGACACCAAGCACGCGCTTGACGTAAACATTGTTGTTGGGCATCAGGCCCAACCATTGACCGGCACCCACGACGCCGTCGACAAAGTCTCCGGCACCAGATTTCAAGGGCGTGAAGGAACCGCGGCCGTCAAAAACAACCACATCCCCACGCTCAATGGGCCTGTTGGTAAAAGCCGTCCGGGAGACCAAAACACGGTCGCCAGTCAGCAACAGCGGCTCCATGGATTCGGAGGGAATGTAGTAAACATCCACCCAGACGTTGCGCACCAACGCCAGGAACACGAAGATCAAGGCCACCGCCAAAAAAACAAAACGCCAGCCCAGTTTCCTGGACTGGCGTTTCGCTTGAGTCAAAGTGCGACTCCCCTTTATTACTTGGTGGGGAGGTTGTCGCGCTTTTCCTTGATCTTGGCAGCCTTGCCGCGCAGGTTACGCATGTAGTACAGCTTGGCGCGGCGAACGTCACCCTTGGTGACAACTTCGATCTTGTCCAGGACCGGGGAGTGTACCGGGAAGGTACGCTCTACACCGACGCCGAAGGAGACCTTACGAACCGTGAAGGTTTCGCGGAGGCCATCGCCGTGGCGACCAAGGACGAAGCCCTTGAATACCTGAACACGGGCGCGGGAACCTTCAATGATGTTCACGTGAACGTTGAGGGTATCGCCGGCGCGGAACTCGGGGATGTCGTTGCGCAGGCTGGCTGCGTCAACGGAATCGAGAAGATGCATTTTTCTCACTCCAGGCAAACGCCACAGGTCATTTACTTTGTGTCACGATTCCCATGGACGGCACGCGGCCAGTCACGGGAATCGAAAGAATTGGACCGGATTCCTAGGATGGAACTCCGGTGTGCCGCTCTGTTGACGAACGCTCCCCCTGTGGCAGGAACGCGCCCAGTAGGCACATCTACTTATTTTGCCATACTCAAAGCCGCCAGACTAATTCATCCGGCAACTTAAGTCATGATGAGCCTTGTATAGACGGGTAGTGGGCACTACTCGCCTTCGCGGCGAACAGCCCTGCCATCGACGACGGCGTACCCCAGTTCCCAGAGAACGTTGCGGTCCGCTTTGCTGAAGTTAGAGACATCCAGTGCTGCAATGAGGTCCGGGCGGCGGTCCGCGGTGCGGCGCAGCTGTAGTTCCTTACGGAACTTGGCAATCTTGCCGTGGTTACCGCTGAGCAAAACATCCGGCACCTCGCGCTCACGCCAGCTGGAGGGCTTGGTGTACACGGGGTACTCCAGGAGACCATCCGAGTGCGATTCCTCGATGAGGGATTCGGGGTTACCCACGACGCCCGGCACCAAACGGCCGATGGCCTCCACCATGGCCAGGACGGCAACCTCGCCACCGTTGAGCACGTAGTCGCCAAGACTGACGGGGCGAACGATGTAGTCGTCGGCAGCCCATTCAAGGACCCGCTCGTCAATGCCTTCGTAGCGCCCACAGGCGAACACGAGGTGTTCGGTCTCGGCCAATTCGTAGGCCAGCGCTTGATTGAAGACCTCACCGGCAGGCGAGGGGACGATCAAGGTGGGCTTCACGCCGTCGGACGCGGGAGATGCTGCGGCGATGTCGGTCAGGGCCTGGGCCCAGGGCTCCGGCTTCATGACCATACCGGCGCCGCCACCATACGGAGTGTCATCGACAGTGCGGTGGCGATCCTGCGTGTAACTGCGCAGGTCATGGACCTTCAGCTCTAGCAAACCCTCGGTGCGGGCCTTGCCAATCAGGCTCAGATCCAGCGGCGCGAGGTATTCGGGGAAGATGCTGACTACATCAAAACGCATTACTCGGGCGATCCTTCCGAGCCATTCAGATCTGCAGCTTCGCCGGACTCATCGCTGGCAGAGATTTCCTTGTTGACGGTGAACAGGCCAGCAGGAGGTGTCAGCAAGACGTAGCCTCCCTCGATGTTCACCTCGGGAACGATCTCATCCACGAAGGGAACCAAAACTTCATCACCCTCATTGTCTTCAACGATGAGCAGGTCCTGCACGGCCAAGGTGCGCAAGCCCGTCACCTTGCCGACCTTCTCCGCGCCGACGCGAACCTCAAGGCCGAGCAATTCGTGTTCATACCAGGCGTCGTCGTCCTCGTCATCTTCTGACTCAAAGAACATGGTGGCGCCACGGAGCAGCTCCGCGTCGTTGCGGGTAGTGGTGCCCTCGAAGCCCAACAAGAGGATGTCCTTGTTCCAGCGGGAGCTCTTCACGGTCAAGGTGCCAAGCGACGCCGGCTCCACCACGAACTCGGAACCGACTGCGAACCGGGAATCGGGGGCGTCGGTGAGGACCAGAACGGTCACTTCACCCTTGATGCCGTGGGGCTTGCCAATTCGGGCAACCTGAACCTGCATGAGTACTCCTAAGTACTGCTGGAATGATGTATTACTTGAAAATTTGGGGAAAAAGTTTGGCCCCGTCACCATTATGGTGCCGGGGCCAAACATTTGGCTTTACTGCTGAAAACTTCCCTGGCGTCCCTGTTGGGGAAGCCAGGTTCTTTGACGCAGGTTAGCGGCGGCGGTCGGTGTCGACAACGTCAACACGTACCGGCTCGCCATTGGCCAAGGCTGCAACCACTGTGCGCAAGGCACGGGCGGTGCGACCCTGACGGCCAATAACCCGGCCCAGATCGTCTTGATGAACTCGCACTTCGAGGGATTCCCCGCGGCGGTTGTTCTTGACGCTCACCTGTACGTCCTCGGGAGAGTCAACAATCCCGCGAACTAGGTGCTCCAGCGCTTCAGCCAACAAACTACTCGGCCTCGGTGCTCTCTGCAGCGTCTTCCGAGTCAGCCTTCTTGGCCTTCTTGGTGATGGCTTCCTTGATTACAACGTTCTTGGCCTCGGGAGCAACGAATGCTACCTTCGGAGCCTTGGTCTTCAAGGTGCCTTCGGCGCCCTTGATTCCCTTGAACTTCTGCCAGTCACCGGTGATCTTCAGGATCTTGGCAACAGGCTCAGACGGCTGAGCGCCGACGGAGAGCCAGTACTGAGCGCGGTCGGTGTTGACCTCGATGAAGGACGGGTTTTCGGTCGGGTGGTACTTACCGATCTCTTCGATGGCACGGCCGTCACGCTTTGAGTGTGAGTCCATAACAACGATGCGGTAGTACGGGGCGCGCATTTTACCAAAGCGCTTAAGGCGAATCTTTACAGCCACTTTTGTGGTTACTCCTGTTTCGAAAAAGGGGCGAATTCCATGTCACGCTCCCGTGGGGCGGGCCGTTCTTCAGAATCCTAAGGACAGGATCATCACACGGAGAGAGGGGCCATGTGGATCGAGTACCTGTTCATTATGCCAGAAAATACCCGATCCGCGCGACGTGTTGCTGACCACGTGTGGCGTGTTGTTGCTCATGCTGGCTCCGAACGCTCGGCACTCCTCGTAAGAGTGACAGCAAAATGACACCGATCCCCCTTTCGGACACCGGGATTTCGGCATCAGGAAGCGGGATCGGTGTCATTTTTCAGGACGGCGCTTGGGCCCACACGCCCGAGGGCCCCGCTGCGAGCTTGCGAGCAGTGGGAGGGCGTGGGGCCTATGAGGCCGAGTAGAAGAACAGGCCCATCTTGGCGTTGCCTTCTGCGGCCGAGAGGGCTGCAGCAGCCATTGCGGTGAGGGCGCGCAGCAGCGGCTCGGTGACCTCGGGCGTTGACTCCATCTCCTCGGCGGCGGCCCATTCGGCAGCCAACTCCACGATGTCTTCGGGATCCTCGGGTGCGTTGAGCTCGGCGAAAACCTCAAGGAGGGCATCCGGCACGGCGAACAGGGTGTCCAGTTCAATGTCAACGAGACTGAGTTCTGCCGCGACACCTGTTGCGTGAACCCTCTTGACGGCAAATTCGCCAAGCACTTCAATCTCAAAATCGCTCAGGCCTGGGGTCGGCAGTACGGGTACATCGATCGATGGCGACTTTCCGGACTCCCGTGCCTTGGCTCGGGCTACTGCCTGATGGTGGTCGGCGATGAAGAACTCAGAGTAATTGGCCACGCACAAGCCTTTCGTGTTGGTGGTCCGGCCCCATCCAGCGCCGGAGCGCCCGCCGACTACTTGGCGGACTGTACAGAATCAACACTAACGCGAATTCGGTTGTTCCACGGATCATTGAACGTGATCTCGGCGCCGGTGTTGGCGACGGCAATGTTGTGGTGAGTCAAACGCTCATGGAGGGATCCGACGTCGTCCTTGCCCGGCAGCTGGATGAGCACCTCACCCAGGCCGAGGGTGTCCTTACGGGGACCGGCGCCGCTGCTGTTCCAGACGTTCATGGCCATGTGGTGGTGGTAGCCGCCAGCGGAAACGAACAAGGCCTGGCCGTGGAAGCCGGAGGTCTTCTCGAAGCCGAGGGTATTGACGTAGAACTGCTCAGCCGTCTTGATGTCGCCAACCTGCAGGTGGACGTGCCCGATATCGGCAGCTGACTGCCGCTGGCCCACAACGGATTCCTCGGTGAGGTGTTGCTGAAGGTAGTGCTGGGGCGACAGGGCCAGGGAGGCCATTTCAACTTCACCGTTCTTCCAGCTCCAGGCATCGCGGGGACGATCCCAGTACAGCTCAATGCCGTTGCCCTCAGGATCGGTGAAGTAAAAAGCCTCGGATACGAGGTGGTCGGCGCTGCCGGCAAAGGCCTGCGGGCTGTACTGGGCTGCGGTTGCCACGGTGGCGGCAAGGGACGCTTGGTCGTTGAAAAGCAGCGCAGTGTGGAACAGTCCGGCTTCGCCGCGTCCGGGAATGTGCAGGCCACCGGCGGGCTGCAGATGCACCAGCGGAGTGCTGCCGCGGCCCAGGTACTGGCCACCATCGGCTTCGGCAACGATATCGAGCCCGAGCGCCTTCTGGTAATAGTTGCTCATCATCGTCATGTCACCAACCTTGAGCATCACGGTGCCCATCGTAAGGTCGGCGGAAAGAAGGTCGTTCTGTGCAGTCATGATGTCTCCAAGGTTTGTTGTACTCATATAGTAGCAAACTACTTGAAGCTTCAAGTTATTCCGGAGCGGTTAGTTTTATTTTCATGACGATGCGCCTGCCCACGATATCCAGGGCGGTCTCCTGTTCCCGCCGCTTGGCCAGCCCAGGAGTCCACTCCCCGTGTGGAAGCTCACTAAATCCACAACTGACATAAAAGGGTGCATTGAAGGGAACATCGGTAAAGGTGCACAAGGTCATGGAATGAAAACCCGCCTCGAGGGCCCATGCCTTGGCCGCGCTGACCAGGGACCGGCCGATCCCCTGCCGCGCATACTCCGGGCTGACAGCCAACTGCTCCACATGCGCCTGACCGTCCACGATTTCCAACCGGATAAAGCCCGCCGGTGGCCGCCCAGCAACCATAATGTGAAACGCCGCCGCGTACTCGGCCGGTAGTGCCGGCGGCGGAAACTCAGAAATGTTCATGGGCGGATCCAGCGTTTCAAAGGCAGCGTCGGCCTCGGCCTCGATGGAGGGCAACAGCGCGAACTCACTCAGTGCGGCAGGACGGATTTCAAGCATGCACCGATCCTACGGCTTGACAGCGGCCCCCGTTGATCGTGTAGCTTCGACTCTGACCACACGGGAGCCCCGAAGCAGGGGCTGAGACATGGGCTGAAGCTGCCCTGGACCGTTGAACCTGTCCGGGTAATGCCGGCGAAGGAAGTGAGTTTCACCCATGAGTTTCACCGAACAAAGCCCTGCCCACACGCTTTCTTACCTCAAGGACGAACAGCACGGGCTAAGCGTTCCGGTAACATCCATTTCACTGGACGACTCGGCACCGGGGCGCCCAAATCCACCCATTCAGGTGTACCGCACCGCGGGGCCGGGCAGCGACCCGGTCCGCGGGCTGCCGCCCTTGCGGGATCCCTGGATCAAGGATCGGGAGGACACCGAAAATTACCAAGGGCGCGGGCGTGAACTGCTCGACGACGGCCGCTCGGCCCAGCGGCGCGGCGCAGCATCCGCGGAATGGCAAGGCACGCAACGCACTCCCTTGCGATCCCTGGCAGGGCGCACGGTGACCCAAATGCACTACGCAAGGGCCGGCGTCGTCACTGCCGAAATGAGGTTCGTGGCGCTGCGCGAAAATTGCTCCGTGGAGCTCGTTCGCAGCGAGCTGGCGGCCGGCCGGGCCATCATTCCCAGCAACATCAACCACCCCGAATCCGAACCCATGATCATTGGCAAGGCGTTCCTGGTGAAGATCAATGCGAACATCGGTAATTCGGCCGTCACGAGCTCCATTGCCGAAGAGGTGGACAAGCTGCAGTGGGCCACACTGTGGGGTGCTGACACCGTCATGGACCTTTCAACCGGCGATGACATTCACACGACGCGTGAATGGATCATCCGCAATTCGCCGGTTCCCATTGGCACCGTGCCCATTTATCAGGCGTTGGAAAAGGTCAATGGTGAAGCCCACAACCTCACATGGGAAATTTTCCGCGACACCGTGATCGAACAGTGTGAGCAGGGCGTGGACTACATGACCATCCACGCCGGAGTGCTGCTCCGCTATGTCCCGCTCACGGCCAACCGGGTGACCGGCATTGTCTCCCGCGGTGGATCCATCATGGCCGGATGGTGCCTTGCCCACCATCAAGAGAATTTCCTCTACACGCACTTTGATGAGCTGTGCGAAATTTTTGCCCGCTACGACGTCGCGTTCTCCCTGGGCGATGGCTTGCGTCCCGGCTCAACGGCCGACGCCAATGACGCTGCCCAATTTGCCGAGCTGGATACCCTGGCCGAACTGACGAAGCGGGCTTGGCGCTACGACGTCCAGGTCATGGTGGAGGGGCCGGGCCACGTCCCGTTCCACCTTGTCCGCGAGAACGTTGAGCGGCAGCAAGAGCTCTGCGATGGCGCGCCGTTTTATACATTGGGGCCGCTCGTCACTGACATTGCGCCGGGTTATGACCACATCACGTCCGCGATCGGCGCGACCGAAATTGCCCGGTACGGTACGGCAATGCTGTGTTATGTGACGCCCAAGGAACACCTGGGATTGCCTAACAAGGATGACGTCAAGACCGGTGTCATCACCTACAAGATCGCTGCCCACGCGGCCGATATGGCCAAGGGGCATCCCGGCGCCCGGGACCGCGACGACGCATTGTCTAAGGCCCGCTTTGAATTCCGCTGGCGCGATCAGTTCTCGTTGTCATTGGATCCTGCCACGGCCGAGGCCTTCCACGACGAGACGCTCCCTGCAGAACCTGCAAAGACCGCGCATTTTTGTTCCATGTGCGGTCCGAAGTTTTGCTCCATGAAGATCAGCCAAGACATCAGGGATACCTATGGAACGGCCGCGCAACAAGAGAACATAGTTGGCGGCATGGCGAGCAAGAGTGCAGAATTCCTGGCCGCCGGAGCCAAGGTGTACCTGCCTGAATTGGTGGTCCCCCGGAGCTAAATGCGCTGCGATAGACGCGCTGCGTCAGGCGCTGGCAGCGTTGGGGGCTGCCAGCGTCAGGCGTCAGGCGCTAGCGGTGTCAGGCGTGCAGGGCGTCTTCCTGGGCGGCAACAAACGCGGAGATCATCTCCGCGCCCTGGGGGTTGTCATGCGGGCGGTGGCCACCGGGGGCCACCCGGTGGACGGCCCCTGTTGTGGTGAGATACTCCGCGATCTCCTCATAGAGGGGCTCCCAGCCACCGGTCAGCACCAGCGTCGGAACTCCGGGAACAATATGCAACGGGGCTTCCCACTGAGGCGCCTGCAGGTGGATGCGTGCTGCGATCCTGGCCGAAGACTCGGCCGGGACCGGCCGCACCACACCTGCGGCACCGGGGCTGTATCCGGCCCGGCCGGGCCCAGCCATGGAAGCTGTCACTCGTCGGAATTCCGCAGAGAAGGCCATATCCGACAGTTCCGCGCTGCGGGCAAACAGTGGCTCAACGTACTCGCGGTACGCGGCGGTGGCCGGGAGTTCGGCCGTGAGAGACAGCAGCGCCGGCTCCACCAAAATCAGTGACTTCACCAACTCGGGACGTTCCACGGCCGCCATCACGGCCGCTATGGCGCCTTGTGCGTGGGCAACAATGTGCCCACCCTCACCCAGGGCGTCAATGACAATACGGGCATCGGCCTCAAAATCCGTGGCCACGGGAGGTTCGACGGCGTCAAAACCGGTCCGCTTGAGAAAGAGGCAATCGTAGTTCCCGGCTAAGAGATGTTGGGCCGGCCAGGCTGCAACACCATAGCCGTCCATGCCGTGCACAAACACAATCCGGGTTTTACTCATTGGTGCAGGTTACCGGATGGCCCTGACAAATTGCCCGATTTCGCCGCAGAGCCGAAGGCCACAAAAAGCGAAAGGCCCCGTCCGGCGTCGTAATTCAACAACTTTCGACAACACGGACGGGGCCTTGAAGCAAAACTACTTGCCCAGGAACTTCTCAAAACCCTTGGGCAGGTTCAGGCTGCTGGGATCGAAGTCCTCGGCACCTGCGCCGGCACCAAAAGCTGCTCCCGTGGGCAAGCCCTTGGGCGCGTTGGCCTTCTCTTGCGCGGCCTTCAGCTCGGCAGCAGCCTTCGCCGGGTTACCTGACTTGGCCTTCTTCTTGGGGCTCTGCTTTCCCTTGCGGGCGCTGTTGAAGCCGCCGGGGCCGGCCATGCCGGGCATGCCCGGAATGCCGCCACCCTGTGCCATCTTCTTCATCATCTTCTGGGCCTGGCCAAAACGCTCCAGCAGGCCGTTGACCTCGGAAACGTGGACACCAGAACCCTTGGCGATGCGGGCGCGGCGTGAACCGTTGACGATCTTCGGGGCTACACGCTCGTGCGGGGTCATGGAGCGGACGATGGCCTCGACGCGGTCGATCTCGCGCTCGTCGAAGTTCTCCAGCTGCTGACGCATGCCGGCGGCACCGGGCATCATCATGAGCATCTTCTTCATGGAGCCCATTTTGCGAATCTGCTGCATCTGGGCCAGGAAGTCATCCAGGGTGAAGTCTTCCTGGTCGGCGAACTTCTTCGCCATCCGCTCGGCTTCGCCCTTGTCCCAGTTCTTCTCAGCCTGCTCGATGAGCGTGAGCACGTCACCCATGTCAAGGATGCGGCTGGCCATGCGGTCGGGGTGGAACAGCTCGAAGTCGTCCAGGCCCTCGCCGGTGGAGGCGAACATGACTGGCTTGCCGGTGATGGAAGCGACCGAGAGGGCTGCACCACCGCGGGCGTCGCCGTCGAGCTTGGTCAGCACAACTCCGGTGAAGTTGACGCCTTCGTTGAACGCCTGGGCCGTGTTGACGGCGTCCTGGCCGATCATGGCATCGATGACGAAGAGGACCTCGTCCGGGTTGATGGCGGCGCGGATGTCCGCGGCCTGCTTCATCAGCTCGGCGTCGATTCCCAAGCGGCCGGCGGTGTCAACAATGACGACGTCGTACAGCTTGGACTTGGCCTCGGCCAAACCGGCCATGGCAACGGCTACGGGATCGCCTGTGGCTGACTCAAATTCGCTGGACACACCCGGGTGCGGTGCGAAAACGGGGACGCCTGCGCGCTCACCGTTGACCTGGAGCTGCTTGACGGCGTTGGGGCGCTGCAAATCTGCGGCGACCAGAAGGGGGCTGTGGCCCTGACCCTTGAGCCACTTGGAGAGCTTTCCGGCGAGGGTTGTCTTACCGGCACCCTGCAAACCAGCCAGCATGATGACGGTGGGCGGGTTCTTGGCCAGGTTGATGCGGCGGGTTTCCCCACCGAGAATCGTGACGAGTTCCTCGTTGACGATCTTGACGATCTGCTGCGCCGGGTTCAGCGCCTCGTTGACCTCGGAGCCGAGCGCACGTTCGCGCACCTTGGCGGTGAATTCGCGAACTACCGGAACGGCAACGTCGGCATCCAGCAGGGCACGGCGGATCTCGCGCACTGTGGCATCGACGTCGGCCTCGCTGAGCCGGCCCTTGCCGCGGAGGTTTTTGAAGGTTGCTGTCAACCGGTCAGATAGGGAGTTGAACACGCGCCGCGTACTTCTTTCGTCAGGGATTAACCGACGCCCGCGCGGACCGGCCATAAGGCCTGCCCGCGCATACGGCGCGGCAATTTCGATTTTCAGGATGAGACCGGCGGAGGGCGTTTTGCGCCACCCCACTCCCTTTCCTGAGGGACTCAACTATCAAGGGTACCAACTTGCGAGCTCCTTCGCTGCACGCGCCGCCAACGGATTCCGATTGGCTTCCCATGAACTTTCCGTCAACAAAAATTCGATCGTTCCCTGCGCAAGGGTGCTGAATTTCCAGTTCCTTAGTGGCATGCTGATTGCGTGATGAAAACCTCTTCTGAATCAGACCCCCAGTCCACTGCCACGCACGACGCCGGGTCCCCGGCCAACGCGCCCAGCCCCGGTGGGCGCATCAAGACTTTGGTAATTTTGGGCGCCTCCGGCGACCTGACCGGCCGGCTGCTGCTGCCCGGTGTTGCCCGCCTGATCGCCTCGGGCCGTGCGCCCGGGCTCAGATTAGTGGGCGCTGGCAACGATGCGTGGCCTGCCCAACAGTGGCAGGACAGGCTCACGGAGAGCTTTGCCGATGCACTTGCCCCGGGTGGCGCCTCAACGGAGGCAGGAATTGCCGAGCTAAAGACGGTTCAGAAGGACAGCACGTACCACCAGCTCGATGTCACGGCCAAGGGCGCATTGGGTGCGTTCCTGAAGGACGTTGAGGGGCCAGTGGCACTGTACTTTGCCCTGCCGCCGGCCGTCAGCCAAAAGGCCTGCGAGATTCTCGCCAAGAAGGATCTGCCTGCCGGCACCCGGTTGGTCATGGAGAAGCCGTTTGGCTCAAGTACCGAATCGGCGCAAGAACTTAACGCCACCTTGGCCCGCCTAGTGCCCGAGGATCACATCCACCGCGTGGACCACTTCCTGGGCAAGTCCACGGTTCTGAATATCATGGGGCTGCGCTTCGCGAATAGGTTGCTGGAGCATTCTTGGAATGGCGACCACATTGAAAAGGTCGAGATTGTTTTTGACGAACCCCTGACACTGGAGAACCGGGCCCGCTATTACGATCATGCCGGAGCGGGCCGCGACATGATTCAGAGCCATCTGCTGCAAATCATGGCCATCATGGCCATGGAACCGCCGGCCACGCTCGACGAGCACGATGTCCGCTCCAGCATTGCCGCTGTCCTTCGGGCCAGCAGCGTTGGCCGTGACGGCGACCTGGCTCAGCACACCCGTCGGGCCCGCTACACCGCCGGGGCTATTGCCGAGCGTGCCGTGCCCAACTATCTGGACGAGGAGGGCGTGGATCCGGCCAATGGCACCGAGACATTGGCGGAGGTTGAAGTCTTCGTCAACAATTGGCGTTGGGCCGGGGTGCCGTTCATCCTGCGATCTGGCAAGGCCTTGGGCCGTGCCCGCAAGGAGGCTGTTGTGACCTTCAAGCCGGTCCCGCATCTCCCCATCGGCTTCAAGGGGACTGACTCCCCCACCCGATTGCACATTGGATTTGGCCCGGAGACGCTAACCCTGGATCTGGACGTCAATGGCCCAGGTGACCTCTTCACGCTCGACCGGGTTCAGCTGAATGCCAAGCTGTCCAGCGATCCTCTGCTGCCTTACGGTGAAGTGCTCGACGGCGTGCTCAGCGCGGATCCGCTCCTCTCCGTCCGCGGCGACACGGCCGAGGAATGCTGGCGCATCGTCGAACCCACCTTTGCCGCATGGAAGGCCAACGAGGTCCCCATGGAGGAATACGCCGCCGGGTCCATGGGCCCGGAGACCTGGGCCACCAGTAACGATTAACTGCAGACGAACGACGGCGGCCCCTGAGGTGAGAAGATTTCTCACCTCAGGGGCCGCCGTCGTCCGTTGAAGTACTTTAGATCGCGGCTACGCCGCGTTCGCCGGTCCGTACGCGGACAGCTTCATACACTTCGATCATCCAGACCTTGCCATCGCCGGCGGTGCCGGTGTTGGAGCTGGCGACGATGATGTCCATGAGATCGTAGGCCTGCTCATCGCTGGCGAGGACCTCGATCCTGATCTTCGGGTGAAGGTCGACCGTGTATTCGGCACCGCGATAAACCTCGGTGTGGCCGCGCTGGCGTCCGTAGCCGTGAGCCCCGCTGACCGTTAGGCCCTGGACGCCGTAGCTTTCCAGCGCGTTACGGACATCGTCTAGTTGTTCCGGTCGGATGATCGCCGTAATAAGTTTCATGCGTCTACCTTCGCTTCCACGGTGTTCGATTCCTTGGACCCTGAAGCCTTGGGGAGTTTTTCAAGGAGGGGTGAGAAGCTGCCGGAGTTGCGGCCACCCAGGTCATAGGCTGATTCTGCATGAATTGCGACGTCAATCCCGTCTGCTTCATGTTCGCTGGAGATACGGAAGCCCATGGTCTTGTTGATAATCCAACCGATGATGAACGCGATCACGAAGGAGTAGATCATAACAGCGAATGCGCCGATGGCCTGCTTACCCAGGAGTTCCAAGCCGCCGCCGTAGAAGAGACCCTGGCCGCCTGCCGGTGAGTTTTCGTCGGCCGCAAGGCCGATGAACAAGGTGCCGACAATACCGCCGACGAGGTGAACACCTACAACATCAAGCGAATCGTCAATGCCAAAGCGGTACTTCAGGCCAACGGCCAAGGCGCAGACCATGCCGGCGATCAGGCCGAGAACCAACGACCACACAGGGGTCAGGGCGGAGCATGCGGGGGTGATGGCAACCAAACCGGCTACGGCACCCGAGGCGGCACCAAGTGAGGTGGCGTGACCGTCGCGAAGCTTCTCAACCAAGAGCCAACCCAAGATTGCAGCAGCCGGTGCGGCAAGCGTGTTGATCCAGGCGTAACTGGCAACCCCGTTGGCGCCCAGTGCGGAACCAGCGTTGAATCCGAACCAGCCGAACCAGAGCAGGCCAGCGCCGAGCATTACGAAGGGAAGGTTGTGCGGGCGGTGGCTCGGATCCTTGCCGAAGCCCTTGCGCTTGCCCAAGATCAGGGCCAGTGCAAGTGCAGCTGCACCGGCATTGATGTGAACGGCGGTACCACCGGCAAAGTCAATAACGCCAAGGCCCTGGCCGATCCAACCGCCTGTGGGGTTGCCGTCAGCGTCCTCGGTAAAGGAGAAGACCCAGTGAGCCACAGGGAAGTAGACAACGGTGACCCAGATGGCTGCGAAAAGCATCCAGGCGCCGAACTTGGCACGGTCTGCAATTGCGCCCGTAATAAGGGCGACGGTGATGATGGCAAACACTCCCTGGAAGCCCACGAAGGCGATCTCAGGGATGGTGCCCACCAGCGGCATGGTGTCGCCGGTATCAAGGACTCCCTGGAGACCGAACTTTTCGAACGGGTTGCCCAGGAGGCCGCCGCCAACATCGCTACCGAATGTTGCCGAGTAGCCGAACAGGATCCAAATGACGCCGACCACGGCGATGGCGCCGAAGCTCATCATCATCATGTTCAGCACACCCTTGGCCCGGGTCATGCCACCGTAAAAAAATGCGAGTCCGGGAGTCATCAACAGCACCAAGGATGCGGAGACTAGGACCCAAGCTGTATCGCCAGTATTCATCAGCTGGCCTTTCTTTGCGAGAGTTACTGCCGGCCGCCTCTTTGGGCCCGTGCAATGTGGACTCTTACAATGTTGGGTCCTTGATGTTTCATGGTGAAGCTCACTAGATTTCCAGCACGTTACATTATTGGCCTCTTTGTTAAGGTCAAACGACACCCATGTTTCGGGCGTGTTTCACGAGCCCGAACCGGCTCGGAGTTCCTTGCACAAAAGGGTGCCCGCCGAAGCGGACACCCTTCATAACACCAGCTAAGCAGCGCTTTTAGGTCAAAAGTGCGTCCACAAAGCTCTCTGCATCAAACGGGGCCAGATCGTCGGCGCCTTCACCGAGGCCAACCAGCTTTACAGGAACGCCCAGCGTCTTCTGAATGGCAACAACGATGCCACCCTTTGCAGTTCCGTCAAGCTTGGTCAGGACGATTCCGGTGATGTTGACGACCTCGGCAAAGACCTTTGCCTGGGTCAAGCCGTTCTGTCCCGTGGTGGCATCGAGCACCAGCAGCACCTCATCAACCGTGGCCTGCTTTTCGATGACGCGCTTGACCTTGCCGAGCTCGTCCATCAAGCCGACCTTGTTCTGCAGGCGCCCGGCGGTGTCAATCATGACAACATCCACCTCCTGGTCGATGCCTGCCTTCACGGCCTCAAAGGCGACGGACGCCGGGTCTGCACCATCGACGTCGGACTTCACAGTGGGCACACCCACGCGCGCACCCCACGTGGCCAACTGCTCGGCGGCGGCGGCACGGAAAGTATCCGCGGCACCGAGGAGCACGTCCTTTTCCTCGGCGACCAGCACGCGGGCCAGCTTGCCAACCGTGGTGGTCTTGCCCACGCCATTGACGCCAACAACCATCAGCACGGCCGGACGGTCCTCGTGGCGCTCAATATTCAGCGTGCGGTCCATGGTGGGATCGATCAGCTTGATGAGTTCCTCGCGCAGCATCGCCTGCACATGTTCAGGGCTCCGCACCCCCAATACCTTCACGCGATCGCGCAGCGTATCCACAAGCTCCATGGTGGAATCCGTGCCGATGTCCGCCAGCAGCAGCGTCTCCTCGACCTCGTCCCACACGTTTTCATCGATCGTGTCGCGCGAAAGCAGCGCCAGCAGGCCCTTGCCCAGCGCGTTGTTTGACTTGGAAAGGCGCGCACGCAGGCGTACCAGACGGCCTTCAACGGGAAGCGGAGTTTCCAGCGACGGTGCTTCCGGGATTACCTCGACTGCTTCAAGGTCTTCAATGTCCGACGGCGGGACCTGGGTTTCCGGGCGGTCCGCCACCAGGGTGCCGCCGCCTTGGGCGTCGGCAGTATCCAGCGGGGCCGGGTCATTGGCATCGCGCGGACCAGTGTAGTTCTGACTGCTGCGGCGGCTCTTCAGGAAGACCGGAATGAGCCCGCCAATGACGGCGAGCCCAACAACAATGGACAGGATGATGGGGAGAAGATCGTTCACACCCCCAGTCTCTCACGACGGCTGCGGGGCACCGGATTCTGTCACCTTGTGACAAACTCTTAGCTGATGTCACTAACTAGCTCCGCTTCCCCCAGTTCCGCCAAACCGGCTCCGGTGAAACTTCCCCGCGAGATCAAGGTGCTGGTTGCAGCCGCCTTCATGATCGCCATCGGCTTTGGCATTGTGGCACCCGTGCTGCCGCAATTCGCCCAAAGCTTTGATGTCAGCGTCACCGCCGCTGCCGTGGTGGTCAGCGCATTCGCCTTCACACGGCTGATGTTTGCACCGCTCAGTGGCTGGCTCGTGGAGCGGATGGGCGAACGGCGCACCTATATATTGGGCATCCTGATTGTTGCGGCGTCATCTGCCGCGTGTGCTTTTGCCCAAAACTACTGGCAGCTGCTGCTGTACCGCGGTCTTGGCGGCATCGGCTCCACCATGTTCACCGTCGCTGCCATGGGGTTGCTCATCAGATTGGCTCCCCCGCAGGCCAGGGGACGGATTTCCAGCCTGTACGCCGGATCATTCCTGTTGGGCAACATTGCCGGACCCGCCGTGGGCGGATTGTTGGCCGGGCTTGGCCTGCACCTGCCGTTCTTGGTCTACGCAGCCGCGCTGGTCCTGGTTGCGATCCTTGTTGCCACCATGCTGCCGGCCGTTGTCCCGTCCAAGGCGCGGTCCACGGCCGTCAAGGAAATCCTGCCACTGCGCACAGCCCTGGCCCTGCCGGCCTACCGTGCCGTGTTGACGTCGGGATTCGCCAATGGCTGGTCAGCATTCGGAATCCGCATGGCGCTCGTCCCGTTGTTCGCCACGGCAGCTCTGGGAGCGGGACCGGAAGTTGCCGGTATTTCCCTGGCTGTTTTTGCCATCGGAACCGGTGTGGCCCTGACCTTCTCCGGCAAGCTGACGGACTCATTGGGTCGCAAGCCCATGATCCTTGCAGGCTTGGCCGTCAACGGCATTGCCATGGGCGTCCTAGGATTCACCGGCAACGAATTTTGGTTCTTCGTTGTCTCAGCCATTGCCGGTCTCGGCAGCGGACTCATGGGCCCAGCCCAACAAGCCACCGTGGCTGACGTGATCGGCAACGACCGCTCCGGCGGCAAGGTCCTGGCTACATTCCAAATGAGCTCGGACCTTGGCGCCATTATCGGCCCCATCGCCGCCGGTTTCCTGGTGGACGCGTTCTCCTACGGGCCGGCGTTCCTCATGGCCACCGCCGTCGCGCTCATCAGTTTCTTGTTCTGGCTACCGGCCAAGGATACGAAATTGACCGGTTCCGCTTAGACGAGCGGCCGCAACGCCCCGAGCGCAGCCGATCCCTTGACGGCGGCCGCCAGATCCACCAGCGCTTCCCCATGCCGTAAGGACAGTTCGGCGGCCCTGCCGGTCGGCGGCCCCGTGTCGTCGAAATCGCTGCCATGGAAGTACAGATCAGGGGCCAAAACCTGTGTGCCAAAGAACCCGGCCAGCGTTGCGGACAGCTCACGTGTCCCCAGAAAATGCTCCCCTGAGGCTCCCGTCATGACAACGGCCACAGGAGTTCCAGCCAGCGGCTCTGAGCCGGGCTTTCTACCGATCTTTTCCAGCAAGGTCCGCAACGCCGCGGTGTGGGTAGCCCGGTATGTTGGACTTCCAAGCACGACGGCGTCCGCCTCGGCAATGCGGGCCACAACGTCCGGGTGGTCGTGACGGATCAGCTCCGTTTCTGCTCCGCGGCCTGCCGCACCGGCCAGGACTGCCGTGACTGCGGCCGCGGTCTGCCGCACCGGCCAGGACTGCCGTGACTGCGGCCGCGGTCTTGCCTGGCCCATAAGGGCTGCCATCGATGCCCACAACGATCATGCGCGAGCCCCAACGAGTGCCGGAGCCGACTGGACCCTTGCATACGCTCCTTTATAGAACAGCAGGGGTTCGGCTTCAGTCCTAGCCTCCAAGGCGTGCACGGAACCCACCACAATGGTGTGATCCCCGCCGTCGTACTCCTGGTGGAGCTCGCAGTCGACCCAGGCCAGCGCCTGGTCCAACACGGGGTTACCCAGGGGCGAATCGGTGTAGCCAACCCCAGCGAATTTGTCGGCGCCGGAGCGGGCAAATTGTGCCGAGAGGTGCTGGTGCTCGGCCGGCAGGATGTTGATGGTGAAGCGGCCGGTAGCGCGCAGCAGCGGCCAGGTGGAGGAGGTGCGGGCCGGGCTGAACGTCACGAGCGCCGGATCAAGTGACAGCGAGGCAAAGGACTGGCAGGTGAAGCCGGCAGGCCCCTCCGGAGTCGCTGCGGTGATGATGGTCAGTCCTGTGGCGAAGTGGCCCAGTACGTTGCGCAGCTGGTGTGGTGTGACGGACGGTTGGGGTGTCATGGCGCTTCCTTTCGTGGCTGTCCTGCTACAACATCACCTTGGCGAGGCCGCGGCCAATACCGCTGACATTCTCGGCAACACTGCTCAACGACACTCAACATGACGTGACGGGGCGTAACAAACCCGCCCCCGCCAGAGCTACAGTTTTTGCACTATCAATTCCATGCGCAAATCGAGATCCAGGCGGACATCGTCAAGATCCCCCACCTCGATGACAGGAAGGGCGTGGGTGGCCTTCGCCGATGCACCCGTCCCGTGTTCCGGCAGGCCCAAATTGCCTCGCAGCGTGCTGGCGGCATAGTCACTGGGATAGGCGGCGCGGGCCTGCAACTCCGGCACCAGGTGGTTCACGATGTCGGCAAGTTCATCCGCGAACAGCCAAGGCATGAGCGTAAATCCATCCACAGCCCCGGAGCGGGCAAAGTCCAGCAGCAGATCTGCAACGCCCGCATAAGAGCCGACGAACGCCCGCCCGTCCCACACCGATTCAGGCAATTGCCCGCGCATCCAGTCCGCCTTTTCGGCTGCCTCTTCGGCGGTGGGGGCCAGAACGAAGGTAGCGGCCTGGATGATTTTCACATCGTTAGCGCCCCGTCCGGCATCCAAGCTGCGCGTAACCACATCCCGCCTGAACGCCAGTGCCTCCTCGAGACTCGCGGCTGCGGAGATGAACACATCGGCAGACCCGACAGCCTTGGTGACATCGTCAGTAGATTCAGCCTCGTGGATCACGACTGGACCGCGACGCACTTCCGGCTGGCGGAGCGCACCAAGGCCAACACTGTAGAGCTGGCCGCCACGCTCGAAGGCGCCCAGCGTTTCCACCGGACCGCGGGGCTCAGCCCTGTTCAGCGTTTCCCAGGCTCGCTGTGTGGATTCAATCAGACCGTGTCGCCCGTCAGCAGAGGCGATTCCTTCCTCATCCGATTCGAGGGCTATCTCCCCGTATACGGCGCCATTGGCGAGGATGTGCCACGCAGCGCGTCCGGCGGAAATCTTGTCCAAGGACGCGATTCGGTGGGTGAGGTCCGCGGGGTCGTCATAGTTTGGAGCCGCTGCCGCAACCAACCCAATATTTGTGGTCACGGCCGCTAGGGCTGCCAGCAGCGTCGAAACATCGTTACTGCCGGACGGATCCGTCGCCGATACAGCTCCGGGATCTTCGCGGAGCCAATACCGTTCATCCAAGGTCAGGAGCGAGAACAAGCCACGTTCGGCCGTCTGTGCCAGGGTGCGGAGCTCATCGAAACTCATTTCTGCGGCCGGCCCCAACAAACTCACCCCGAAATGGAGTTGGCCCGTTGGAGTGAATCCGGCCTGAGGTGCGTCGATGTTCTTCATGGTGTCTTTCTACTGGGGCGGTGAGGAACGCCGGTCCCGTGCATCTTTGGCCGGGACGGCTGGCAGCTTCGTGTCTAGAGCGTTTCACAAGCCCGCGGTGACCATGTTGCACAACGTAATATTCGCCGGCTTCCTCGGGGAGAAATCCCTGACATTGCGGGCTTCTGCGGCACCTTCGCATGTCCCGATGAGACGCCCCACGACGCACCGTGAACCCGTGTATCCGCGCATTTCCTGCGCTTTGGAACTGCTCTACAGGCTGCCGGATAGTTGCTGTCACCACAACAATCCATCATCAATTGGCAGAGGAAAACATGAAGCATCCCATCACCCAGTCAGCTCTTTCCATCGCTGTCGCCGCCTCGGCGCTCCTTGGCCTGACAGCGTGCTCAGATCCGGGCGCCAGTGCGGCACCGGCCGCGGGCGCAGCCGCTGCAAATGGCACGGCAGTTAAGACGTTCAACTTGACGCCAAATCAGGAGCGGGTCTCCGTTGCCGAGGACCCGGCAGCGGCCGCACTTGTCCCCGCCGAGATCAAGAAAGACGGCAAGCTCACTGTTGCCGTCAGCCCGTTCGCGGCTCCCCTGGCCGTGTACGCCACGGACAATAAGACCCCGGTAGGCAACGAGGTGGACATCGCCGTTGCCCTGGCCCAGACTCTGGGTTTGGAGGCTGAGATCGTCCCCACCGCCTGGGCAGACTGGCCCCTGGGCGTGGCCTCCGGCAAGTACGAGGCCGCCCTCACGAATGTGACAGTTACCGAGGAACGCAAGCTCAAGTTCGACTTCGCCAGCTACCGTGAAGACAAGCTCGGCTTCTATGCCAAGGAAGACAGCACCATCACGAAGGTGGAATCTGCACCCGACGTCGCCGGCAAGAAAGTCATTGTCGGTTCCGGCACCAACCAAGAGTCCATCTTGCTCGCGTGGAACAAGACCAACGTTGCCAATGGGCTGGCGCCCGTGGATTTCCAGTACTACGACGATGATTCCGCATCGACTTTGGCCCTGCAATCCGGCCGTGCAGATCTCACCTTCGGCCCCAATGCAACGTCCGCCTACAAGGCAGCCACCGACGGTAAGACCAAGCTTGTTGGACTCGTGGACGGCGGTTGGCCCTTGAAAGCGAGCATCGCCGCCACCACGTTGAAGGGCAACGGTCTGGCAGCTGCGGCGCAGGCGGGTCTGAACCATCTCATCGCCGATGGCAGCTACGCCAAGATCCTGGAGAAGTGGGGACTGTCCAGCGAGGCCGTCAAGGAGTCCGAGCTGAACCCGCCCGGCTTGCCGGCAAGCTAAGTCCACACCTCCACACCTCCACATCACAGTACGACGGCGGGAGGTTCCCTTTCGAATGAAAGGGAACCTCCCGCCGTCGTCCGTTAAGCGCACCCACCCAGACGCTCGCTCACTTATGGGGCCATTATCCGGAACCCTCCTGCACCTGGTGAGCGAGCGTTGCCCGAAAGTGCCCCGTAAGTGAGCGAGCGTTGCTAGAGGTGGAGCTGGCGGGCGGCCAGTTCCAGCCTTATCTCACTGGAAGGATCACCGTAGCTGTCGCCTTGTGCAGCCTCCGGGCGTTTGGGCACGGGCAGGCCCAGATGGTCACGCAGCGTGGTTCCGGCATACTCCGTGGGGTAGACGCCTCGGGCCTGCAGTTCGGGGACAAGGTGATTGACGATGTCATCGAGCCCGGTGGGGACCAGCCACGGTGAGATGTTGAATCCGTCGACCGCACCCGTGGCGGCATAGCGGGCAAGAGTGTCCGCTACGTCAGTGTAGGAACCCGTGAAGGTGGCATCAACTCTGCTGGTCTTGCCGGAAACGAACTGCCGGATGGACAGCCCCTTATCCTTGCTCTCGGCCCGCCACTGGTCCGCCAGTTGGCGGGCCTTGGCGCCGTGAAAACCGCTGCCCCGGGTCTCGGACGTTTCGGCAACCACGGGATCGATCTCCGGCAGCGGCCCGTCGGGATCGTACTCTGAGAGCTCCCGTCCCCAGAACTGTTCCAGATAGGCAATGGCCTGTTGCGGACCAATCTGCAAGCTACGGACCCATTCCTTTTTGTCGTTGGCTTCCTGCGCCGTGGCGGCAAGGATGAACTCGCTTGCTGGCATAATCTGGACATCGTTCGGTCCACGGCCTGCGTTGACGCTTCGGGAAACGATGTCACGACGGAACTCTAGGGCAGCCGCGTAGGCCGGGTGGGCGGAGAAGATAACGTCGGCCTGGCGGGCCGCAAAGTCACGCCCTTCAGGAGAATCGCCGGCTTGGAACAACACCGGCCGGTACTGGCTGCTGCGGGGCAGGCGCGGCGCATAGTCAACCGAGTAGTGCTGACCCTCGTGCCGAACCTGCCGCACAGAGCCCGGATTCGCCCATGCAGGTTCAGTTTCGGATTCGGCGATGGCACTGTCTTCCCAACTGTCCCAGATCCGCTTTGCCGTCGTCACGAAAGCTTCCGCATGACGGTACCTGTCGGCATGGTCCAGGTACCCGCCGCGACGGAAATTCTCCCCCGTCCACGCATTGTCGGTTGTGACAACGTTCCACGCAGCCCGGCCGCCCGAAAGCAGGTCCAGGGAAGAGAGCCGGTGTGCCAGATGGGCGGGATCGTTATAGGTGGTGTTTTGGGTGGCCACGAGCCCAATCTTGTTGGTCACACCCGCCAGGGCAGCCAGCATGGTTTGGGCGTCGGGCCGCCCCGCCACATCGAGCGCGTGGGGGCGCCCCAGGTGCTCCCTTAGCCGCAGGCCTTCGCCGAGGAAGAACGCCGCAAAAAGCCCGCGCTCTGCCGTCTGTGCCAGATGCCGGAATGAATCAAAATCCGTTTGCGATCCGGATTCCTCGGCTTTCCAAATGGTGCCGGAATTGACGCCTTGAAAGAAGACGCCAAATTGTAGCTGCCCGGTGGGGATGAATCCGTTGCCGATCTCGCTGTTTTCACTCATGGTCTCTCCTTAGTTTCCAACGGTTTCATAGCGGTTGGCCGCACGGCCAAGCCCCAGCAAGTCCCGGAAGGTCGCGTCCGCTTCAATCGGGACCAGCACGCCCTTGCGGCGCAGAACTGGGAGCACCAGCCGGGACAGTTCATCGAGGTCTACGTCCAATACGGCCGGGTGTAGCCGGACGCCATCGGCCGTTGCCAGAATCTCGGTCAGCAGTTCCACCAGGCCTTCGGCCCCACCGGCATACCGGGCGCGGCTGCTGATCCACGGCGTGTGGGCATCGAGGTGGGCAACGCGTTCCGCGGCGCACTGGCCCCGGGCATCGAGCACCACGTCCAGCTCGGCGATGACGGCCACGGCGCCTTGAGAGCGTTCACGAACCTGCGCTGCCGCTGCGGGCAGTTGCTCCGCGGAGGCAGCCGTCACCAGCACGGCATCGATTCCGGACTCGGGGCCACCCAAGGGCAGGCCGTCTGCTACCAATTCCGCGGGAGCCAGAACCGGCAGTTGTCCTTGTAGGGGACGCGGAATGATGGCCGGCCCCTTGACCGAATATCCCGGACCGGGAAAATCGGGGCCAGTCTCAAAATCGGCATAGTGAAGTTTGTCGACATCCAAGTACCGGCCGGAGTTAACGTCGCGGATCACGGCGTCATCCTCCCAGCTGTCCCAAAGCCGGCGGCCTACCTCCACAGAGGCGGCGGCCTCCAAAGCACGCGCATCACCCTCAATTGCTCCTCGTCCTACGGCGGCCCCTTCGCGCTCAGTGCCTTCGGCGGCGACGAGCCAGCCGGACCGTCCGCCGGAAACATAGTCAAGGCTGGCCAACTGAGTCGCCACATGGAAAGGCTCCGTGTAGACGGTGTCCACCTCGGGAACCAGGATGATGCTGTGGGTTATTGGACCGGCAAAAGCTGCCCGCTGGACGGCATCGAGCCGACCCCCAATGTCTTCTCCGCCGCCCAATGGCCCATCGGAAAACGTTGCAATGTGAAACCCGGCCGATTCAGCCGCAAGGACCGTGGAGCGGATTCTTTCACCGCTCAAGAGTTCCGCGGGTGTGTGCCGGGCAGCCCGCCACGCGGCCGGGTGCGCCCCGTCGCCGTCGAGCTCAAGGGCCAGGAAACCGGGTCGATGCTGATCTGCGGCGCTCATTTGGCGGCCTCTCGTTCAAAGGGTGTCTTCTCGCCGGCGGCAATGGCCACGGGCAAATGGTTTTCGGCCGGGGGTAAGGGGCAGGTGGCCAAATCCGTGTAGGCGCACGGCAAGTTCACGGCTCGGTTGAAATCAAGGGTTGCCGCGCCTCCTGCCTCCGGGGCAGAAAATGTCAGGGACCGGTTGGCCACATAGGTGGTGTCCCCGGAGGTTTCATCAGTGAACAGCACCAGGAACGTGCCCGGCGCCGATCCATTGAACGCCGTGAGTTCCAGCTCCCGGCCGTCGATCCTGAACTTCACCGTCCCTGGTGCCTGATAGACGTGCTGGATACCTTCGACGGCGGCGCCAACGGTCGTCTCTCTTGGCCGGCGGAACGGGACGTACTGTGCTGCGAGCGCAAACGACAGGGTCGGCGTGTAAGCGGGCGTGCCATGGTATTCGCGGAGTAAAGCATTGCTGGGGTTCCGCGGCCGGAGCACGTATTCGCCCCCGCGCTTGGCCAGCTCCAGAACGGTGTCGCCATAGCTGAGGTTGATGCCGTCACGTTCGGCGATGGGACCGAACACGAGTTCCCCGTTCGCATTCAATCCCTCAGGGGTGTTCAGTTCGGCGCCGTCACGGAGCAGGCTGATGCCAGACTCCAAGGTGAGATGAACGGCGTCGTCCTCAACGCGCCATGTCCCGGGCGCCCCTGCGAGCGCTGTTGCGTCAGCGGTGAGCCAGTGCAGCTCGGTGACGGCAAGGAATCCATGGGGATCGCTGCGAAGTTTTTCGTGGGCCTCGTGCCATTGCTGCCAGTCGGTGTTGAAAGCAGTTTTGCGGGTTTCAGTGGCTGCTGTAGACATGGTTGCTCCTGTGGGTGAGGTGGTCTGCGGAGATGATGGTGGCGGCGTCGCTGACGTGGGCACCGGCGAAGGCCGGACGTCCGGCGTAGGGATCACTCGTTTCCCAGAGCGTTGTTGGCGCCGCTGCCTTGACAGCGGGAATGACCTCTGTGGCGAAGCGTGCCAGCAGCTCCAGCTGTTGCTCGAACGGCAGGGTGGTTGGCAGTGAGATGGATTGCAGATCATGGCCATAGAGCTCGTGGTAGCTCAGGATCTTGTCAATGACCTGTTCCGGGCTGCCCACAAGCGCGGGTCCTTCGGCAACTGCGTGGTCTATGTCCCGGTACGGCGAGTTGTTACCGGGTACATTGCGTCCAACGGTCAGCGCCTCATAGACGGGGCCATACTGACGTTTGGCCTCCTGGGTGGTGTCCGCGAGGAACACTCCCCCGGCGCCACTGCCAGATCCTAGGTATTGGTGCTGCGGATCGTGGCCGTGCCGCGCATATTCCTCACGGTAGTGATCAATGAGTCCCTTGTAGTTTTCGCGTGGTTGGATGGCGTTCGCCGTAAACAACGGATCTCCCCATTGCGCGGCGAGCGCGGCAGACGCCAGTGACGTGGCCGAGCCGTGCCACACGCGGGGTGCGCCGGCAAAGGGGCGCGGCGTGGTGGTTGTTGGATCGGTCAGCGGAGAACGGAAGTGTCCGTACCAGGTGACATCTTCCTCACGCCACAGCCGGCGCAACAGGGCGTACTTTTCCTCAAGCAGGTCCCACTGGTTATCCAGAGACAAGCCAAAGAGCGGATATTGGAGCGCCTCGTTGCCTTTGCCGATGACTAATTCCAGGCGTCCCCTGCTGAGCTGGTCGATCGTGGCATAGTCCTCGGCAACCCTGACAGGGTCAAGGACAGAGAGCACCGTGACACCGCTCTGCAGCCGAATGGTTGAGGTCACCGCGGCGATGGCGGCAAGCACCGTGGTGGGTGATGAGGAGATGAACTCCCCTGCGTGCCGCTCACCCACGGAGAAGCTGTCATAGCCAAGCTCCTCGGCCAGTTGCGCGGTCTGCACAACCTGGTTGAGCCGCTCTGCTGTGGAGACTATGTCACCCGTCACCGGATTCTTCAGGTGGGGAATGATGTCAAGGACCTGAAATTTCACTTGGCACCTGCCTTGTAGTTGGACGCCGTGATGGTTTCGGCGGCAGGAAGGGCTTCCTCCGACAGACCCCAGCGGGCCAGGACCTTTCCATAGGAGCCGTCCTTGATCACGGCGTTCAGGGCGTCGGTGATGGCAGGTGCCAGGCCGTTGTCCTTGAGGGTGGTAGCTGCCACGAGGGTTTCATTGGGCCAGCCCGCGTTGACCTTGCCCACAATCTTCAGATCATCGCGGGTGTTGGTGCGGTACACGGCGGAGGGGTAGGGCGTGATGTTGACATCGGTGCGTCCTGAGCCCAAGGCCAGGATGGTGTCCGCATCCGAGGAGTAGTACTGCAGTTCCGCAGGTGCCTTGCCCTTGGCAACAAGCTCCTTGTTCCAGGCGAGCAGGATCTTTTCCTGGTTGGTGCCTGATCCTACGGAGATCTTCAACCCGGAGATGTTGTCGGAGTCCTTGATGTCATAGCTGGAGGTGCTCTTGGCTTCGAAGGCCATGAATGCGGCCCGGTAGGTGGAAAAGTCGAAGAGCTTCACACGGTCGGCATTGATACCCACGTTGGAGAACACAGCCTCCAGATCACCTGATTGCGTCTTTAGCGGCCAGTTCTCCCAGGCCGTCACCTGAACATCCAATTCCAGGCCGAGCTTGTCTGCCACCAACTGGGCAATATCCATTTCCGAGCCGACGGGCGTCTTATTGTCCGTGGCATAGAAACTTAGCGGCACCGCCCCGGCCGTGGTCCCGACCGTGAGCTTTCCATCCTTGGCGATGGCAGCTGGCACCTCAGCCACAAGGGCGGCGTCCTTCTCGGCGCGGATCCGGTTTTGCTCCGGGGAACTGTTGTAAATCACACCGTTGGCGGCCGCCGTCGTCGAATCTCCGCTCGCGGCCTGTGCCCCGGGATCGGAGCAGCCGGTCAGCATCGCCATGCCGGCAAGGACGACGGCGGGGAGCACGGCGAGGGTGCGAAGGCGTGGGGAAGACTGTGACATGAGGGATTCCTTAGATGTTGAAGGCTGGTTCGATGATTTTGGAGAAGAAGCTCTTGGTGCGCTCCTGCTGGGGGTTGGCGAAGATCTCCGCCGGGGTGCCACGTTCCACAATCTGGCCCTGATCCATGAACACCACGGTGTCTGCCACGTCGCGGGCAAACCCCATCTCGTGCGTGACGATGATCAATGTGGTGCCGGAGGTGGCCAGTTCCCTAATGACGTCTAGGACTTCGTTGACGAGTTCCGGGTCCAGGGCGCTGGTGGGCTCGTCGAAAAGTAGGATCTTCGGGTCAAGGGCCAGCGCCCGGGCGATGGCCACGCGCTGTTGCTGACCGCCGGACAGTTGACGGGGATAGGTTTCGGCTTTATCGCCCAAGCCCACCCGTTCCAGCAATTCCAAACCACGACGGCGGGCCTCGACCTTGGTCTTGCCCTGCGCCACGACGGGTGCTTCCGCCACGTTTTCCAGTGCTGTGAGATGACCAAAGAGGTTGAAGTTTTGAAACACCATGCCGATCTCGGTGCGCTGCTTGAGGATCTCCTTTTCACGGAGTTCATGCAGGGTGTGTCCGCGTTTCTTGTAACCCACTAGGGATCCGTCAATGGCGATGTAACCGGAATCCACCTTTTCCAGGTGGTTGATGGTGCGCAACAGCGTTGACTTTCCTGATCCTGACGGACCGAGGATGGCTGTAACGCCGCCAGGCTCAACCGTCAGGGACACGCCCTTGAGCACGTGCAATGCGCCAAAGCTCTTGTGAACGTCGGTGATTTCCACCAAACCTCGCGTCGAGGGCAGGGCAGGGGCGGGTGTTTCGGTGATGGTCATCGCAAGTCCTTAGCGGTAGTGCGGAGAGTGAAGAACTTCTTGGCCTTTTGTAACGGCGTCAGCGGCAGGGTGCGTACAGCACCCTTGGCATAGTGCCGTTCGATGTAGTACTGGAAAACACTCAGCACAGACGTGATCACGATGTACCAGAGGGTTGCAACCAGCAGCAGCGGCAGAACCTGTTGCGTGCGGTTGTAAATGACCTGCACGGTGTAGAACAGTTCCGAGTACGCCAGGACATACACAATGGAGGTGCCCTTGACCAGCCCGATGATCTCGTTGAACGCCGTCGGCAAGATGGAACGCATGGCCTGGGGCAAAACGATCCGCGTGGATCTGCGCCACGCCGGAATGCCCAGCGCCGACGCCGCCTCCAACTGGCCCTGATCCACGGAAAGAATGCCGCCGCGAATGATCTCCGCAGAGTACGCCGCCTGGTTCAGGGTCAAGCCAAGGATGGCCGCGGCAAACTGGCTGATCAGGGTGGTGGTCTGGACCTCGAAGAACGTCACGCTGGTGAAAGGAATACCAAGGCTGACCTTCTCGTAGAGGTACCCGAGGTTGTACCAGAGCAGCATCTGCACCAGCAGAGGCGTGGAGCGGAAGATCCACGAGAACGTCCATGACACCGAGACCAGCAACGGGGAGGCCGAAAGCCGCATCAGCGCCAGAATGAAACCCAACACAAATCCAAGGGCTCCGGCGATGACCGTCAGCTTCAAGGTTTCCCCCAACCCGCGAATCACGGATTCGGCCGTAAACCACTGCGCCACCACATCCCATTCCCAGCGCGGGTTGGTGGCCAGGGACCACAGAACCGCAGCAAGGCCTAGGGCCACCACTGCCGTGCCAACCCACCGCCATGGGTGTTTGGCGGCCACCAGTTTGTAGCCGGAGTAGTCGGCAACTGCGCGCGGCGGCACGGTGGTGCCGTCATCGCTTCCGGCAGTTCCGGCGTCGTACTTAGCCTGTGTGGGCTCATGTGTCTGGGTGGCCGGTTGCTCCACCTCGGTCGGTGCGGTGCTCATGCGCCACCTCGATTCTTCCCGTGGTTGATTGAAGATTTACTTCCTCGATGGCTGCAAATCTAGGCGCGTTTGCGAGCGTCTTCCAAGGCCCCCGTTGCACTGCTTCATGATCGGACGCACTGCGTCACATGTCCTTTCATGAACGCACAATGACGCACTGTGAACGGCCGTGAACCGACGTGACAGCCGCCTTTTTTGGGCCCTTCACGGCGCCATAACATGAGGCATCTACCCATCCCACGGAGGTGCTCCGTAGGCCAGTCCACGAAGCCCAGGCCGGCTAGGCCAGCGAAGCCAGAAACAGGAGTCCCAATGCCTCGCCACGATACGACCCTCGCCTTCATTGGCGGGGGTCCGCGCACAGCCGGTGTGCTGGAGCGTCTCGGCGCCAATGCGCCGGAACTCCTTACGGATCCGTTGACCATCCATGTCGTGGAGCCGTTTCAAGCCGGTTCCGGACGGATCTGGCGCCTCGACCAAGACCCCGGACTCATGCTCAATTCCATGGCTGGGGATGTGACCATGTTTACCGACTCATCCGTGGTGTGCACGGGTCCCACCGCGGATGGGCCCGATCTGGCGCAATGGGCTTCCGCGATCACGGCTGGAACATTGGACGATGCGCCTGAACTGCCACACAACTTGGCGGTGCAGGCTGCGGCACTGACCCGTGAATCCTTCCCCACCCGCCAGCTCCACAGCGCCTATCTGGAGTGGTTCTTCCGGCGTGCCGTGGCCGCGCTTGCCCCGCACGCCACAGTCACGATCCATCGCGACACCGCAATCGAGCTTGTTGCCGCCGGCGAGGACGGCCACGTGGTCGCTCTCGCCGGCGGCACTCAGTTGCGGGCCGACGCCGTCGTGCTTGCCGTTGGTCACACGGATGCCCGGGTGCACGGCCGTTCAGCCGAATTCGCCACCTTCGCCGCCCGCCATGGTGGGTTCCATGCCGCGCCTTCCTACACCACAGATGTGGACTATTCCGCGCTGGCTCCGGGTCAGGACGTCATCGTCTCGGGCATGGGCTTGGCGTTCGTTGACCTGGTCGTCTTGCTCATGGAGGGGCGGGGCGGCCGGTTCACGGACAAGGACGACGGCGAACTTGCCTATGTGCCCTCCGGCCGGGAACCGAGGTTGTGGGCGGGCTCGCGCCGCGGAGTTCCGTACCATTCAAAAATTTCGACGCGTTTGCGCGGCGAGGCTCCCGGGCTGGCGCCGTTCTTCACGGCCGCAGCCGTTGAGCAGCTGCTGGCTGAACACCATGAACTCGATTTCCGAACTCATCTGTGGCCGCTCATCGCCAAGGACACGGCACATGCGTACTACCAAGAATTGTTCACCGGCAGCCCGGCTCGGGTGAGGACGAATTGGGCGGATTTCTCGGCCGCTTTTGGTGGGTTGGATTGGTACAGTCCCGCAAGAGCAGAACTCGTCGCCGCCGCCGTTCCGGATCGCTCTCTGTGGCTGGACTTTGAAGCGTTGGATCAGCCCTTGGCTGGGGTCGTTTTCACCGACAGTGCCTCGATTGCTGAGGCCGTGGCCTCACATATTGCCGAGGACCTTAAATTACGCGACGGCTCAGAAAACCCGGAAACCTTGGCCCTGTTCCTTGGACTACTGAGGGCCTATATGAATTTTGCTTCGATTGTTCCCGCGGAACGGTTGACGGCCGGATCGCATGCGGCGGTCCACGGTTGGTGGCATGGCTTCTTCAGCTACGTTGATTCGGGGCCACCGCCGCACAGATTGCGCCAGATTCTGGCCCTCCACCGGGCCGGGCTCCTGGAATTCTTGGGCCCCGATCTCACCGTGACAACTGAGGAAGCAAGCGGCTTGTTCGTTGCTGCGGCCGCGCGGGGCGTCTCTGGGGTCAAGGCTGCGGCGTTCATCGAAGCCCGGCTGCCTGCCCCTACCGTGGCCAACTCCGCCAATCCGGTGTTGGCTAGCCTTCATGCAAGTGGCGGCGGCTCCGAACAGCATTTGCTGACCGCCGACGGTACAGTGTCCACCGGAAGGTTGTTGGTGACAGAAACCCACCAGCTCGTGGGGTCGCGGGGCGAGCGGCACGAGACACTTTTCGCCGTCGGCCCTGGGACTTCAGCTTGGGCCTCCGGAGCATTTGCCCGCCCTCACAGCAACGCGGCCCCATTTAGGGACAACGATGCCCTGGCGCGGTTGGTTCTACACACCCTGGCAGAAAAAGCCGATCTCACGCTTATTGGAAGGACCCAGTCATGAGCACAACAGTAGACACCGAGGGCATCACCGTCTTATCTCTTCCGTTGGATGACCCTCGAGTCCGCCCGCTCCTGGATGAACTCGCCGTGGAATATGAGACGCGCTATGCAGATCTATTTGGCGCAGGCAACGCAGCCGCCGAGCTCAACAGATACCCGGCCGAGGAATTTGCCGCCCCCGACGGCGCCGTGCTCATCATTCAAGAAAATGGTGTCTCCGTTGCCGGTGGTGCCTTCCGTCGCTACTCCCCCGACACCGCCGAATTTAAACGCATCTGGACTCATTCGCAGCATCGCCGCCGTGGGCTTGCACGCCGTGTCATGACCGAACTGGAGGCCAAAGCTGTTGAACTCGGATACCGCCGCGTGTATCTGACCACCGGGCCTCGTCAGCCCGAAGCTAGGGGCCTGTACCTCAATACCGGCTATGAAGCCCATTTCGACGTTGACGCAGCGCCCGAGTCGCTCCCCTTTTTAGCGTTCAGCAAGGACCTGCCGCTCCCGTCACACGGCTGACAGTTCAGCCGCCGTCGTTCGCTAGAAAGGGCGCCGCTCCAGCGTCCAGGGCCCGCGACATGGCGGCGATGAGGCCCATCCGCAACTGCTCCGGCGGCACATCGAGTTCAGGCAGTGCGCCCAGTGCCATGATGCCGCCACCGGTGAACATCATGGCAATACGCCGCTCCACCGAAGGGTTTGGGCCCAGTAGCAACGTATCGATGCGGGCGATCTGCTCCGTGTAGGGCTTATGGGCATCCAGGGTTTGGGCCATGATTGGATCCCGCTTGATGATTGCCGCCGTGCCCCGTTCTGAAAGGGCAAGGTCAACCAACCCAGCGACCACGGCCGCTCGGGCCTGTTCCGCCGGCAGAGCCTGGGCAGTGTCGGCTATGGACGTCAAGACAGCGATGACGGGAGCAGCCACAGCCAGGACGATGTCTTCCTTGGAGGCGAACTGGTGAAAGACGGCAGCCTTGGTCACACCCATTTTTCCGGCAATCGCCTGCAACGACGTCCCGCTAACGCCGTATTCGGCAAACAGCTGTGCTGCAGCCTCAACAACCTTTGCCTTGCCCTGCCCCCGCGGACTGCGACGCCTGGGGGCAGCTTGTGTTGTTTCAGTCATCGTGTAAGATCCTTTAACTAGCCGAGCGACTACTTAAAATATACCCTATGGCTTGGCGCAAAAGGAGCAGTCCATGTCCACCATGAAGTCAGTTGTTGTGACCGGAGCCGAGCAGGTGAGCGTGTTGGACGTCGAGGCGCCCACGGTTGGGCCAACCGACGCCCTCGTGGCAGTAAAAGCCTGCGGCCTCTGCGGTTCGGATGCGTTCTACATCCACATCGGCGGCATTCCCCCTCGCCAGGGCTACACTCCCCTAGGCCACGAAATTGCCGGTGAAGTTCTCGAACTCGGCGCGAATGTCACCGGCTTGGCCATCGGGGACCACGTGGTCATCAATCCCATGGGCGCCCCCACCGGCATCATCGGTAATGGCGGTTCCACTGGCGGACTCGCCAACTTCCTCCTCGTGGAAAACGTCACGGTAGGCGAAAGCCTCGCCATCATGCCCAAGCACATCCCTTGGGAAGTGGCCGCTCTCAACGAGCCAATGGCGGTAGCGAGGCATGCTGTAAACCGCGCCAATCCGACGTCGGGCGAAAAAGCCGTTGTCTTTGGTGCCGGACCCATCGGCTTGGGCGCGGTGATCGACCTCTCGCTTCGAGGAGTGGACGTGGTGGTGGTGGACATTCAGCCCAAGCGCCTAGCTAAGGCTCTGGCCGTAGGCGCCAGCGCAGTCATCAACTCCGCGGAGGAGGATGTGGCGGCCCGGCTCCTTGAACTTCACGGCGACGCACCTCTGCGCCCCGGTGACTCACGGCCCGGAACAGACATCTATATTGACGCCGCCGGGGTGCCTGCCGTCATCGACACCGTTCAGAAGATCGCCAAGCACGGGGCGCGGCTGAGCATCCCGGCCGTGCACAAGAAGCCTGTCGAGGTCGACTTCGGCGCCTTGCTGTCAACGGAATTGACCATCTCTCTTTCGCGCGGCTATCCCACGGAAATTTTCGAGGTCACCACCGACATCATCGCGGCATGGGAACGCTATGCGCTGATCATCAGCGACACCCTTCCCTTTGATCGCGTGCAGGAAGCGCTCACCTTGGCCGCGACGCCTGGTGCTGCGGATAAGGTGGTTGTCACTTTTTAGCCCGTGCCGGGGGCGGGTTACGCGAGCGTTTCGGCGCGGTCCATCCGCTGGCTGATGACTGTGGAGACGCCGTCGCCCCTCATGGACACGCCGTAGAGGGCGTCGGCCACGTCCATGGTGCGCTTCTGGTGCGTGATGATGATGAGCTGGCTTGATTCGCGCAGCTCCTCAAAGATGGTGATGAGCCGGCCAAGGTTCGTGTCATCCAGCGCGGCTTCTACCTCATCCATGACGTAGAACGGCGAGGGCCGGGCCTTGAAGATCGCCACAAGCAGGGCCACGGCGGTCAGCGAGCGTTCGCCACCGGAAAGCAGGGACAGACGCTTGATCTTCTTGCCTGCGGGCCTGGCCTCTACCTCGATGCCTGTGGTCAGCATGTCGGTGGGGTCGGTCAGGATGAGCTTGCCTTCACCGCCAGGGAAGAGCCTGCCGAACACGCGCTCAAATTGCACGGCGGTGTCGGCATAGGCGGCAGTGAAGACTTCCTCCACGCGCTGGTCCACTTCCTTGATGATGTCCATCAGGTCCTTGCGGCTGGACTTCAAATCTTCCAGCTGCGAGGACAGGAATTGGTGGCGTTCTTCGAGCGCGGCAAATTCCTCCAACGCCAACGGGTTCACCTTGCCCAATGCGGCCAGATCGCGTTCGGCACGTTTGAGCCGCTTCTCCTGCTCCTCGCGGACAAAGGGCGTTCCCTCACGGATTTCCGAACCGGAATCATCCACCTCGACGCGCAACGCCGCCCACTTGTCGGTGACAACGCCAGGGCCTAGCGGCACGAGCGTCTCGGGGCCGTATTCACGAATGAGGTGGTCAACGCTCAGACCAAGTTCCTCGATCGACTTGTTCTCAAGCGTCTCAATCCGCAGGCGTTGGGCAGCCCGGGCCATCTCATCCTTGTGGACTGTGTCGGTGAGCCGTGCCAGTTCCTTCTCGGCCTCCACGGTTGCGGCCCGGACAGCCATGAGTTCGACCTCCCGGGTGGCCCGCTGTTCCTCGGCCTCATCCCGGGCATGTTCAGCCAACTCGATGGACACTTCCACGAACCCCAAAATGTGCTTGGTTGCCTGCGACACCGCCGCGGCCTTCTTCGCCTGGAACAACCTGCGGTTGGCCCGCTGAGCGGCCTGTTCCCGGGCCATCCGCTCAGTTGCCGCGGCACGCTCCAAGGCAGCCGCCCGGGTCCTTGCGGTATTCAGCGCCTCCTCCGTGCTGCGCAACGACAGCCGCGTTTCCATCTCCACGGTACGGGCCGCAGTTGCCGCGGCCGCCAAGGTGTCGCGCTCCTCCATGGAGGGCTCCACCTCCGCCGGAGCCTCCTGGGCCTTCGCCAACCGCGCGGCAATCTCTGTCAAGGCCTGCTGCTCCCGGGCAAGATTTTCCGTGGCCGCGTTCAACGTCTGAGCATGCCGTTCCGACTCCCCCGCCGCCGACCGCAAGGTCGCCCCCAGCGATCCCAGCCGTTCGGCAACTGCCGCCAAGCGCGCGTCGGACTCGTGAAGGGAAGCCAGCGCATCCGCCTCGGCCGCAGCCAGGTCCCCGCGCCGACCCTGCAATCCGGCCAAAGCAAACCGTGACTGCTCGCCACGCGCCGTGGCAGCCCGCAGCGCCGATTCGGTCTCATCAACGGCGGCCTGCAACTCCAACAACGACGGCGCCGTGGCGGATCCGCCCTTGACGTAAAACGTGGTGATGACATCGCCCTGGGCCGTCACGGCGGTCAGCCGCGAATCGTGTGCAAGGACTTGCCGCGCACCGTCCAGATCGGCAACCAGCACAACGCCCGCCAACAAGGCATCGAGTGCGTCCTCAAGTTCCGCCGGCCCCTTCACCTGTGAACGTCCCACGGCGGCACCCGCCACCGCGCCGGCCGCCACAACCGCCGCGGCCTGCTTGGCGACGGCGTCGCTGCCGGAGCTGGGAGTCGTGCCCGCCACCACCAGGGTGACGCGGCCGCCGTCGTTCTCCTTGACAAGTTCCAGCGCGCTGAGCGCGGCGGCCGCATCCGTCACGGCAACACCCTCGGCTGCGGCGTCCAGGGCTGCGGCGATGGCCGTTTCGTGGCTCGGGACCACCTGAATGAGCTGCGCCATGGAGGCCATTACACCGTCGGGACGGGCCTCGAGCAGATGGGCGCTGCCATCCTTGCGCAGCAGGCCAACGGCAAGAGCGTCGCGGCGGGCAGTGAGCGAATCGCGTTCACGTTCGGCGGCGAGCTGGTCCTCGGTCACGGCCTGAATCTTGGCGTCCAACTCGGCCAGCGCCTCGGCGGCAACCTCATAGTCGGCGTCAAGGCGCGCCTCACCGGCCTCCACACCGGCTACTTGGGATTCCAGCGCAGCAAACTCCTGGGCCGCGGCGCTATGGCGATCGGCTCCGGCGGCTTTGCCCTCGTGGAGGCGGCCGATTTCCGATTCGGCTGACTCCACGCGGGAACGGGCAGAGGCAACCTTCCCGGCCAAACGCGCCAGTCCCTCACGGCGATCGGCCGTTGCCCGCATCTGCTCACGGACCCGCTGTTCCTCGGCGCGGACGGCCGCTTCCGCATCTTCCTTAATCTCCATGGCCGTTTCCAGCCCGTAGCGCCGTTCCTCGAGGGCCAGATCCAGCTCGGCTTCCTCAACGCGCAGCCGGGCGGCCTGCTCGGCGAGCCGGTCCGGGTCGCGGCTGGGATCCGGGGTGGCGTCCGGTGCACCCAAATGGCGTTGGCGTTCGGCGGCCAGGACACCGAGCGCCTTGAACTGATCACGGGCGGCGCACAGCTGATACCAGTTGTCCCGCGCAGCATTAAGCACGGGCGTTGCGGCAGCCGCAGCTTGTTCCAACCCGGCCTGCTGCTCCCGGCCGGCCTGGAGCTGCTTTTCCACCAGCTCGCGTCGGTTCTTCAACGCCAATTCGGCGGCCTCGTCACGTTCGACGGCGGTGCTCAGGCTCACGATGTCATCGGCCAACAGGCGGGCCCGAGCGTCCCGGACGTCGAATTGCACGGACTGGGCGCGCCTGGCCACGGCGGCTTGCTTCCCCAAGGGGGTCAACTGGCGGCGGATCTCCGCCGTGAGGTCTGAAAGCCTGGCTAGGTTTGCACCCATGGCATCGAGCTTGCGCAGCGTCTTTTCTTTTCGACGCCGGTGCTTCAGAATGCCGGCAGCCTCCTCAATAAAGCCGCGGCGATCCTCCGGTGTTGCGTGCAGAATCTTGTCCAGCTGGCCCTGGCCCACTATGACATGCATCTCCCGGCCCAATCCGGAATCGGAGAGAAGCTCCTGAATATCCAGCAAGCGGCAGGAGGTGCCATTGATGGCGTACTCGGATCCGCCAGCCCTAAAGAGGGTGCGGGAAATGGTGACCTCGGCGTAGTCGATCGGCAGGGCGCCGTCGGCGTTGTCAATAGTGAGGGCAACATGGGCGCGGCCAAGGGGCGGACGGCCGGAGGTGCCGGCAAAGATGACGTCTTCCATTTTGCCGCCGCGCAGGGTCTTAGCGCCTTGTTCGCCCATGACCCAGGCGAGCGCATCAACCACGTTTGACTTGCCCGAACCGTTGGGGCCCACGACGGCCGTGACGCCCGGTTCAAAGTCAAAGGTGGTGGCCGAGGCGAATGACTTGAATCCGCGCACGGAAAGACTTTTTAGATGCAAACTGTTTTCTTCTCCTGCGCACGATGATTTCCCAGATGCCAATCTACCGTGAAATCGACCCAGTCACCCGGGCACCGGCCCATCCCGGGCGCGTGTATGCACCGCGGTGCATGTGCGTGATGACCCCTTAAAGGTGCATAGTTAAGGTTGGGTCTTGATCAGCGCGGGGGGCCAATCTAGGCTGGACCTGCGCAAATCCAGGCCAGGTCACTGGTTTTTCAGTGCCATCTGACACCGAACACCCCAAGATAAAGGCTGGCTCTTGATCGGCAACGCTACGTTTCGTCACCACAACACCGCCTTGCTTGCGGTCTCCAGCATTGAGGCACCGGTGGTGGTTAAATCCAGCGACTTTGACGCCCGGCTGGCCCCAAGCCTGAAGCGGTTGAAACTCTCCAAGCGTCTTTTGGAGCGTGTGGCTGGTGTGGAGGAACGCCGCTGGTGGGCCCCCGGAACCGACTTTGACGACGCCGCCATCGAGGCAGGCGCCAAGGCACTTGCCGAGGCCGGAATTGAAGCTGGCCAGGTTGGTTTGCTGATCAACACCTCCGTGACGCGCCGCAACCTTGAACCCTCCGTTGCCGTAAAGGTTCACAACGGTCTGGGATTGCCCTCCTCGGCCATGAACTTTGACGTGGCCAATGCCTGCCTCGGCTTTGTTAATGGCATGACGCTGGCCGCCAACATGATTGATTCGGGCCAGATCAAGTACGCGCTCATCGTGGCTGGCGAGGACGCCCAGGCTACGCAGGAAACCACGTTCCGCCGTTTGAACGCCGAGACGTCAACGCGCGAGGACTACCTGAAGGAATTTGCAACACTGACCCTTGGCTCCGGCGCTGCGGCTGCTGTGATCGGCCCGGCCGATCTGCACCCCGGCGGACACCGCATCTTGGGCGGCGTCTCCCGTGCCGGCACCCAGCACCACGAACTGTGCGTTGGTGGCCCGGACGGCATGTTCACGGACACCAAGGGTTTGCTGGACAACGGTCTTGAACTAGTCACCGACGCGTGGCATGAAGCCCACACCGACGGCTGGGATTGGCGCTCCATGGACCGCTACGTCACCCACCAGGTCTCCAACTCCTACACGAACGCCATCATCAAGGCCGTGAACCTTGTCAAGAACCGTGTACCCATCACCTTCCCCAAGTGGGGCAACGTTGGCCCGGCATCACTTCCCATGACGCTGGCCCAGGAATCCCAGAGCCTCAACCCCGGCGACCGTGTACTGTGCATGGGCGTCGGCTCGGGGTTGAACACCGCCATGATGGAAATTGCGTGGTAGCAGTGGTGTCGCCAGACATTGAAGTTCCCGCACCGTGGCCCGGCGTCCAGGCGGAATGGCAGCGGACCCTTTCGGTTCCCTCGACCTCCGCCGTTGATCCCGCAGGCACCAACCGCCAGTGGCATTACTTGGACAACGAGTCCGACGTCCTCGCGACGGGCCAAGAGCCGGTTGGCACGCTGCTCTGTGTACACGGCAACCCCACCTGGTCCTACCTGTGGCGCACCCTTTTGGCCGGCGCCACCTCCACCGCCACCCTCGCGGCGGGTGGCCCGTGGCGAGTGATTGCCGTTGACCAGCTGGACATGGGCTTCTCCGAGCGCACCGGCACTTTCCGCCGCTTGGCCGATCGCATCAACGACCTCTCCGACTTCACCGACGCGCTTGCCCTCACCGGCCCCGTGGTCAGCGTCGGGCACGACTGGGGCGGCCTCATCTCCCTCGGCTGGGCCACCCGCCACCGCGAACAGCTCGCGGCCGTGGTCCTGACCAACACGGCAGTGCACCCGGCAGGTTTCGCCCTGCCCCCTGCCCTGAAACTGGCACTGCACCCCGCCGTTCACAAGTGGGGTACGACGACGTCGTCCGCCTTCTTGCGCATCACGCACGGTTTGGGCCAGCCCTCCTTGGCAGACGACGTCCGTGACGCGTTCATGGCGCCCTACAAGTCCGTTACTCGCCGGGCTGGCGTTGGCAATTTTGTGGCGGATATTCCGTTCACGGCCGACCACCCCTCGCGACCCACCCTGGATGCAGTTTCCGAGGACATCCGCACCCTTGGCGTGCCCGCATTCATGATGTGGGGCCCCAAGGACCCCGTGTTCTCGGACCGCTATTTGCGCGATTTGTTGACTCGTCTCCCCCAGGCCGATGTGCACCGCTTCGAAGGTGCCAGCCATCTGGTCCAAGAAGACCGTGACATCGCCACCCCGACGTTTGCGTGGTTGGCGCAGAACGTGCTTGGTTCCGAGTTCTCGAGCCCCATTGACGAGGTCTCGACAGGCTCGACCACGGGCGTCGCCGCGACCACCGACGACACATCGATGCTCAGCGAGCTTGATTCCCGCCGCGAGGACACCTCGACGGCTATCGTGGACATGCTGCCCGCTGGCCAGGGAACACGCGAACTCTCATGGGCGCAGTTGGCCCGCGATGTCGACGACCTTGCCACCGGACTCCGCGAACTCGGCGTCAAGGCTGGCGACCGGGTGAGCCTTCTGGTTCCGCCAGGCATCAACCTGA
The DNA here is from genome assembly GCF_049897845.1 of Arthrobacter sp. TWP1-1. Lineage (NCBI taxonomy): Bacteria > Bacillati > Actinomycetota > Actinomycetes > Micrococcales > Micrococcaceae > Arthrobacter > Arthrobacter sp. TWP1-1. The sequence continues at coordinate 200,985 of NZ_JAFCXC010000003.1, forward strand.
CAACCTTGATCTACGCCTGCCTGCGTCTCGGTGCCATCATTGTGGTGGCCGATGCTGGTCTCGGTACAGCCGGCATGAGCCGCGCCATCAAGGGTGCTGGCCCCGATTACTTGATCGGAATCGAACGGGCATTGGCCGGTGCGCGGATCTACAACTGGCCCGGTATTCGGATCGCCGCCGACGATTTCACACCGTCCTCAGCAAGGGCCAAGAAGGCACTTCTTGATGTTGCGGCCACGATTCCACAGCTCATGGCCAACGGTCGAGTGGCACGCATTGCCGGCCATGTCGCGGCCTTCGTCGCGCCCGCCCCGGACACTGATGCAGCCGTCTTGTTCACCTCAGGGTCCACGGGGCCGGCCAAGGGCGTTGTCTACACGAACCGCCGCCTGGCCGCCATGCGGGACACCCTGAAGGCGAGCTACCATCTGGAAGCGGGGACAGCTCTTGTCGCAGGCTTCGCACCGTTCGCCTTGTTGGGCCCGGCCTTGGGCGCCACCACCGTCACCCCCGACATGGATGTCACGGCGCCCCGGACACTGACGGCTAGGGCTCTCGCCGATGCGGCGGCTGCAATCAGCGCAACTGTTGTTTTTGCCTCCCCGGCGGCGCTGGTCAACGTTGTTGCGACCGCGGCGGAACTTTCGGCTGCACAGCAAAAGGCGCTGGCCGACGTCGGACTTGTCTTGTCCGCGGGCGCGCCACTGGCTCTGCCGCTGCTTGAGCGGGTTCAGCAGCTGGCCCCCAACGCTGCCCTGCACACCCCGTATGGCATGACCGAAGCCTTGCCCGTGACGGACATTGACCTGCCGGGCATTCGTGACGCGGGCGTGGGCAATGGCGTCTGCGTTGGCACGCCCGTCAGCGGCGCCACGGTGGCCATTGCGCCCGTCGAACCCGATGGTGTTGTGGTGCCCGAGCCGAGCACGGCCGCTGGTATCACGGGTGAGATTTTGATTCGCGCTCCGCATGTCAAAGATCGCTACGACCGTTTGTGGATCACACAACAACGCAGCGTTTCGATTCCAGGATGGCACCGCAGCGGCGATGTTGGGCATCTGGACGCCGAGGGACGCTTGTGGGTTGAGGGTCGGATGGAACACATCCTGACCACGTCCGACGGCGTCAAGACGCCGGTTGCTGCTGAGCAGGCCGTGGAACTCGTCTCCTCCGTGTCTCGTGCCGCCATTGTTGGTGTTGGCCCGGCCGGTACACAGGCGGCGGTGGCCATTGTTGAGACGTTGCCCGCCGTGAAGCGTTCGGGCCTGGCTCCCATGGCGCTTGCCGCTGATGTGCGCGCGGCAGCACGTTCCCTGGGTTTGCAGCTCTCCTCTGTATTGGTCATTGACGCCATGCCCACTGATGTTAGGCACAACTCGAAGATCGACCGCGCCAAGCTCTCCCAATGGGCTGGGCTCATGTTGGCAGGCAAGAAGGCCGGCAAGCCATGAGCTCCACGGTCTTGGTAACAGGCACCAGCGGGCTTTTAGGCAGAGCCGTTGCACAACTGCTCCATGACCGCGGCTTCAAGGTGCGGACTCTGCAGCGCCGGGCCGTGGATTCTCCGTGGGACTCCATTCAGGGTTCCGTGGTGGATCCGGATGTGGCAGCCCGTGCCGTGGCCGGTGTGGACGCCGTAGTGCATTTGGCTGCAAAAGTTTCCTTCACCGGCGAGTGGAGCGAATTTGTCTCCACCAATATTGTGGGCACGCGTCAGCTTATTTCCGCCGCGCAGCATGAGGGTGTGCGGGACTTTGTGTTTGTCTCGTCACCGTCCGTAGCTCACTTTGGTTCCTCCATTGTTGGCGCTTCCGCGGGATCTGCGAATCCTGCGCTGGCCCGCGGTCACTACGCACGGTCCAAGGCAGCTGCCGAGGAGATCGCGCTGGCCGCGGACTCCCCCGAATTCCGAGTCACGGCCATCCGTCCGCACATTGTGTGGGGCCCCGGCGATACGCAGCTGGTCGAGCGTGTGGTGGAGCGTGCCCGAGCTGGCCGGCTGCCACTGCTCGACGGCGGCCGGGCACTCATCGACACCACCTATGTAGACAACGCCGCCGAGGCCATTGTGCGAGGGCTCGAACGCATGGATTACGCTCACGGCCAGGCCCTCGTGGTCACGAATGGCGAGCCGCGACCTGTGGGCGAACTGATTGCCGGAATTTGTGCCGCCGCCGGCGTGAAGGCGCCGGGCTATTCGGTGCCGGGGTGGCTGGCGCGAGGCGCCGGATCCGTCATTGAGAAGGCGTGGACGGCTGCCGGTTCGCGCGGCTGGGTCCACGACGAACCACCCATGACCCGTTTCCTGGCCGAGCAGCTCTCCACGGCCCATTGGTTTGATCAGCGCCACACGCAGGCCGTCCTCGACTGGACACCCGCAGTGTCCTTGGACGAAGGTCTCTCCCTGCTGGCCAAGCATTACCAGGAGCATCCAACGCCCGGTAGGTAGTTAGTGGCAAATTCGCCGTTCTAACTACCTACCAAGCGGCTAACACCAGCACAAACGCTGCCTGACTCGCTCAGGCGGCGGCGCGGCCGGCCGCCCAGTAGGCCTTCATGATCCGGGCCTTGAGCATTTCGGGAGCGTTCAGATCGCTCCACTTCACCCTGATGAACCTCCACCCCTCTTCGATCAGGGCGTTCTCCCTAACGCGTTCATTGATCAGGGCCTGTTCGGTAGTCACTCCATAGTCAAAGTATTTGGTATCACCATCGAATTCCAGAATCAGGCGGATACCCGGCCAGGCGAAATCGACCCTGTACGCACCACCGCGTGTGCTGATGGTGATCTGAAGTTCTGGCTGCTCGATGGGCAGCTCGGCAACAATGAGCCTGGTGCGGGTTTCCCCGGCCGATTCGGACAAGCCATTGAGCCCTTCCACCGCCATTCGCGCCTTCTTGACTCCCCTGCGGCCGGCGGAAGACTCCAGAAGCTCCCGTAAAGCCTCCATTGTCAGCCCACTATTGAGGGCTGAATCCCCTATGATCACGGCCTGCTCAAAGGGTGCCGACATTGAACATTCCAAAACTGTATGGGCCAGATCGGTAAAGACGGCCACACCAACACCCGGCACAACGGCGCGCACAAGATGTTGCGGATCAATTGTTCTTGCGTGCTGTACAACGTCCCGGGCGCCCTTCAGCGTGGACGAACGGTAACCGCTACTGATGTGTATCCGTTGCGGACAGTTCCAGAGCCGAAGCTTGTGCAGCCGGGCAGCACTGAAATGAGAGTAGATTACTGTGCCGTTGGCAGCAGCAATATGTCCCTGTAGGACTAGCTCCTCCCGAATCCAGGGCTTGCTCCCCTGCCAACCACGCATTGGCATGTAGACGCCGCGGCGCAGGTGGTGAAGCAAACCACGCTTGACCCCATAGGCTATCGTTCTGCCATCCAGACCAGCTTTGTGCAGTTGCGCCGTGGTGGCAATGCGACGATCAGGCGGCCACAACTGATCAAAGAGGGCCTCGACTTGTGTACGTTCCATGATCTGATTCTCGAAATTTCAGTCCGCTGATTCAAGGCCAAAATCCTGAAATCGGGAAATCTGTGGATAACATCTGCGGCAATTCCGCCTGCTCAGCTCACGTGTGCTGGTGCACGTCGCATGGTAGGTAGTTAGCCAGCGATTTCTGCGACTAACTACCTACCAAACGGATTTGGGGCTACAGCCGGGCGTTGTGTGGCTTCGACTGGCACAGCGGGCAGAAGTGCGAGCCACGGTTCATGAAGGTCTCACGCTTCATCAACGTGCCACAGCGCGGGCACGGCTGGCCGTCGCGACCGTAAGCATTCAGTGAACGGGAAAAGTACCCTGAAGCGCCGTTGACGTTCACGTACAGCGAGTCAAAACTGGTCCCGCCAGCGTCAAGTGCCCGCTCCATGACGTCACGGGCCGCATGAATGATCCGCTCGGTATCGGGCCGGCGCATGGTCTCGGTGGGCCGGGCATAATGCATCTTGGCAGCCCAGAGCGCCTCATCAGCGTAAATATTGCCGATTCCAGAAACAAAGGCTTGGTCCAGCAAGGCTCGCTTCAGCCCAGTCTTGCGGGCACGCAGCTTTTGATGGAGAGCCTCCATGTCAAAGAACTGATCCAAGGGGTCACGGCCAATATGGGCAGCTTCCTCCGGGATGAGCGCGAGGCCACCATCAGTCACCATGCCGCAGCCACCCGGCAGGCCATCGGCAGTGGGAACCAGGGAGGTGACAAACATGCCGCCGAAGATCCGCTGATCAACGAAGCGTAGTTCCTCGGGAGCATCGGCCCGCGGAGAAAAGGATAAGCGTACCTTGAGATGTTTTTCGTGGGGCTGCTCCGGCGATTCCACCAGAAGCTGTCCACTCATGCCAAGGTGGGCCACAAGTGCTGTGTGCGGGGTGGAAGAAGATGACGCGTCATCGCTGAGGGGCATCCAGAGAAACTTTCCGCGCCGGACAACGTCCAATACGGTGGCACCCATAAGATTCCCGCGGAAATCTTCAAGGCCTAAAGTATGCCGGCGGATCGATCGTGGATCGGGAACGGAGACATCCGTGATGCTTCGTCCTGCGATCCAGCGTTCCAGACCGCGGCGAACTACCTCAACCTCAGGCAGCTCGGGCATTATTCAGCGGCGGAAGTAGCGGAGGAAGACTCCGGACCGAAGCGCTTCTGCAGTTCAATCCAGGCCTCAGCAGCAGCGGTGCGCTCGGCTTCCTTCTTGGAGGGACCCGTGCCGGTGCCGTAATGCTCTCCGCCAATGATCAGGCGCGCGGTGAAGGAACGGTCGTGGTCGGGGCCAACGCCGGTGATGTCGTAAGCAATGGTGCCGAGGTGCTTGGCGGCCGAGATTTCCTGGATGTTGGTTTTCCAGTCGGTGCCGGCGCCGAGAACGGCGGAATCGGCCAGCAGTGGACCTACTAGGCGCATGACCAGCTGGCGGGCAACTTCAATGCCGTGCGTCAGGTAGGTGGCGCCGATGAGGGCCTCCATGGTGTCAGCCAGGATGGAGGACTTGTTGCGGCCCTTGGTGAGCCGTTCACCCTGGCCAAGGTAAATGAATTCACCAATACCTAGGGAGCGGCCAATCGAGGCGAGGGCCCGCGTGGAGACCACAGAGGAGCGGCGCTTGGCCAGATCCCCTTCAGGCAACAGCGGGTTATCGCGGTATAGCGCGTCGGTGACGGAGAATCCAAGGATTGAATCGCCGAGAAACTCGAGGCGCTCGTTGGTCGGGAGGCCACCGTTTTCATAGGCGTAAGACCTATGTGTGAGGGCAAGACGAAGCGTCCCGGCATCAATACTGACACCGAGACGCTTCAAAAGCAGTTTGTGTCCGTCCGTGAGTTCCGGTGATGGAATTTCTGCGGACATGACACTCCTGCTAAATATTAATTAATTCGAACGGACCAATTGGCCGCACGGACGTCTTTAGACGTCAGCAACCTTACGGCCCTTGTATTCCAAGAACAGTGCGGTACCGGCTGAGTCGGTAACGACCTTGGCCTGGTGCGGGAGGCTGTAAACAACCTCTCCATTTTCAATGGTCTTTACCAGAGCAGGCGCGGTGGCCTTCCACTGGGAACGGCGTGCGCGCGTATTGGCACGGGACATCTTCCGCTTCGGAACAGCCACGGCAAACTCTTTTCTCTCGATAACTCACAGGCATGTGCCCACAAGTAAAAACTTATTTGCTAGTTTTCTTCGCCGGTTAAGCCCTGTAGGGCAGCCCACCGAGAATCTAGGATCTCGTGATGGTGCCCCGGCTCATCCGCAAGGTGTATTCCGCATTCGGAACACAGACCCTCGCAGTCTTCCCGGCACACCGGCTGGAACGGCAGGGCGGTTACCACTGCGTCCCGCAACACCGGTTCAAGATCGATAGAATCGTGCTCGACCCAACGTTGCTGATCTTCTTCTTGTTCAAGGAATTCCGCGGACGGCTCCTCGTAGAAGAAAAGTTCTTGCACATCGACTTCAAGGTCATCCTCGAAAGTCTCCAAGCAGCGGGAGCATTCGCCAGTTACTTCGACAAATACATTACCCGACACCAGAATTCCTTCATGGACGGCCTCAAAACGGAGTTCCAGATCCAAATTGGATCCAGGCGTCGCGCCAATGAGCGGAGTGCCAAATGCTTCCGGCACAGGTATATGTTCTTCGAACTTCCACATGCTGCCGGGGCTGCGCCCAAGCTCCCTCACACTTACGTTGAGGGGCGTGCCATGGTTGGACTTATTGCCCAACGTGGTTTCGCTAATGAGAACTCCTGTAAAGAACATATGACCGACGCACTATCTTAGCCCGAAAGCTCACGGGCATCAAAACGAGCGGTACCAGACCAAATCGGCCTTATCCAGTCTACGACAGTTGCCCCACTCAAGGCGACCCCATTTGCGTGTGCCGTGCGTGATGTAACTCTCAACTACTTTTGTGGCCGCTTTTGTGGCTACTTTAGGGATGCCCGACGTCGGACGGCTGGCTTGCGCTGGGCAAGGAGGCTATCGCCTCGGCGGCACCACCGGAACCGGCCGGGTATCCGGCCCAACATCACCTTGGAGCCTGCGTAATACAGCCCGGGGAACGTAATCCGCCACGTCTCCGCCTAGGGTGTGGACTTCCTTGATCAAGGTCGAGGAAAGGTGGAGGTACCTGCTGTCGCCTGGCAGAAAGACGGTTTCGACGCCGGACAGCTGACGGTTCATGGTGGCCATGGGCAGTTCGTAGTCAAAATCAGATGAGGACCGCAGCCCCTTCACGATCGCTGAGACGCCGCGGGCGTGACAATACTCCGAGAGCAGCCCCTCCCCCATGGGTTCAACCACAATGCCCGATAGTGCGGAGAAAGTATTCTTCGCCATTTCCAGCCGCTCATTGAGTGAGAACCGGTATTTCTTGGCGTAGTTGGTGGAGACCGCAACGATAACTTCGTCAAAAAGTCCCGCGGCCCGGGCGATCACCTCAATGTGGCCCTTGTGAATGGGGTCAAAGGATCCGGGGCATACGGCGCGTCGCATACAAGAGAATCTAGTCCAGATTCCCCTCACGTGGCCAATGATTTGGCCCCGTACTGTCACATTTCAAGGTTTACCGGCAATTACCGACAAGTAGCAGCCCCATGGCACATCCCACCCGCTAGGGCGAAGGCCGCCGCGGCCGGTAACGTAGCCAACAGACATGCACGCAACGAAGGAGCAATAATGAGCACGCCCTGGCAGCGGACAGCCCACGGAGCAAACCTGATGGGCCCGGATGGCTCCCTCGGCGTCACGATCTTCGAGGAGATCACCACCCTCGCCAACCACCACCAGGCAATCAACTTGGGCCAGGGATTCCCTGATGAGGACGGCCCGGCGGAACTCAGCCGCCTAGCTCAGGAGGCCATCGCCGCCGGCCATAACCAGTACGCACCCGGCAAGGGAATTCTGGATCTGCGCCGTGCCGTGGCCGAGCACCAGGATCGCTTTTATGGCATCGCTCTGGACCCGGAAAATGAAGTAATCATCACCACCGGCGCCACCGAGGCCATCGCCGCGGCCGTGCTGGCGCTGACGGGACCGGGCGATGAGGTACTCACCTTCGAGCCGTTCTACGATGCCTATGGCGCCATGATCGCGCTCAGCGGCGCCAAGCACACCACGGCCGCGCTGCTCGCTCCTGACTTCATGCCGGATCTGAGCACGTTGGAGAACAGCTTCAGCCCGCGCACCAAGATGGTCATCATCAACAATCCGCACAATCCCACCGGGGCCATGTTTCCCGAGACCGTGCTCACCGAGATCGTCCGCCTCGCCATCAAGTTCGACGCCGTCATCCTCACCGATGAGGTTTATGAGCACCTGACGTTTGGTCCCCGGCACATACCCGTGGCCACGCTTCCGGGTGCCGCCGGGCGCACGCTCACCATCTCCTCAGCAGGCAAGACCTTCTCCTTCACGGGCTGGAAGATCGGTTGGCTGTCGGGACCGGCGGAGCTCGTCGCCGCGGCCCGCACCGTCAAGCAGTTCCTGAGTTACTCCTCCGGAACCCCGTTCCAAGGTGCCATCGCCGCAGGATTGCGGATGGATGCCAGTTACTTCACCGACGCTGCTGCAACGTTGGCCCGCAAACGGGACATCCTGGGCGAGGGCCTGCGCGCAGCGGGGTTCGATGTTTACCTGCCGCAGGGCACCTACTTCATCAATGCGGACACTTCGAAGATGGGCATCACGGACGCCACAGCCTTGGCCCGCCGGTTGCCGGAACTCATCGGCGTGGCCGCCATCCCCGTCCCGGTGTTCTGCCATCCCGAGGGTGCCCAGCGCACACGGTCGCTGCTGCGGTTCGCGTTCTGCAAGCAGGTCCCTCTGCTCGAGCAGGCCGCCGAACGGCTCTCAACGTTGCAGGATAAACTTTGATGTCCAGCCGATTCCTGCGGACCAGCGGAGTGCACGCCACCGTTGAGCCTGATCCGTGGCATACCAACGCGTTTGTGTTGAGTATTGACGGCGCGGAGCAGTCGCACGTGAATGTGGCACAGCCTCGGGAGGTGTTTTACGAATATCTGCGCCGCATCGCCAACGCCATTGATCTCCTCAAGCCGGCCGGCGAGCCCATCACGGCTCTGCATCTAGGTGCTGGTGCGCTGACGCTGGCCCGGTATATCCAAGCCACGCGCCCCGGATCAGTTCAGCACGCCGTCGAACTGGAACGCGAACTCCTGGACTTTGTCCTCGATCAGCTGCCCATGCCCGCCGGGACTCTTCTGACCAGTCATGTGGGGGATGCCCGCGAGGCCCTCACCGAACTGCCCGAGGGCATACATTTCGATGTGATCATTTTGGACATTTTCAGTGGTCCGGAGGCACCGGCCCATCTGGCCTGCTCAGACTTTTACCAAGAGGCAGCGGCATTGTTGGCTCCATACGGAATCCTGGCGATCAACGTCGGCGACGAGCCCGGCTTCACCTTGGTCACGAGCCAATGCAAGGCATTGCAGGAGGCCATGGGCCATGTGGCCGCATATGGCACGAGCATGCTGTTTAGCCGTCGCTACCCCGGAAACATCATCCTGCTGGGCAAGAACAGCCCGTGGCCGGAGGGTTGGGCGAAGCAACTGGTTGCGGCAGGCCCGCACCCGGCAACAGTCCTCACGGGAGTGGAGCTGGACGATCTCACCGGCTAGAACGGCTAAACCCCCTCAACGCTCCTTCACCTTTGGGGCTTAATCCCGTTTCGCTCCCTCACTAAAGCCGCTCCTCTTCAACCGCTAAGGCACCCGTTAAAGTTCGACGCCGGCCCCGTCACCTTCCAGCAGCGCCGCCACATCTACCGCTGAAAATTCCACCGGCTTCCCGGTTTTGATGGACGCGGCAGCCGCCTCTGCCAGCGCAACTGCCATGACGCCGTCGTACGGGGTCACGCGGGAGGGCTGCCCCGACGCGCGGGCCGCGGCGAACTCGGCAATCTGTAGTGTGTAAGGGCTATCAGCGGGCGTTTGTGCGGGCAGGTAATCGCCGGGAGCATTGGCAACCTCACCGTCCGGCCGTGAGTACACGGTGCTTCCGTCCGGCGCCTCGATGGTGATGCTGGTGCTGAACGGCAAACCGTCGGGGCCCCACTCGCCGCTAAGCCGGCTGAGCACACCGTTGTTGTGCATGAGGACAATTCGGGCATTGACGGGCCGGGGCAAGATCCCGTCAACGCTTGGCGGGTTTTGAACGGCAAATACGCGCTGCACATCGCCGGCCAGCCAGAGGGCCTGATCGATGTCGTGGATCATCTGGTCCGGGACGATTCCACCGCCAAGCGCCTCATCGAAGAACCAGGATCCGGCAGCCGGAGCGGCACTGGAGCGGCTCAGGTGCAGAACCGCGGGATTCGGTTCGCCAGCCAACTGCTCCTTGGCCGCCACATACTCCGGGAAGAAACGCACCACATGGGCGGGAAACAGACGGACCCCGGCAGCGTGGGCGGCATTGGCGATCTCCGCCGCCCGCTGCGTGTTCTCGGCCAGCGGCTTTTCGCAGATCACGTCCTTGCCGGCGGCTATGGCCGCCATGGCGTATTCGTGATGCGTGGCGGTAGGCGTGAGAATGCTGACCAGGTCCGAGGCAGCAAGCAGTGCCTCAAGGGAATCCACCTCGGTGATGCCATGGTCACGGACTAGGTGCGCGGCGCCGGAGCGTGAATAGACGGTAATCTGCGCACCCAGCTGCTGCCACCCGGCGATGTGAACTCCAGCAATGACACCAGCACCAATGAGGCCAATCCTCAGCTCGGTCACCGCTATTCGTCGCCCGCTGGCTCGGCGAACCAGAGCCTTGTTTCGCCGTACTTCTTATCGGAAAGGAGATCCAAGGATTCGGGCCAGACGGGTTCCGGCGATCGCGCCGACCGTTCCACAACCACCACGGCAAAGGAGCTCAGCTGTGGACCCAACAGTTCCAGAACCAGGGACAACTCATCCTCGGTCAGCGGGTACGGCGGATCCATGAACACGAGGTCCCACTGGTCAACACCGGCCTCGGCGGCCCGCTCCAAGAACGATTCCACTTTGGAACGCTGCACGCGCACCACCTTGGAGCCAACAACTTTGTTGACCAACTCAGCGTTGCGCTGGCACACGGCCGCGGCCTTGTCGTTGAATTCAACGAGCTCCACCGATTTAGCACCTCGGCTGGCGCTCTCAACGCCCAGCGAACCCGAACCCGCGTACAGATCCAGCACACGTGTGCCGGCGAGCATGTTCATGGATTCGAGCCTGGAAAACAACGCTTCCTTGACCCGGTCAGTGGTGGGCCTGGTGCCGTCTCCAGGAACCGAAACCAACGGGCTGCCACCTGCCGCGCCGGCAACAATCCGGCTCATGCGCCAACCCCGGTTTTACTAGCCACGTTCAAGGAATGCCTCATTCTTCTCGGTCACGTACATATCAATTTCCAGCTTGAGAGCCGGATGATATTTTAGCCCGGGATCCGCAGCAACAATGTCGGTGGCGTCTTGGCGGGCCCGTTCAATCAGGTCCTCGTCCCGCAGCACGCTGAGCATGCGCAGCCCACTGGTGCCACCGGATTGCCGTGCACCCAAAATATCCCCCTCGCGGCGCATCTCCAGATCCTGTCTGGCCAACACAAATCCATCGACAGTTGCGGCCACGGCATCCAAGCGTTTGCGGCTGGGATGATCCTTTTCAAGGTTCGTCACCAACAGACACGTACCATCGAGGCCGCCTCGCCCCACGCGGCCACGAAGCTGGTGCAGCTGCGAAATACCAAACCTGTCGGCGTCAAGAATAACCATGAGCGTGGCGTTGTGGACGTCAACACCCACCTCGATGACGGTGGTTGACACCAGCACGTCAATCTCACCGCGGGCAAACGCGGCCATGGTGCCCTGCTTGTCCGGCGAATCCATGCGCCCGTGTAGGACCTCGATGCGTTTGCCGGCCAGCGCCGGGACGCCGCGCAAATACTGGACGACGTCGAGTACCCCAGCCATGGGGCGAGCGTCACCGCCCTGGATCTCAAGCCCTTCATCGTTGGGCCCACGCCCGTGAGGTTCCCGCTCCGAACTTGCAAGGGTTGGGACCGGGTGCGGATCATCGCCGATCTTCGGGCAGACCACGTACACCTGGTGTCCGGCGTCGATCTCTTCACGCGTACGGGCCCACACCCGTGGCTCCCAGCCGGGATGCTCGGCAAGGGGCGAAATGTGGGTGACGATGGGCGCACGTCCGGACGGAAGCTCGGTCAATTCGGAGACCTCCAAATCACCGAACACGGTCATAGCCACGGTGCGCGGAATGGGGGTGGCCGTCATGACCAACACGTGCGGTGGTTTGAGGGCCTTGGCCCTGAGGGAATCACGCTGCTCCACACCAAAGCGGTGCTGCTCGTCGACAACAATCAGGCCCAGATCAGCAAATTGGACGTTGTCTGACAGGAGCGCGTGCGTGCCAATGACGATGCCCGCTTCACCGGAAGCCGCGGCCAGAAGAGCCTTCTTCTTGGCAGCGGCCGGCATGGAACCCGTCAACAGCGTCACCTGAGTGGCGTGGGGGCCGCCGATCAACGTACCGGCGCCAAGGCTCCCGAGCAAGGCTGAAATGGAGTGCAGGTGCTGAGCGGCCAACACCTCGGTGGGAGCAAGGAACGCGGCTTGCCCACCGGCATCGATCACCTGAAGCATTGCACGCAGGGCGATGACAGTTTTTCCAGAACCTACCTCGCCCTGGAGCAGCCGATGCATGGGGTGCCCGGCGGCGATCTCCGAGGAGATCAAACCGCCAATATCCTGCTGCCCGGCGGTCAGCGTGTAGGGCAGCTGGGCGTCGAAGGCATCCAGCAGCCCGTCGCGGACAGGGGCACGGCCCGTGGCATCCAGACTCATGGCCTCGAAACGCTTTTGCGCCAGAGAAGTCTGCAGCGCCAGTGCTTCCTGAAAACGGAAGCGTTTGCGGGCGCGTGGCCAGGCGTCCATGCTCGTAGGCTGGTGAATTTCCTCGTAGGCCTCGGCGAGAGCCATGAGTTTCTCGCGTTTAGCTATGTCCGCAGGGACGGGATCGGGAATCTTATTCAGGTCTAGAACCGGAAGGAGTACGTCGATGACATGTTGGGTTTTCCAGCTGGGAAACTTGGCCGTGGCGGGGTAAACGGGGACGGGCTTGGAGGCATGGAATTCGACCTCAAGCTCAGCCATTTCATCATCCGGGAGCAAGACGTAGCCGGGGTTGGTCAGCACCTTGTTCCCTCCGTAGGTGCCCACCTTGCCGGAGAACATGGCCAATACGCCCGGTTTTAATTCCTGCTTAGCCTTGAAGCCGTAGAAGAAACTGATGACCAGAGCTGATGGCCGGCCCGAGTTGTCGGTGATAATGACGTCGCTAATGGTCCCCTTGCGGGATTGCATGTAGCGTGTCCGCAGGTCCACCACACGGGCAAGGATGGTGACATCCTCATCGACCTGAAGTTGGTCAAGATCCGTAAGATCGCCCCGGGCAATATAACGGCGGGGGAACTGGTGGAGCATCTGACCTACGGTGGTGATGTCGAGCCCTTTGGCTACCTGTTTGGCTGTGGCTGCACCCACCAAGCGCGACAGCTCCAGGGCAAGATCGGAGTACGCCTGGGCAGGCTGCGGAACGCCAGCGTCAGAGGAAACCATGGGCGTCTTCGGTGACGTGAGCTGACAACGCCGAGATACTCACATTGCTTGGATCACCCACAGCTTGGATGGCATCAAGTGCCACGGCTGCCGATGGGACGTGGACGTGCAGGCGCCACGGGTAGGCTCCGGTTTCATCAGCCTCTTCCGAGACGGCGCTCATGATGACCGACTCCCCCAGATCATCCAATTTCATGCGCAGCCCGGCCGCCGCTAGCGGAGTCAGGGAAATAGTGCACATGACCTCAACGCCTTCCTGCTCGGGCATGGACAAAGCAATATTGGGGTCTTGGACCTTGTAGCCGGAGAGCCCGTCCAGCAGGTCCTCCTGGAGCGGTTCGCCCACAATGACCGAACGGAGGCAGTCGAGAATGAGCAGCAGGCCGACGCCTCCGGCGTCCACCACATGAGCATTGCTGAGCACGTCAAGCTGGGACTCGGTGAGGACCACTGCCTCGCGGGCGGAGCGCACGGCCTGGTCAATGGTTTCGGCTAAGGCAAGATTGGATTCATCGCCGTGCTGGGCACCCTCCACCGAACTGGCGCCGATCGCCGCGGCTTCAAGCACGGAAAGCATGGTGCCAGGCATGGGCTCACTCAGGGCACTCCATGCCCGCAATTGCGCGCGCTGCAGGGCCGCACTCAACAGCGGTCCACTGAGTCGCTGAGCACCGGCGAGCGGTTCGGCCATAGCAACGAGGGAAACCGCCAGCAGTGTCCCCGAGTTTCCTCTGGCTTGTTCCATGGCGGCACGCCCGGCAACGGCCATGGTCACGCCCACGTCCGACGGCTCGAGCTCGGCCATGGCCTGTGCTGCCGCCCTGATGGTGTGGTACAGGTTTGTCCCGGTGTCGGCATCGGCCACCGGGTAAATGTTGATGGCGTTCAGCCGGTCGCTGTGATTGGCCAACGTCTGCTCGGCCATGGCCAACCATCGGCGAACTACGGGCGCAGTTGCGGCGATCTTAGACTGCAAAATGATCCCATCCCAGAGCGCCGTCCCCGGCGCTTTTGAAGTACTGTCCGTCCATGGTCACGGCCGGTCCGGCAGCGTCCATCGACACTACTGAGCCTATCCCAACGAAGCCTTCCGGGAGTGTCGCACCGGCCGGGAATGTGGATAACAGACCATGGTCCTCCCCTCCTGTCAACACCCAGGACAGCGGATCGGCACCCAGTACGACGGCGCATTCCTCAAGTCCGCGGGCTATCTCGCGCAGCACGGTGCCGTCCAAATCCAAGCCGACGCCACTGGCCGCGGCGATCCGGCTCGCATCTCGCAATAATCCATCGGAGATGTCCATCATGGCCGTTGCACCGGAGCGGGCAGCAAGGGGGCCGGCCGCCAGCGGCGGTTCGGGGCGGACAAAAAGTGCTGCTGCGGCGGCCAGTGCCGGAGTGTGCGCAGACGGGAGAATTGAACTCTCGTGCAGGGCCCAGCCTGCGGCTGAGATACCCATGTTGCCGCAGACAGCGATCTGGTCCCCTACCTGGGCGCCGCTGCGCAGCACCGGAGCCAAGCCGTCCAACGATCCTGTCACGGCCACCGTAATGACCAATTCACTTCCGCCGGAGAGATCGCCGCCGGCCATGGAACATTGTGGCGCCCCGAGCGCAACTGTTGCCGCGCTCAAGCCCTCGGCCAATTGCTCAACCCAGGTGACCGGCGTCGTACGCGGGAGGGTGAGGCTGATGACCATGGCCGTGGCAACCGCGCCCATGGCGTTGATGTCACTGAGGTTTTGGGCGGCAGCTTTCCAACCGACGTCGTACCCGGATGAGGTGCTGCCGTTGGGCCAGAGAAGGCGGAAATCCTTGTCCTGAACCTGCGTGTCGATGGAGATGACGGTGCGGCCATCGGGGGTGGCGATGATGGCGGCGTCGTCCCCGGGACCCAGGAGCATGGAGCTGCCGGCGTGCAGGCGCGGGAAAATCCGGGCCAGGAGCTCGGATTCGGAGAGTTGGGCCACGGTGAGGGTCATGCTTTAACCGTAGCGCCATGGTGGGACATTGCTGGTGCTGGCGACCCGAGGCCTGGCGTCAACCCAGGGCAAGCAGGAACGCCGTGGCATCCATGGCCACCTGCCCCGGACATTCCCAGAGCACCAGGTGTCCCGCCTCGGGATAGGCCTTCAAGACTGCACAGTCAATGCGCTCCACCAGGATGTCCTGCTGCCAGCGCGGCAGCAGGTTGTCGCGAGCGCCCCACAGAATCAGCGTGGGCGCCTGGATGTCCCCAGCCGCAGTGGGCGGCGTCGCTGCACACAATCCCGCCAGAATACGTTTCCACGCGTTCGCCGGCATTCTGGCCCCGTCGGCCACACGGTCCTGGAAATACCACGGGGGAACGTCCTGCACCAGGGGAAACCAGGACAGCGACTCCCGTACCCAGTCCTCCTCGACAGGGTCCGTCAGGGCCTCGACCTCTGCGGCGAAGGCGGGCCTCCCCTGCAGGCTAGCGGGAGAGCCCACCAACACAAGTGCGGCAACAAGGTCCGGGTGCATGAGCGCCAGTTGCTGCGCCACATATCCGCCGCTGGAAGATCCCAGCACAAAGGCCCGGGGCACCTCGAGGGCGGCCAGAATTGCCGCGGCGTCCTCCGCCTGTTCGGCCAAGGAATACCCGCCCTCCGGCTTGTCTGCATCGCCCTGTCCGCGCAGGTCAGGGGCGTAGACCCTGAAACTGTCCAGACACGGCAACAGCCGGTCGAAGCTGCGCCGGGACTCGCCCCACGCATGCAGCAGCAACAGCGGCTTTGCCCCTGCACCACCCTGGATCAAGCAGGGCACCGAGATGCCGGTTTCTAGCAACAGCTTCCTCACCACTGATCCCATGGGATCAGGCTACGCCCCTACTCGCAGGACATCCCCGCATCGCTGAAACCGCCGGCTCGGGTGGCGCAGGCCACTTGCACCGGGCGCCCAGGCCTGAAAGGCTAAGGCCGATGACAATTCAAGAGCAGTACCTGAGGGCCTACGACGAGCAACTCCGCACCGACGCTGAAACACCCAGCGCGCTCAGCGTGACTAAATCGGGTCCACTGCGGCTGGTCACCTTCGCTGGCGGCCGCGGATTCATCACGTACCAAGATCTCGCCGGCGCCACGGCGGAAGAAATCACGGCCATGGTCCCGCAGGCGCTAGCTCATTTTCAGGCAGATTCGGAGATCACCGCCGTCGAATGGAAATCCCGCGGGCACGATCACGCACCCGGCCTCCACGAGGCTCTCCTCGCGAACGGTTTCGAGGCCGATGACCCGGAATCCATCATGATCGGCCCGCTCGAAGCGCTGGCCAAGGACGTCCCACTGCCCGACGGCGTGACGCTGCGAACGGTCACCTCCGAAGCAGACGTCAGGGCCATGAGCGCCATGGCGGACGAGGCCTTCGGCGACCCCGCCAGCACGCGCACGGCTGATGCACTTATAGCCCGTCTGGCAAGGGAAGATGGCATGGAGCTGTGGGTTGCCGAGGCTGACGGCAAGATCGTCAGCACAGGCCGGCTCGAGCCTGTCCCGAGCACGGACTTCGTGGGCATTTGGGGCGGCGCCACGCTCGAGGCCTACCGGGGCCGTGGCATCTACCGTGCACTGACGGCCGGCCGCGCCCGCGCTGCACTCGCCGCCGGCAAGAAACTGGTCCACAGCGATTCCACGGAATACTCCCGCCCTATTCTGGAACGCTCAGGGCTGCTGAAGGTCTCCACCACCACCCCCTCCAACTGGCGCCGCTAGAGTACGACGGCGGGATGTCCCCTCCCGAACTTGGCCGTCAGCTGACGGGGTCGTAATGAAACTCCCGGAGTTCCTGGGAGCAGCGGCAGGCGACGGCTATCTTCGCGGCCCACTCGAGGGCTGCCTCCCTCGAAGGTAACTCAAGAATGAGGTAGCCGCCGTTGGGCAGCTTGTGACCCGGGTAGGTCCCCTCGGTGAAGGTGCCGTCTCCGGCAACGAGCACCGGCTCTACGCCATCGTTGATGGCGCCGCCAAAGACGTACACGCCCGCTGACTTGGCCTCCTCGATGGCTGCATGTGAGGTTTCAACCACCGCCTCGAATTCTTCCTCCGGGACCACCATGGCTTCACCGGGAAACGAGATCAAGTACTTCGTCATTCGAGGACTCCTCTGCTCCTGCGGCACCATCCCTCAGCTCTTCGCCGCAACGCCATGTTGCGTGTAGCCCGATTATGAACTTGGGGCCAGACCGGGGTCAAGGATGAAAATGACGCCGATCCGGTCATTCGCCGCTGGTAATTCCAGCGCGAATGACCGTATCGGCGTCATGACTGTCAGGGACGAGGCTACTGCTCCTGCATGGGGATCCGGACCCCGCGCTCGGCGGCGACGTCAATGGCCCGCTCGTAACCGGCGTCGGCGTGGCGAATGACGCCCATGCCCGGGTCATTCGTCAGCAACCGTGCCAACTTCTCGCCCGCCAGGGCCGAACCGTCGGCAACGGATACCTGCCCGGCGTGAATGGAGCGGCCAATGCCCACACCGCCGCCGTGGTGGATGGAGACCCAGGTGGCGCCCGATGCCGTGTTGAGCATGGCGTTCAGCAAAGGCCAATCGGCGATGGCGTCGGAGCCATCCTTCATGGATTCGGTCTCACGGTAGGGCGATGCAACAGAACCCGAATCCAAGTGATCGCGGCCAATCACGATCGGCGCTGACACCTTGCCCGAAGCCACGAGCTCGTTGAACAGCACGCCAGCCTTGGCGCGTTCGCCGTAACCGAGCCAGCAGATGCGGGCCGGCAGGCCTTCAAACTCAACATGTTCGGCGGCGGCATCGAGCCAACGGTGCAGGTGCGTATTCTCCGGGAACAGCTCCTTGAGCGCCTCATCGGTGACGCGGATATCCTCGGGATCACCGGAGAGCGCAACCCAGCGGAACGGGCCCATTCCCTCGCAGAACAACGGGCGGATGTAGGCCGGAACAAAGCCGGGGAATTCGAAGGCACGGTCGTAGCCGCCCTTGCGAGCCTCGTCGCGAATCGAGTTGCCGTAATCGAAGACCTCAGCACCGGCATCCTGGAATTCCACCATGGCCTGTACGTGGCGGGCCATCGCATTCTGGGACTTCTTCGTGAACCCCTCGGGATCAGCTTCAGATTCGGCAGCCCACTCCTCCACGGAGTATTCGGTGGGCAGGTAGGACAACGGATCGTGCGCACTTGTCTGGTCGGTAACAATATCCACCGTGAATTCTCCAGCCTTGTGGCGGCGCAGGATCTCCGGGAACACTTCGGCGGCATTGCCCACAACACCCACGGACAGCGGCGTCTTGGACGCCTTCGCCTCCAGGACCCGCTCCAGCGCAGCGTCGAGGGAAGGAGCCAGCTCATCGAGGTAGCGCTTGCCCACACGGCGCTGCAGGCGCTCGGCCGACACGTCCACGATGAGGCAGGCGCCACCGTTGAGGGTGACGGCCAGTGGCTGTGCGCCACCCATGCCACCGCAGCCGCCGGTCAGCGTCAGCGTTCCGGCCAGCGTTCCACCGAAGCGCTTTTCGGCAATCGCTGCGAAGGTTTCAAAGGTCCCCTGAAGAATTCCCTGGGTGCCAATGTAAATCCATGAACCGGCCGTCATCTGGCCGTACATCATCAGCCCCTCGGCCTCGAGCTTGCGGAACTCGGGCCACGTTGCCCAGTCCCCCACAAGGTTCGAGTTGGCCAGAAGCACACGCGGCGCCCACACGTTGGTGCGGAACACGCCAACCGGCTTGCCCGACTGCACGAGGAGGGTCTCGTCGTCGTCCAGGGTCTTCAGGGTGGCGACAATGGCGTCATAGGCTTCCCAGGAACGGGCAGCGCGGCCGGTCCCGCCGTACACCACCAGATCCTCGGGGCGCTCGGCAACCTCCGGATCGAGGTTGTTCATGAGCATGCGCAAGGGAGCCTCCGTCTGCCATGACTTGGCAGAAAGCTCGGTGCCGCGGGCTGCACGGATGGTGCGGGAGGGGTCATGCATCGTTGCCATGATGTTCCTTAGCTGTTGGATCATCGCCGAGGACGGGAAGTCCTGGCGAAAGTTCTTATGTTCTTATCCAACCCCCGGCGGTCGCGCAATCCTAGGGGTTCACTGTTTGGTCTGTCTGTGATCCAAGACAATACGGAAGTACGACGGCGGAACGTCACCTCCTGCGGGATGCCCACGCCGGAGCGGTGTGAGACTCACGTGAAAACGACCTCCGCTAGTTTTGCCGTCAGTACGGCGGGCGAGGCATCTGAGGTTCGAATGCGATCAATCGCGTGCGAGCTCGATTGGACTGCCATCCGAGGTTTCGAGATCCTCGCATCTGAGACAAGGTAGAAATCCCCGACGAGTTCGGGATGCAGGCCGTGCATTGGCCCCCAGTCGGCGGACAACTCGGCGGCTAACCCGCGGGCTGGAACCTCTCCCAGATCGCGGCAAGATCGATGACAACGCCATCTGCAAAGTGGAACTGTCCGTCGTCGCCCCAGCGGGCTCCGTCCAATTCCGCACGCGTTCCCTCACCGCCCAGACCAACAACGGCGGCATAGTCACCGTCCACCGCTGGACCGGCGGTACCAATCCACGGAATCGTCAGGCACTCCCCCATGGGATGGGGCGACGTCCTGCTCCACGTTCCGGAGTCGTCAAGCGCGAAACCCAGACCCGGCAAGGGGCGAATCTCGCTGATGAGCGTTGACTCAGCATCCATGGGCCAGCCGCCCATCCGCAGGGAGGCCAGCAACTCCGGTGAACAGCCGCGGACTCGAACCAGGCGCAGCTCCACAGCACCATGCGTCAGCGACACAGTTGTCACGTCCGGGCCAGGAACAGCCATACCTTCCACGCCACTGCCGTGATCCGGCCCGGCGTCGGGATTAATAGTGATCCAGTTGGTGGTGGCCCGTGATGCTCCGGCCAGTACCCCGGCCATGCCGGTCTCACCGAGGATGTCGGCCTGGCCAAGGAATTCGAATCCGGTCCGGTGCGTCAACTCGTCAGCACCGTTGACCAGCACGACGGCGTTGTCCAGAGATTCGCTCTCAAGGTCCGGGAACGTGTGCGTGGAGTAGCCCAACCGCGCGTAAAGTGGCGAGTCCGCCACGGCCGCACCGGGATTGGCGTGGTCAGTTCCATGGTTCCTGATCC
Organism: Arthrobacter sp. TWP1-1; assembly: GCF_049897845.1. Classification (NCBI taxonomy): domain Bacteria; kingdom Bacillati; phylum Actinomycetota; class Actinomycetes; order Micrococcales; family Micrococcaceae; genus Arthrobacter; species Arthrobacter sp. TWP1-1. The sequence continues at coordinate 221,236 of NZ_JAFCXC010000003.1, forward strand.
GGACGACGCCGTCGGCCACCGTGCCGTCGACTTGCCAGCCGGGCGCAGCAATCAACCGCCGGGTATTTGCCACCTCCACCGGCAACGGTTCCTCGACCGCCGTCCAGACACGGTGGGCAGCTGGCAGTGCCAAGCCTAGGAATCCCTTAGCTGCCCAATACGGTGAGCCTGCGCCGGAGTAGGCCTGCCGCATTCCCGGGAATTCGCCGTGCCAACCAATGGTGAGGAGGCCGTCGTCGTTGATGGCGCCGCGACGGATAAAGTAGTCAAGCATGCCTGAGGACGCGCGACGTGCCACGCCAGGAGAAAGCCTCGTTTGACCGGACAGCTCGCCCACCCAGAAAGGTGCGGCCGCGGCGAAACGGTAAATAAGGCTGCGCCCCTGAATGAGCGGCGCGCCGTTGCCGCCCACGAGGTAGGCGGCGTCGTCGAGATAGTCCGCCAGCCGCTCGCCGTCGACCGCGGAACGGGCAAGTACCCGCGGATCCGTTGGCGCCATCAGCGCCCACAGCTGTGGGTAGACCTGGAAGGCCCAGCCGTTGTAGTGGTCATAGGCGCGCTCCGGACCGTCGGCAAACCAGCCGTGCCCGCGGTAGAGGGAATCGTGGATGGCCAGGCCAGCATCAATGTCCGCAACCGAGTATCGTCCGCCAACGCTGGCAAGGAAGGTCTCGACGACGATCTGAAACCACACCCAGTTGATGGGCGGGTATTCCTCGCCAATAACGGTCTCGAACCAGGCGATCAGCTGCTCCTGGACCCGTTGCGGAAGCTTGTCCCAGAGCACGTCCCGGGTCAGCGCCAGCCCCACAGCCAGTGATGCCGCCTCAACCTTGGCCTGCCCCAGCTCGCCGGGAGTGGGCCAGCGGTCGGGGTTCGCAGGATTTGTCCCGGCGTCCAGTCCCTCGGCGTACCATTGTGCAATCCAGCCGGTCCTCTCGGGATCCCCAGCGATGCGGAAAGACGCCAGCAGGAAGGTCCGGGCGAACGCCTCCAACGCGTCGCTGCGGGGGCCGTAAACACTGTTAGCACCGGGCAGGTGGAGATTCGCGTGGTCCGCCGTGCCGAACCGTTGAGCTGAGCGCAGCAGGAAATCCGCGTAGGCCGACCAATGCTCCCGCGTCAGACCGGTGCGCGGGGACAGGTCATGGTCAAGCGGAGGAAGAGTTAAAACAGTGTGCGGCATGGCTTCCTCAGGGTTCTTGGGTTGTGCGCGGAGCCCCAACTGAGGACTCTCGCAGAATCAGTTCCGGGTTCAGCTGAATTCGGTGCACCGGTCGCGTCCGGCCTTCGGCGAGGCGGGCCGCCATCAGCTGCACCGCCACCTTGCCGACATAGCGTTTGGGAGGTTTGACGGCGGAAATGGCAGGCTCGGCAAGATAAGCTACCTCGTCGTCGTAGCCAACAATCGCAATATCGCCCGGCACCTGCAGTCCTTTGTCCACGCAGTGCTGCACGAACGCCAAAGCCTGTGTATCGGAGTGGACCAGCAGCGCCGTCGTCCCGGTCTCACGGCAGCGTTCTAGAACATGGTCAAAGTGCTGTGCTCGTTCATCATTGCCCAGTTTCGCGGATTCACCGGAGAACTGATTCTCAATAGGGATGTTCAAAGCGACCATGGCCTGCTCCCATCCGCGAACGACGTGCGGACTCGTGGGGCTGCTCGAATCCGTCAGACAGCCAATCGCGCGGTGGCCTTCCTGCCATAGATGCCGCACCGCCATGCCGGCGCCAAACGCGTGGTCGGTTGCCACCCATTCCAGCCGGTGCGCGGGGATGTCCGAAGGAGTGCGCCGTTCGGCCAAGATCACGGGAATCGGCAGGGCATTGAGCCAGCGCAGCAGGTCGCGCCCGGGAGCGCCCTCCATGTCCGGAGCCACAATGAGCCCGTCGATGTTTTGCGTATCGAGCAGCGCCTGAACCTGGCGGCGATTGTCCGTGGCATCATAGGCCGATCCGCGCACCAAGATCCGCAGGTTTTGACCCTCGGCTTCTTCCCTCGCCCCGCTGATGACCTGCGGCCAGTAATAATCCAGCGATGGCACCACCATGCCAATCGCATAGCTGTGCGCCGACGGCTTCCCCGCGACCGCCGTCCGGTCAAGCGGGCTGCGCAGCGTGGCGCCGCCGTGGACCCGGGAGACTAAGCCGGCGTCGGCGAGGCTGTTCACATCGCGCCGGATGGTCAATTCACTGACGCCGAGTTTGACGGCAATCTCACGCACCGTGATGGCTCCGTGGGCCCGAAGTTCGTCCATGACCAGTTCACGGCGTTGCAGCGCGAACAGCGATTTCCCGCCGCCCTGCTGACTCGAGTCGTTACTCATTAGTTGCCTCCATGCTCACAGTGAATTCGCCGGTGGCGGGTGTTGCGACGGGCAGGCGGAACCGCAGGCGAGTCAGTTTCGTTCCCCAAATCTCTTTCAAAAGCGGGTCATCAAGTACCCATTCATCCACAAGTACGACGGCGGACCTTGGCTTCCAGCGCAGCCTCAAGCCACTGCTGTGGCCGGGTACGGGAGCGGCCCCGCTCGTGTCTATCCCGGGTATGCCCTCCGGCCAGACCGTCGCTGTGCCGTCCTCACCTGTGCCGCCATTACCGAGTTGCAGCGTTCCGGCGATGAGGTAGGCAATGTCGATGTCGGGGTGGTGCGTTTCCTGGTGGTTCGGGGACGTGGGCAACTCCCAGCGGTCCCCGATCACAATGGAACCAACCTCGCGATTCAGGGCCGCCGTGCGAATCCATTGCTCAGCCCGGGCGAACCCGTAAGCAGTGCCGAGTCCCAAGGTTAGTGTTGGTCTAGCGGCGGTTGGTTCCTCGATGACGGTGGCGCCGAATTCCGCACCCGTCCCCTGTTCCAGCCCAAAGGGTGCCGGAACGCTATGCCAAGAACTTTGCATGGCTCGGATCTGGTACCGGTCCGGACCAAACGTTTGAGCGGTGTAGGTGGGTTGGCCCGCGTCAACGAGCAACGGGACACCATCGACTGCCACCACAAGTGATCCGACGTCGCGGTGGTTGTGGTGTTCGCCGTTGTGCCCACCCTTGGCCGTCAGCGTCAGTCCGCGAGCGCTGCCAGCGATTTGCCGGGCAACCATGATCTGCACCGACGGCAGGTAAGTGAACGCAGCAAGTGGAGGCTGGGGCGATTGCTCGTCCGGCTGTTCGAGCCGTTCCGGCTGTTCGAGCCCAGGCACAGCTTTTGACACAGGCCCGGGCACAGGCTGGAGCAAGGAATGAAGGACCCGGCCAAGTCCGGCCTTTGAATCCACTTGTTCACGAACGAACGCGCCAGCGTTTTGCGCCGCTTGTGTATCGCCGGTGCGGATGGCCGCGCGATACAGCATGTCCCACGGCAATCCCTCAGCTGCACGGGCTGGACCATCGGCCACATTCAGGAACCACCGGTCGCCCAGATGCATCCGGTGCGGAAAGGCGACCATTTCCCGGACTACCGGGACATCAGCGGCCAGAACCCTGCCGCTCGCTTCGTCCAGGACGGCCAGTCCTTCCAGTGCTCTGCCGGCACCGTTCCACCAATAGGCGAAGCCTTCATCAATGGCGCCGTCGTCCGGGATCGATGCCAAAAAACGGTCCAGTCCCTCAATACACCTGGAAATGGTGTGCGCCTGGAGCTTCGGGTCATCTACTAGAAGCAGGGCTGCGGTGATGATGTTCGAATGAATCCAAGGGTTCCAGTTGTGAACATCGCCGTCGAGACCGAGCCAGTGCCAGTCGAGTCGATCCACAAAGGGCTGGATCACCCGGCGTTGCGTCTCATAGCGAAGACGCCGCCTCAGGCCTGGTGCCCTCTGGTCTAATCGATCCCCGAGAACCAGATCAATCCATGCAAGCTGGGCAGCGACCTCACCGGCGCCAAGATCCACATAAGGTCGGTCCGGATCGGGAACAACATCGCCCGAGACAGCGAAAACATCATCGTGCGCCGCCCAGCTCCACGAGCTCTGCTCGCATAACAGGTAGGCGCCGTCAACAACTTCGTCGAGCCACTCTTCGGCATCGCGGTGCAGCGCCGACATCACCACCGCTCGTGTAAGGCGCTGCTGCCTCGCTCCCACCATTCCCTCATATGCGGTGCGGTTTCCGTCACGGAAGTAACGGGAATAGTGCGATACCAGCGGGTGCGGCCACGGTGAACCGCGCTCTGCTGATGCCTGATCAACCAGCAACTCAACCGAAGCCGGAGCCACCCCTCGCCAGGCGACATCATCTGCCGGGCGGATGCTGAGCCGATCCCGCGCACCAGCCAAAAGCGACTCCAGAGAATCGTGAGTGGCCTTGCGACCCCAAATTGCGCCGAGGGGTCCAGTAGCACTGAGAGGTCCGGATGACACCACATGCAATTCATCTGCGGATGCGGTTCCGGGGTATTCCGCCATCGCAATTCCCTCTCAATTGTTCGAGCTTGAATGTTTTAGTTCAACTTCGATTATCTTGATTGAACAATCTCGTTTATCAGTATGTACTGATTATTAGATGTGACGCAACACATAAATAACTGGTCGAACATTCCGGCCACGACCCGAAGGGAGACTCCGCCAATGACGCAAAAGCCTCACGCCCTGCTGGTCATGAATCGCGAAACCTTTGCCGATCAATTCGATTCCACACGGCTCGAACGGCTGGCAGAGCTAGTCGATCTGGGAACGCAACCGTGGACTGATTCCCTGGAAGATCCCGAAATGTCTGGGCATCTGGAAGATGTGGAAATCTTGCTGACCAGCTGGGGTGTCCCCCAGCTCAATGCCGAGCGGTTAGAGCGCATGCCGAAACTGCGGGCAGTATTCCACTGCGCCGGAACCGTCCGGAGCTTCGTCACCGACGAACTGTGGGACCGGGGCATCACGGTCACGAACGGCGCTGACGCGAATGCCATCCCAGTCGCTGAGTTCACGTTTGCTTCGATTGTCTTGGCAGGCAAAAAGGCTCAGGTGCTAGCCAACGATGCTCGAACCTTCCGTGAAGACTGGAACTACGTTTCAGGCCGTGGCGAATTGGGCAACATCGGACGCGTCATCGGAGTGGTGGGCTTCTCACGCATCGGACGCCGTGTGGTCAAGTTGGTCCAGCAGCTCCAAGATGTCACATGCCTCGTCAGCGATCCTCACGTTGACCCCCTCTTGGTGGCGGCTGCCGGTGGCAAGCTGGTCCCCTTGAAAGAGCTCCTGAGCAACTCCGATGTTGTCACCATCCATGCACCGGATCTGCCGGAAACGCGGAACATGATCAGCACGGCAGAGCTTCAGATGATGAAGGACAACGCGACGCTGATCAACACGGCCCGCGGAGCGCTGGTCGACACAAAGGCCCTCGAAGTTGAATGCGCCACGGGACGTATCCAAGCATTGCTGGATGTCACCGACCCGGAGCCCCTCCCGGCGGACTCCATCCTCTACGATCTGCCCAATGTGATGCTCACACCGCATATTGCGGGGTCACTCGGCACGGAAACCAGAAGGATGTCCGATGCCGCCCTCAACGACCTCGAACGGTACCTCTCAGGCAAGGACCTTGTGGCTCAGGTACTCCACGACGACCTCTCACTGAGCGCGTAGCTCGCCCCGAACGTCCGCATGATTCCGCCAAGACCAACATCTACCAGGCCGCAGCAGCGGCAACACGAAAAACACCAAGGAGAAACGCAATGAAGCGCAGAACTTTCACCGCAATGGCGCTGGCGCTGACGGCCGGGCTGAGCCTCTCAGCCTGTGCCGGGGCTGCCGGTCCCGCCGATAATGGTGGCGATCAGGAAGGCAAAACCACCCTGAGCGTATCCGTCTGGAACTACGAGGGCACACCGGAATTCAAAGCCCTGTTCACTGCTTATGAGGCTGCCAACCCCAACATCCACATTGAACCGGTAGACATCCTGGCTGACGATTACCCACAGAAGGTAACCACCATGCTGGCCGGCGGTGACACCACGGACGTACTGACCATGAAGAACGTCATTGACTACTCCCGCTACGCCAACAAGGGCCAGCTGCAGGAAATCAACGGCGTAGTTGACGCAGTCGGCAAGGACAAGCTCGCCGGCATCGATGCTTTCGATATGGACGGCAAATACTATGCCGCCCCATATCGTCAGGATTTCTGGCTCATGTACTACAACAAGGACATGTTCAAGGCCGCCGGTATTGCCGACCCCACCAACCTGACGTGGGAGCAGTACTCGGACATAGCCAAGAAGCTGAGCACAACCAAGGACGGCAAAAAGGTCTATGGAACCTACCAGCACACTTGGCGTTCAGTTGTTCAGGCCATTGCAGCGGCCCAGAATGGCGCCGACCAGAACAGCGGCGAGTACGCCTTCATGAAGGATCAGTACAACACCACGCTGGATCTCCAGAAGAGCGGCGCCACCCTCGAATACGGCACAGCCAAGAGCCAAAAGACCAGCTACCGCACCATGTTTGAGACCGGACAGGCCGCCATGATGCCGATGGGTACCTGGTACATCGCCGGAATCCTCGAGGCGAAAAAAGGTGGCAAGACGGATGTGAATTGGGGTCTGGCCCCCATGCCGCAGAAGACGGCCGACGGCGAGATCACCACGTTTGGTTCGCCCACGGCATTCGCCGTGAACAAGAATGCGAAGCACTCCGATGAAGCGAAGAAGTTCATTGAGTGGGCCGCCGGTGCCGATGGAGCCAAGGCAATCTCCGCGATTGGTGTAGTGCCTGCGCTGCAGGATTCGTCTGTGACCGAGGCCTACTTCAACTTGGACGGCATGCCCACGGATGATCTGTCGAAGAAGGCCTTCGCCCCCGATACCACCGCGCTGGAAATGCCCGTCAGTGACAAGTCAGCTGCCACGGACACCATCCTCAACCAAGAGCATGACCTGATCATGGTTGGCGAAACCTCCGTTGATGACGGCATCGCCGAGATGGATAAGCGCGTCAAAAAAGAAGTTCTCAACCAGTAACACTCCCACCGGTACGGTGCCGCGCCTTGGCTTCTCAGCCCAGCGCGGCACCGTATCTGGCCCGAACACTCCGGATTCTGAAATGGAGGAACGTTCCCAGCCCGGGAGCGGTCATCATGACTACTGAAACAATTACTCCGGCTACGGCACCAGTGCTCAGCCGTGGCAACAGGAAACAGGCTAGGCGCAATACGCTCATCGGCTGGTCGTTCATCCTGCCGAACTTCCTTGGCTTTTTGGCATTCACACTCATACCCGTGCTGGCCGCCTTTGCTCTCTCCTTCATGGAGTGGGACTCATTCAGCGCCCCCAAATGGGTAGGTCTTGAGAACTTTCAGCGCATGCTCGGCAGCGACTCCTTCTGGATTGCCCTGCGCAACACGCTGTTTTACGCGCTCGGCCATGTGCCGCTCACCATGGGACTGGCCCTTGCCCTAGCGATGCTGCTCAACCGCAAGCTCAAAGGCATTGGCTTTTTCCGTGTGGCAATATTCTTCCCCTACGTCACCTCGCTGGTGGCCGTCGCCGTCGTCTGGAATATGCTCTTTAGCCCGGAGACAGGCCCCATCAACCAGTTCCTGCAAACGGTGGGCGTGGCCAATCCCCCGGGCTGGACGTCCAGCTCCGATTGGGCCCTGCCCGCCGTGATTATCACCAGCGTGTGGCGCGACATGGGCTACTACATGATCCTGTACTTAGCCGGCCTTCAGGCAGTTCCGAGCGAACTCTATGAAGCCGCCGAAGTTGACGGCGCAAGTGCCTGGCAGCGGTTCTGGAATGTCACGATCCCGTCGCTGCGGCCCACCACCTTCTTCGTCTTGGTGATGTTGACCGTTTCCAGTTTCAAGGTCTTTGACCTGATCGTGGTCATGACCGACGGCGGCCCCGGCCGGTCCACCACCGTCCTATCCCAGCTGATCTACCAGGAAGGAATTGGCGAAGGGAAGTTTGGCTACTCCTCGGCGATTTCTCTGGTCCTGTTCCTCATCGTCCTGACGGTGACCGTCCTGCAGTTTAAAATCCAACAGCGAGGGGAACGCTAATGACTAACATGGCAGAAGATCTCAAAGCCGAAGCGCCTCTCCTTGGCTCCGCGCTGCACACAGGCCGCCTCGGCCGGGGCGCACCCCAGAAAACAAGGTCATCCCGGCCCAAAACGCGAGCACAGAAATCGCGCATGGCCAACGTGATCATCTACGGTGTTCTTGTTGTGCTGGTGGCTGCGCTCCTTGTTCCCTTCTTCTGGATGGTTTCCTCCTCGCTGAAGGAAAACAATCAGGTTCTCACAGTTCCTATTCAATGGATCCCGCAAGAGTTCGTGTGGAGTAACTACACGGACATCTGGACCCGGATTCCCATGATGGGGTACCTGCAGAACTCGCTGTACCTGGCCGTCATCATCACCATTCTGCAAGTCCTCACCGGCTCGCTGGCTGCCTACGGCTTCTCCAAGGTCCGTTTCCGTGGCCGTGATGTGTTGTTCCTGGCCTACATCGGCACCATCGCCGTGCCGTGGCAGGCCTACATGGTGCCGCAGTACATCATGATGCAAAAGCTGGGCCTGACGAACAGCTTCACCTCACTGATCTTGCTGCAAGCCTTTGGAGCGTTTGGCGTGTTCTTGATGCGCCAGTACTACATGACCATCCCGGACGAACTGTGTGAGGCCGCACGCATTGACGGCCTGAGCGAGTACGGCATCTGGGCCCGCGTGATTCTGCCACTGTCCAAGCCGGCACTAGCCAGCCTGGCGTTGCTGACCTTCGTGAACACCTGGAACGATTACATGGGTCCGTTCATTTACCTCACCAGCAACCGCTTGTGGACTGTTCAGCTGGGTCTGCGCTCCTTTGTGGGCCAGTTCGACGCCGAATACGCCATGATCATGACCGGCTCGGTCATCTCGGTGGTGCCCATCCTCATCATCTTCCTGATCGGTCAGCGCTACTTCATCCAAGGCATCGCCACGAGCGGAATGAAAGGATGAGTGCCGTCAGCGGGCACATGACGGAGCCACGGAAGCGCCGGTGGGTTGGTCCTGGATTTGAAACCTTTGGGAGCATGTTCGCGTTTGTTTACACCTTCCTAGCCGGGAACGCTCTGCTAGCCCTAGCTAATGCTCCGCTGGTGTTCTGCCTGGCCTTGGTAGCGGATCCGGCAGCTGCGTGGCCGTTCTTCCTGCTCCTCTCGGTCACCATTGCGCCATCCCTCGGAGGTATCTTCGCCTCCTTCCGCGCGTTGAATGACGACGCCGGAACGGTCAAGCCGGTGGCGGCTTTCCTCAAGGGCTACAAGCGTAGTTTCAAGCGGACCGCACTGCTTGGTGTGGCTGCCGTTGCACTGTTGTTGTTCCTCGGTGTGGACTTGGTAGCCGTTCAGGCGATGCCGGGGGCGGCAGTCCTTATGCCCTTACTCGTCGTCCTTGCCGCAGTGTCGGTGTGCCTGACGGTGACGGTGATTGCCGGCGTCGTACTTCTGCCTGAAACTCATCTCAAAAGCATTCTGAAGGCCGCCCTGTATTTTGTGGTCCAGCGCTGGTATCTCAGCCTGGGCATGTTGGTCCTGCTGGGTATCATCGTGTCGGCCGCGGTGCTGCAGCCCGTTCTGGGCGTCGCACTGGCGCCGGCGCCGCTGCTTTTCGTAATCTGGAGCAACGCCTCATACTCTTTCCATGCGGCATTGCGAGCCCCATAGCTTTTGACGGATACCAATCTTTGACAGGAACCAGCTTGTGTTAGAACCCCATGCAGCCGCCGCGGACACCTTCATCATTGGCGAGCAGGACTTCCTCCTGAACGGCGAACCGTTCCGGATTCTCTCCGGCGCCATCCACTATTTTCGTGTCCATCCGGATCTGTGGGCAGACCGCATCCGCAAGGCCCGGCTCATGGGCCTGAACACAATTGAGACGTATGTTCCGTGGAACGAGCACTCGCCGGTTCCCGGCCGCTTCGATACCGCAGGCGACCTGGATCTGGGCCACTTCCTCGATCTCGTCGCGGCCGAGGGCATGCGTGCCATTGTGCGGCCAGGCCCGTTCATCTGTGCCGAATGGGACAACGGGGGCCTGCCAGCGTGGCTGTTTACTGACCCCACCATCGGGGTGCGCAGCAGCGAGCCCGGCTACCTCGCCGCCGTCGGCTCATTCTTCGAGGCCTTGCTTCCCATCGTAGTGACGCGGCAGATTACGCATGGTGGTCCCGTCATTCTGGTGCAGATTGAGAATGAGTACGGCGCGTACGGCAGCGACAAGGTCTACCTGCGGCATCTGGTGGACCTCACCAAGCGCTTAGGTATTGATGTGCCCCTGTTTAGCTGTGATCAGCCGTTCAGGACCATGGTCGAGGACGGATCGTTGCCGGAGCTGCACAAGACCGGCACGTTTGGATCGCGGTCGGTTGAACGGCTTGCGTTCCTGCGCGAACGCCAACCCACCGGTCCGCTGATGTGTGCTGAGTTCTGGAATGGCTGGTTCGATAATTGGGGCACCCATCACCACACCACCGACGCCGCTGACTCCGCGGCAGAACTTGATGCGCTGCTGTCGGCGGGGGCTTCCGTCAATATCTATATGTTCCACGGCGGGACCAATTTCGGCTTCACCAATGGTGCCAATGACAAGGGCATTTACGAGCCGACCATCACCTCATACGACTATGACGCTCCGCTGTCCGAAGACGGGCAGCCAACGGCTAAATACTTTGCGTTTCGGGATGTCATTGCCAAGCACTTCCCCGTCACCTCGGACGTGCCGCCTGAGCGCCCCGTTGCAGAGACCGCAGCTGTGACCGTTTCTCATTACGTACCGCTGCTGTCCGCTGGCGGCACGCCAACAACCCGGGTGCCCGGTGCTGTGCCGCGGGTGGAAGTCACCGGCCAATACCGCGGATTCTATTTGTACGAAACCACCCTGGACCAGGGCGGGGTGCTCTCATTCGACGAGATTCGGGACCGTGCACAGTTCTTCCTCGACGGCGCCCCTGTGGGCGTTCTGAGCCGGGAACTAGGCGAACGCTCTATCGTCATTCCGGCGGCGGGCCACCTGCAGATTCTGCTCGAGGACCAGGGCCGAGTGAACTACGGGCAACGTATTGGCGAGGCCAAGGGTCTCATGGGACCGGCGATCCTCAACGGCACAGAACTCCTCAATTGGGACCTTCAGGCCATGGGTCTAGGGTCACTGGACAAGTACCGGGAGGCAGCCCAGGACTCCGTTGCCGTCGGCGTTTCCGAAGCGATACCCGGCCCCTCAGTGTCGTTCGGTACTTTTCAGGCGGACGGCCCAGGTGACAGATTCCTCCGTCTTGACGGATGGACCAAGGGCAATGCGTTCGTCAATGGTTTCAATCTCGGCCGGTATTGGAGCCGGGGACCGCAGCGCACCCTATACGTGCCCGGTCCACTGATCCGCACAGGCGACAACGAGCTCGCCATTCTCGAATTACACGGCAGCAGCACCACTGACATTCGGTTCGTGGCTGGCCCCGACCTCGGGCCGGACGAGAAATAGCACGACGTATCGTCCAAATGATTGACGGACGCACTGTCGTTGAGGCAGAACGCTGTTATCTGGTTAGATCCAGCACCCGTGCATGGCTCCTGTTCAGTTCGAAAAGTGGACGCTTGTGCGTCTAAGAACGCTCACCACTACTACCAGTGCACAGATGACAGCGATCAGCGCAACGACGCCAACAACACCGATGAGGCCCACGCTCAGCGGCAACGCCAGAACCACCACCGCAGCGGGGAGTATCACTGACGGGCGAACCACAGGGTGCTCGACGATCGGGCGATGGACAGCCAAGAACAACAGCAGAAACAGGCCGGCGGGTATCGAGACACCGTACGCAGCAGTCGCTGCCGAGACGTCGAGATGGTGGCCGGTCTGCTCGACAGCGACTTCGAGTCCCGCTCCCAGTGCCGCCAGCACAGCGAAAATGGCGTAGTGGCTGTATCCCCAGACATAGGATTTGTCGCGATTCGAGGAGAGCCCGTTCCCGGTGGGTTCCAGAAAGTAGATCCACCAGAGCGCAAATAGAATCACTAGTCCTGCCGCCGAGATGGTGACCAATGCCCCGCTGACTCCCCCAGCATCCAGCGACGCCGCCACACCCGTTGACGTAGCCAGAACGCTCTCACCGAGCAAAATGATCACGAAAAGTCCGTAGCGCTCAGCAATGTGATGCGGATGCCAATTGGTGCTGTGATGGCGTTCAGCCCACATGGGAACGAGGAGTTCGGCCATCGCGAGTGCGATGAACGCCGGTACCTGCCACAGGTTGGGCAGCAGACCGGCCTGATCCAAAAGCAGTCGCAGGATCCACCCGAGCTGAACCACGGCGATGCCAATGGCGTACCGTGATGCAGTCCTCCTACTGGCCGGGTCTTCCACGGCCGCACGGACCCACTGGACGATCAGGCCGAGCCGCATGAGGAGATAGCCAAGCGTCACGAGCAGGAAGTCACCATCGTTGAATGCAGCTGGAACACCGGCCGCAAGGACAAGCACCCCACCCATTTGCACCATCGTCAACACCCGATATGGTGCATCGTCCGTATCGAATGACGAGGCGAACCAGGTGAAGTTCATCCACGCCCACCAGATGGCGAAAAACACCTGCAGGAACGGGATGACTGTCTGAAATCCGTGCCCGTCGGTGATGCCGTGCGCCAACTGCGCTGTGATGCTGGCGATCGCCACAACGAACGTCAGATCGAACAGCAGCTCTAGCTGGCTCGATGCGCGGTGAGGCTCATCGGTGGCGCGGGCACGCATCCTCATGCGCAACCGGCTGTGGAACTGCTCAGTGTCAGGGCTCATGCAAATATCATACGGATCGCCTAGATGGCCGACGGCGGGCACCAGCAAGTAGGTACGTGACACGGACGCTGTGGCTGCCTTGCGCCCACGAAATTCAGCCTCCAGGGGCGAGAGACTCGTGCAGTTAAGTCCTACGCGTGGTTTCCGCGACGGATGAACATCAAGGCCAAACCGCCCAGCATCAACACTGCTACGCCGCCGACCAGCGGCCGTGCTGTCTGAGCGCCGGTCCGTGCCAGTACGTCCTCCGACGACGGCCCAGCAGTATCCACAGCGGCCTGAGATCCTAGGTCTGTCGTCCGGTTACAGCGGCCACAATTGCCGCCGCCGAAGAAGTCGTCGCAGCGGCGGAAGTCGTAGTCGCAGCAGGCGATTATCGAGGCCGCGTCTATTGCCTCAGTAACCCTTAGACGAAGGCCGCAATCCCGGTGATCGCGCGCCCGGCCACCAAGGCGTTAATCTCATAGGTTCCCTCGTAGGTGTAGATTGCCTCGGCGTCGCAGAAGATCTTGGCCATCTCATAGTCCACGGAGATACCGTTGCCGCCCAGGATACTGCGGCCCAGGGCCACCGATTCGCGCATGCACTTGGTCACGAAGGCCTTGGCCATGGCCGAATGTTCGTTGCGCGTAGTACCCTCGTCTTCCATCTGGGCCAGCCGCACCATCATGCCCATGGACGCCTGCGCGTTGGACAGCATGGTGACCAGCTGTTCTTGAATGAGCTGGAAGCTGGCGATCGGCTTGCCGAACTGGTGGCGTTCAACAGCGTATTTGCGCGCAACATCAAAAGCGGCCAATTGAATTCCCACGGCTTGCCAGCCCACAGTGGCGCGGGTGGTCTTGAGCACCTTGTTGGTATCGCGGAAGCTGTTGGCGTTGGCGAGCTTAAAGAAGGAAGGAACCACCACATCTTTGAGGACAATGTCGGCGTTTTGGACCGCACGCAAGGCAATACGATTTTCAATCAAGGTTGCCGTGAAGCCGGCGGTGGCCGTGTCCACGAGGAAGCCCTTGACCTGGTCGTCAGCAACGTCCTTGGCCCAGACAATGACGTAGTCGGAGAACGTCGAGTTGCCGATCCAACGCTTCTCCCCGTTCAAGATCCATGAATCCCCTGTCTGCACAGCAGTGGTCTGTGTGCCACCGGCAACGTCTGAGCCAGCCAACGGTTCGGTGATGGCAAAAACGCCGGTTTTCCGAAGCGCATAAATGTCAGGCAGCCAAGCCGCCTTTTGCTCGTCGGAGGCCAGTAACTCGATGGAACCGGTGAACAGACCGTCATGGCCGCTGAAGAAGGTTCCGAAGGAGGCGTCCACCCGGTGGATCGCGGCAGTAATCATGCCGGCCAGCAGGTGGGAGTGGCCCTGGCGGCGGACGGGGCTGATCATATCCAGCTCGGCCACTTTGGGGATCAGGTGGACGGGAAACTCGCTGCGGTTCCAGAAGTCGCGGGAAATGGGGCGGACGTTAGCTTCCATCCAGTCGCGGATCTCGTTGAGCCGGGCTAGCTCATTCGCGGGCAGCAGGCTTTCAAAGAAGAAGAAGTCGCCGTCAAGGTACGGCAGCTCGGACTGAGCTGCCGCGGCGGACTTTGCTGAAGCGGCGGCGGCGTCGGTGGTGGCGGTCAAGAGAAATCTCCTCCAAGGGGTGGTCGGGACGGCACCCTTCGAACATAACCCGACCCCAAGCCAGATGGTGGGTCAGATCACACAAACCGGCAGCTCGTCTCGAATCACAGACGACATTGGTGAATCAGATCACTCGGGCCGGGGGCATTCATGCTCAGATAGATGAAGAAACAAGGTCACTGAGCCAAGCAGATTCCATCGGAGGAATGCCATGTCAAGAATTCAAACGGTTAGAAAGAGCGGACCCGCCATTGAGCGCAGATCCATCGATTTCGTGCCGCACAGCGAGCGCCACGGAAAGCCCTTCGGACAGTTCACCCTGTGGTTTGGGGCCAACATGCAGATCACGGCGATCGTCACGGGCGCCTTGGCAGTCATCTTTGGCTCCGACGCCTTCTGGGGCATCATCGGCTTGTTCGTCGGCAACATCCTTGGTGGCGCCGTCATGGCCCTGCACGCAGCTCAGGGCCCCAAGCTCGGCATGCCGCAGATGATCTCCAGCCGTGCCCAGTTCGGCGTGTTGGGTGCTGTCATCCCGCTGGTCCTAGTGATTGTCATGTACCTCGGCTTCGCAGCCACCGGCGCCGTGCTAGCCGGCCAAGCAGTGGAGCAAATCATCCCCACGGGCAACCCCGCCTTTGGTGTGATCGTCTTCGGCGTCCTGACAGTGATCGTGGCCACCATGGGCTACAAGTACATACACATGCTGGGCCGAATTTCCACGATCGTTGGCATCATCGGCTTCACGTACCTAGCCATCCAGCTCTTCATCAAGCACGACGTCGGCGCTGTCATGAATGTGGGCAGCTTTGCCTTCCCCACGTTCCTACTCGCCATCTCCCTCAGCGCCGGCTGGCAGCTGACCTACGGCCCCTACGTTGCCGATTACTCCCGGTACTTGCCGGCCACCACGCCTGCTCGCAAAACGTTCCTGGCCTGCTTCTCGGGTTCGGTTTTGGGTTCCCAGTGGTCCATGACCCTCGGCGCCCTGTTCGCAGCTATCCCCATGGCCGCCGGTCACGAGTTCCTGGACGGACAGGTTGCCTTCGTCGGTGAGCTGGCCGGTGGCGGCGCCGTCGCCGTGCTGATGTACATCGTGGTTGTCGTCGGCAAACTGACAGTGAACACACTCAATGCCTATGGCGGCTACATGACGATCCTGACCTCCGTCAGCGCCTTCACCCGCCAGCTCCGCTTCGCCCCGTGGGTCCGTTTCGCTTACGTCATCGGCTTCATCGCTGTCTCTGTCATCATCGCCATCGCAGCATCAGATGACTTCGTCTCCAACTTCAAGAACTTTGTGCTCCTGCTGCTGATGGTCTTCATCCCGTGGAGCTCCATCAACCTGGTGGACTTCTACTTCTCCTCCAAGGAAAAGGTGGACGTCCCGGCACTCTACGATCCCAAGGGCCGCTACGGCGCCTGGAATGTTCCGGCACTGCTCACCTACGTACTCGGCGTCATCGTGCAGATCCCGTTCCTGGCCCAGCACATGTACACCGGCCCCATCACTCCCCTGTTGGGCGGTGCCGACATCTCCTGGATCGTGGGCCTAGTAATCACAGCCCTTGTCTACTACCCGGTGGCCAAGCGCTTCAACCACCCGCCTGCAGAGATGATCTACCCGGCCGACGGCGATATCTCCCCCGATCCCGTCACCGTCCGCTAGCTGCGCCAGAGACCCTGAGACCGAGACAGAGACCCAGTACCCAAAGGACCTCACCTTGAACACGATCCACGCCGCTGCTGAGCGCTCCGCCCTTCCCCGGCCAAGGGATTTGGTGGCTTCGCTGCCCGTCTATTCCAAGGCGGGCGGGCAGCTCCCGCCTACCTGGCGGGCGTCGTCGAACGAGTCCTTTTTGCATCCGTCCCGGGCAGTGCTGGACGCCATTGACACTGCGGCAAAGCACTGCCAGCAGTACCCCACCCTTCAGGGAGATCACCTGACTGCGGCGCTCAGCCGGGGTTTGGGGGTCGCCGCGGAACAGATAGTTGCTGGTGCTGGCTCACTCGCCGTGCTTCAGCAGCTGCTGACGGCGTTCGCCGGCCCGGGCACGGAGGTGGTTTTTGCGTGGCGCAGCTATGAGGCCTACCCCATACTGGTGCGGCAGACAGGGGCCCGGGACGTTCAGGTGCCGTTGGGGCCGGATCATCGCCATGACTTGGCCGCCATGGCCGAGGCCGTCACTGACACCACCGCGGCGCTCATCCTCTGCAGTCCCAACAACCCCACGGGTACTGTTTTGGGCGCGGAGGAGCTGGCGGAGATTCTGGCTCGTATCCCCGCCCATGTGGTGGTGGTTTTGGATCAGGCGTATGTAGAATTCACGGACGACGCCGAGGCCTCCTCCCAGCACAGTCTCGCCTTGCTGGGCGCTCACCCCAATCTCGTCATCCTGCGCACCTTCTCGAAGGCGTACGGTTTGGCGGGGTTGCGGGCCGGATACATGGTGGCACACCCTGACCTGGCCGCCCACGTCAGGGCAGTCTCGCCTCCCTTTGGACTGAACGCCATTGCCGAGGCAGCAGCCGTCGCCGCCTTCGATGACACTGAGGCGCTGGCAGCGAATGTGTCAACGGTTCAGGAAGGCCGCGCTACCCTGCACAACGCACTGGCCGCCCGCGGCTTAGCGCTGCCGGACAGTGGCGGGAACTTCCTATGGCTTCCCGTGGGCGAATCTGCGAGCGCGCTCGAGGCGGCCTGCTTAGCCCACAGCGTGAGTGTTCGCAGCTTTGCTGGCGAGGGTGTTCGGGTCACTGTCGGGTCCCGGGCGGCAGAAGCTGCTGTGCTCCGATCCGTGGATAGTTGGCTAGCGGCGTAGCACTGGCATCACCGATATCGACAAGAAGGACCGGCACGGAGTTTCCGTGCCGGTCCTTCTTGTGTTGGGTCAGGAGGCGGCTAGTACCTTGCCCGGATTCAGAATGCCCTGTGGGTCCAGGGCGTTTTTGATGGCCATCATGACAGGAATCGCGGTGGCGTGTTCCTTAACCAAAGAAGCTGTTTTGCCCAAGCCAATGCCATGCTCCCCCGTTGAGGTCCCGCCCATCGACAAGGCCCGTTCCACGAGTCGGTTGTTGATGGCCGCAGCCTTGGCCAGTACGTCGTCGTCCCCGGGAGGGAGGACAAAGGCGAGGTGGAAGTTGCCGTCTCCCACGTGACCCACAATAGGTGCCAGCACCCCTTCGTTGTCGGTGTCAGCCTTAGTCAAGGTGATGCACTCTGCCAGTCTGGAGACGGGCACGCAAACGTCCGTTGACCAGGTGCTCGAGCCGGGGATCAATGCTGTGTAAGCCGGCAGGGCGTCGTGCCTGGCTCGCCAAATGCGGGCCATCTGCTCGGGATCGCTGGCATAATCCCAACCGATTCCGCCGTGCTGGCTGACAAGTCCGCGCACCGTTTCACTTTGTTCGGCGATGTTGGCAGGAGATCCCTCAAATTCGAAAATCAGCGTCGGCATGACGGGCAGCCCCAGGCTGCTATAGCGATTGACGGCGTCGACGGTGACGTCGTCGAGCAGCTCAACTCTGGAGATGGGCACTGCTGATTCAAGAGTGGCTTGGACGACGGCGATGCACTCTTCCAAGGTGGCGAAGGAGCAAATCGCGACGCTGCTGGCTTGTGGGATGCCGTAGACCCGCAGCGTCACCTCTGTCAGGATGCCCAGGGTTCCTTCGGCCCCCACGAACAGGTGAGTCAGGTCGTAGCCTGCCGCCGACTTGCGCGAGCGGCCGCCGGTCTTGATGACAGTGCCATCGGCGAGCACCACCGTCAGGCCAAGGACGTTTTCCTTCATGGTTCCATAGCGCACGGCAGTAGTTCCGCTGGCACCTGTCGAGGCCATGCCACCGACGCTGGCATCCACTCCGGGACCTACAGGAAACGTGAGCCCGTGCTGCGCCAAGGCCTCGTTGAGTGAACTTTTCATGACGCCCGCTTGGACAGTGGCATCCAAGTCATCAGCCTCAATGCGCAGGATCTTGTCCATGCCGGAAATGTCTAGACAAATGGAGCCGGCAGTGCTGTTGGCCCCGCCTTCAAGTCCCGTACCCGCGGCGATCGGCACAACGGAGACACCGTGATGTGAACAAATGGCGAGGGTGGCGGAAACATCCTCGGTGCTGGCGCATTGCACCACGGCCAGGGGCGCTTCCCACGGCAAGTGGGAGCGGTCATGGCCCCGGGCTGATCGGACGGCGTCATCAGTGGTGACCTTGTTGCCCAGCGATGCCCGGAGGTCTTCTAGCACCGACGTTTTCAGATTGGCAGTGTGAGCGCTCATGTAGGAGTTTCCTTCGTGATGTTGGTGCGGTACCGCGACGCACGCACGGGGCTTCATCGCCACGTTACCCATGAAGACCCACTCCATGGGGCGAATAGTAGCCCTTCCCATGGATTCTCAGATCCGAGACGGTTTGCCAGACGAATCTTGCCGCTCTAGCCGCTGGGACGCAGTCGCCGCGAAATTTCCGTCGCGCAGCGAGTCACTTCCGGCAACCATAGGGTAGCCAGCTCCTCCAAATGAACTGTTCGTTCCTGAACAACGCCTTCAGCTGCATTCCTCGCAGCCGCCGCAGGTGTCAGTGGCGGTCGATTGGCAACTGTCAAGGTCACGCTGGCAACGGCCAGGCCGGTGCGGTCCAGCACGGCCACAGCCAAACTGGAGAAGCCATCTGTCACTTCGTCTTGCTCCCACGAGAAACCCCGCTCCCGGATCCGCGCCAGAAGCTCATTCAGCGCAGGCACCGACTGCACCCCCGACTCGTACCGTGTGGCGAAGGCCTCCGGCCCCGGATACAGGGCTGCCAGCTGGTCAGCAGACATGGCGGCCAACATGGCCCTGCCACTTGCCGTCAGGTGCGCCGGCAGCCGAACACCCGGATTAGTCACCAGAGCACTTTGCCGTTTGGCGCGCTCCTCAATGACGTAGATGACCTCCCGGCCGTGCATGACGGCCAGGTGGGCTGTGCGCTTGGTCCGCTCCACCAATTGCGCCAAGGGAAAGCGGGCAAGGCGCTGCAGCGGAACCTGGCGCGAATAGCCCGTGCCGAGCTCGTGGGCGGTAACTCCCAGAGCGTATTTGCGCTCTTCGGGAAGGTGCACCACAAAGCCGTCATCTATCAGGGCTGTTAGCAAATGGTAGGTGGTGGAGCGGGGCAGATCCATATCCCGGGCAATGGCTGCGGCTCCCACAGGACCTGCCTGGGACGCGATGTAGCGAAGCACCGACAAGACGTTTTTGGCGGCCGGCACCTGCGGCAGAATCTGTGAACCCATGACCCTATGTTAGCCGGATCACGTCTGTGATCACAGACGTGATCCGAGCGGTGAGACCGCCGATCGCTGGCATTCGATGCTGTGATGGTAGTTACACCTCCCGGGACAGCCGGGCTGTTCTCTCCCAAAGGATCGTATTTGTGATGACCTCCGCCAGCCCCGCAAACCTCGCCACCGAGCCTGCCGCCTTGAATAGGCCCGGATCTTTGGAAGGACTGCGGGTGTTGGATCTATCGCGCGTACTGGCGGGACCGTTCTGTGCCATGATCCTGGCGGACTTGGGCGCCGAGGTCATCAAGGTGGAAAGTCCCGACGGCGACGATTCCCGCCACTTCGGCCCCTGGTACAACGGGGAGTCCGCCTACTACCGGCTGTTCAACCGCAGCAAGTACGGGGTCACCATGGATCTCAAGGCGGACGCCGAACGCGAGCAACTCCTTGATCTGATTCGCCGCTCGGATATTGTCATCGAAAACTTCCGTCCTGGCGTCATGGACCGGCTGGGCCTCTCCGCCGAGCGCCTCATGGAAGAAAATCCTCGGCTGGTGATCGTAAGCATCTCCGGCTTCGGGCAGACCGGGCCGCTGCAATCGGCTCCGGCCTACGACCTCATCGCCCAGGCTATGAGCGGGCTGATGTCCATCACGGGCTGGCCTGGAGGGGAGGCAACGCGGGTCGGCATCAGCATCGGCGATGTGATCCCCGGTCTATACGGCGCCATCGCAGCACTGGCAGCTATCAATGAACGTCAGAACACTGGCAAGGGCCAACACATCGACGTTGCGATGCTGGACAGCTTGGTCTCGGTGCTGGAGTCCGTAGGCATGCGCGCCCTTCACGGTGAGGACCCTGTAGCCTGCGGCAATGACCATGCCATGTCCACCCCGTTCAGCACCTACCAAACCGGGCGTGGATCCATTGCCATCGCCATTGCTGGAGACCGCTTGTTCCCCCGATTGACGCAGGCATTGAACCGGCCGGAGTGGCTCGAGGATGAGCGCTTTATGGAGCAAACCCGCCGCAACAAGTTCCCCATCGAATTCCGGGCCGCACTGGAGGAGGCCCTGATCCCTTTTACCGACGACGATGCAATCGAGTTACTGTCAGCCCATCAGGTGCCGGTGTCTAAGGTTTACTCGGTCAACGAAGCCCTGACCAGCGAACACTCCGAGCACCGTGGCAATGTGGCCACTGAGTCCGACGGGTTCAGAACTCTCGCTTCACCCTTGCGACTCACAGGTTCGGTTGCGCCCTCCCCCGCACCAACGTTGGGACAGCACAACGAGTTGATTGCGGCGTGGGCGGCAGGTCCGGAGCGCACCGGGCGCCCGTGACCGTCACGGGCGGTGCCCTGACGGACTAATCGGCGGATGAATGCTCCCGAACGCTTCGACCAGCGGTGAGACGCAAAGCGCCTTCGGGATCAACATGTCGTGATGCCAGCGAAGATTGAACGTCCCGTTTCGCTTCCGGCTATTGATCCCTGGCTTTTGCTCACTTGCTGGGGCATGCTCCCAGCTTTCACCGATAAGCTTGATTCCATGCCTTTGAATTCTCGGTCCTGGCGGATTGCTGTGCCTTTTGCCGCCTCCGCACTGCTTGTTTTGACCGCCTGCTCCCCGTCGGTAACCATCAACGAAGCCAAGGACGCCAACAACCCGGCGTGCGCTCCTATGATGGTGGCCCTGCCAGATTCATTGGCCGATGCAAAACGCCGCACGACCTCAAGTCAGGCGACCGCGGCCTGGGGCGATCCATCTCTGGTGGTTCTGCGCTGCGGTGTTCAGGTGCTTGGGCCGACCACCGACAAGTGCGTCACGGTCAACGGTGTGGACTGGGTCCTCAAGCAAAAAAACACGACCTGGACCATCACGTCTTACGGACGCAATCCAGCCACGGAGCTGGTGTTGGAAGAAAACACGATTCCCTCAGACACCGTCTTGACGGAAATCTCCGCAGCCGTCTCCAAAATTCCCTCCACTGGAGGCTGCGTGGGCGTGGGCGACGTAGAGACTGCAGCACCAAGCACCTCGGCGGGGTAGCTCCTGGCTTAGGCCTTGACGCCCAGCTGCCACAGGGATGTAACTTCCTGCGATCGGGCGTCGAAGAACGGATCGCTGCTGTCCATGGAACGCGGGTGACGGGCTGGTGTGTCCAGCTTGTCCAAGACCGTGAGCCCGGAGTTTTCAATCCAGCTCAAAAGCTCTGCCCTGGTACGCAAGCCCAGGTGCTCGGCCAAATCGGAGATGATCAGCCAGCCCTCTCCCCCGGGTTCCAGATGACCCTTGAGTCCCGTGAGGAACGCCTTGAGCATGCGGCTCTTGGGATCATAGACAGCGTTGTCCAGCAAGGTATTTGCGGTTCCCGGCAGCCACGGCGGGTTACATACCACCAACGGTGCGCGACCTTCCGGGAACATGTTGGTCAGCGTTGCCTCTACCGTATCTGCCAAACCCAACGCCTGAAGGTTTTCCTGTGCGCACGCAATGGCGCGGGGTTCACTGTCCGTGGCAATGACGCGCTTCACGCCGCGCTGGGCCAAAATTGCCGCCAACACTCCAGTTCCTGTGCCGATATCAAACGCCAACTCCGTTGACGGAAGCTTTGCCTGCGCCACGAGCGCAAGATATTCACTACGGATGGGCGCAAACGTCCCATAGTGCGGGTGGATGACGGCATCGAGTTCCTGCACAAACAAGCCATTGCGGCGCCATTCGTACGCTCCAACGGCACCGAGAACATCCTGCAGCGTTGCAACCGTTGGCTCCTCAACGGGGCCGGCTGCTGCCAACCATGCCTGCGAAACATCCGGTGCCCGGCGCAGTGCCACGGCCGGACCTGGCTCCAACGGAACCAGTAATTGGCCCAGCATCCTTGCCCGCTGCGTGCGCCCCTGGCGGTAGCGGTAGAAAGCCTTGGCGACGTCTTCGCCGTCGTTCCTTGCAAAAGTGGGCAGGCGCCGGGCCATGGCAGAAAGCAGTTGGCGGGCATTGTGGTAATCGCCCTGCCACAACATGGCTGTCCCCTGAGCGGCGAGACGATAAGCTTCATCAGCTGTGAGGGAATCATCCACTGCCTGCACCTTTTTGGGTGCCGACGCACCGCTGGCGGAGAACCAGCGGGCAGTCTCCTCGACGTCCGCCTGCGTCCAGCTCAGGGTAGGTTCCGATTGCAGTGGCTGGGTGCTCATGGGTGGTGGGGCTCCTCGAAGTGTGCGGACTAGTGCTTCCGCAAAATCAGTAAGGCCCCAGTTTAGCCCGTGTACAGCGCGTGGAATTTGCGTGCTGGGGCTATATTCGGTCCATGACGAAAACACGCTTTAGCCCCGGCCTGAAACTCATGCTGATTGGCGGGCTCATCATGGTGGCAGGGATCGCCGGACTAATGGCCACGCCGATGTTTCCAGGCAGCAGCGAAAACACGGCGGTGCTGCTGGTTCTGCTCGTTGCCGTGGTTGGCGGCGGAGTGGTGTGCCTGATCGGGACAATCCGCCGGCTCGTGCATCAGTTCAAAACAACGGGACTCCTTGGTGTGAAGCCCAACGACTGAGTCGGGAACAGGCTCAGGGTCTCGACAGGCTCGACCAGCTGCGTGTCTCGACCCGCGGCGAGCAGGGACTAGCGGAGGCCGACCTTGCGGTTCAGTGCCAGCTGCAGGAGTTCATCAATCAGCTCCGGGTAAGCAAGTCCGGTTGCTGCCCACATTTGCGGGTACATGGAGCTGGGCGTGAAGCCCGGCATGGTGTTGATCTCGTTGATGATCAGCTCCCCGGCTTCTGTGTAGAAGAAGTCCACTCGGGACAAGCCCTCAGCACCAACGGCGTCGAACGCCAGAGCCGCTTGCTCCTGAATGCGTGCAACATCGCCGTCCGGCATGTCGGCCGGGCAGCTGAGGTTCACGGCACTGCCCTGAACGTACTTGGCCTCAAAATCGTAAAACGCGTGCTCATTGCCCAGCATGGCGATCTCACCAGGCAAGGAGACGCGAGGGGCGTCACTCCCCCGGCCCTCTAGGACCGCGATCTCGATCTCGCGGCCCACAATACCGGCCTCAATGACGAGCTTCAGGTCATGCTCGCGCGCCTCTTCGATGGCAGCGTCCAGCCCGTCCAGGGAATCCACCTTGGAGATGCCCATGGACGATCCAGCGCGGGCCGGCTTCACGAACACAGGGAAGCCAAGGGCCTCTACACGGGTGCGCACCTTGTCCGGATCCACGGTCCATTCGCGGTCAGTAACCGCAACATACGGGCCGACGGTCAGCCCTGCCGCCTCAAAAACCACTTTCATGTAGTGCTTGTCCATGCCGATGGCCGATGCCAATACGCCGGCGCCAACATAACGGGTGTCGCTGAGTTCCAACAGTCCCTGAACGGTTCCATCCTCGCCCCACGGTCCGTGCAACAGTGGGAACACCACGTCAACCGAACCCAACTCCTGCGGAACTGAGCTGGCCTCGGAAACCACCAGCTGGTGCCCACCGCCCAGGTGCGCCAAGGAAACAGTCTTGTCCCCCGCCAAAACCTCCGGCAGGGCACCCGACTTAAGTGACCAGCCTTCGATCTCCTCGCCAGCCAAAACCCACTGGCCGCTTTTTGCGATACCGATGGGGACGACGTCGTACTTGGTCCTGTCAATGGCAGCCAGCACACCGGCGGCAGTCACACAGCTGACGGCGTGCTCACTGGAGCGGCCGCCAAAGAGAATGGCAACGCGAATGGGCGCAGTTGTGGCAGGGGAATCGGTAGTCACGCGTTAATCGCCTTCGGATTTCAGTTGGCGGGCCAGCAGCAGCGGGCCCAGTTCATCGACAGTCAGTTTACCTTCAAGGACGCCCACCACCGCGTTGGTGATCGGCATATCCACGCCCACCTTGGCGGCAAGCTCCGACACTGCACGGCCGGACTTAATGCCCTCCGCCGTCTGCGTCATGCGATTGTTGACCTCGTCAAGGGTCAAGCCTTCGCCGAGCATGCGGCCAGCGGTGTGGTTGCGGCTCAGCGAGGACGAGCACGTAGCCACGAGGTCTCCCAGACCGGCCAGACCTGACATGGTCTCAGCCTTGCCGCCCAACGCCAGCGCCAAACGCGTGGTCTCGGCCAGCCCGCGGGTGATGACGGAAGCCTTCGTGTTGTCGCCAACCTTCTTGCCCTCGCAGATGCCAACGCACAGCGCAATCACGTTTTTCACGATCCCGCCGATCTCCACGCCCACCACGTCATCGACGGTGTACGGGCGGAAATACTTGGGCTTGCAAACCGTCGCGACCCACTTGGCCGTGTTCTCGTCAGAACACGCCACAACAGAGGCCGTTGGTTCCTGACGCGCAATTTCCATGGCGAGGTTGGGCCCGGAAATCACCACGACGCGCTCGGGGCTCAAACCAAGTTCGGCCTCGATCACCTGGGACATGCGCTGGTCAGTACCCAGCTCAAGTCCCTTCATCAAACTAATGACGACGGCGTCCTTGGCCAGGTGCCCGGCCAGGCTCCGCAGCTGCTCACGAAGAGTCTGCGCAGGAACCGCCAGAACCACCAATTCGGCGTCCTTCAGCACTTCCAGCACGTCGCTGGAGGCCGTGATGTTCGCCGGCAGCTCGATTGTGGAAAGGTAGCGCGGATTGCGGTGGAGATTATTGATCTGGTCAACAACTTCCTGCCGACGTCCCCACAACACAATCTTGCGGTCCGTTCCAGCCGCCGCGTCACCGAGGATCTTCGCGAATGTGGTTCCCCAGCTGCCAGCGCCCAACACAGCAATCTTGGCCGGCGCTTTGCCATCCACATAGCTCACTGGAGGTCACCTTTTTCTGTTGTGCCGACGTCGTTCTTGGTCTGTTCCTGCTCGTCACCCTTGGCGCCACGCTCAACGAATCGGCCGTGAGCCGACTGCTGATGAGCGGCGGGGTTCCAACGCTCGGCCGGAGCCTGCTCGCCGCGGAGTTCTTCCAGCATGGACGTGAGTTCAGCCATGATGACCTCGGTGACAGCCTCAAGCGTTTCTTTGTCAGCAGGCATTCCCGCAAAAGCGCTCAGGTCCACGGGGTTGCCGACAACAACCTTCACCTTCTTGCGCGGGAAGATCTTGAAGCCCTTGGCGTATCGCGGGAAGACTTCCTGCGCACCCCAATGGACCACGGGGATCACCTTGGCGCCGGTCCCCAGGGCGAGCCTGGCAGCGCCGGTGCGCCCCTTCATAGGCCACAGCTCCGGGTCGCGGGTGAGCGTACCTTCGGGGTAGATGACAACCGCGCCGGCGCCGTCGAGCACTTCCTGCGCGGCAACCAAAGATTTACCGGCACCCGCACCGCTGCGCTCCACAGGAATCTGGTTCGCGCCGCGTAAAGCGGCACCAAGAATCGGGTTCTTAAAGAGCCCATCCTTGGCTAGGAAGTGCGGCATGATGTTCTGGTTGTAGAGCATGTGCCCCACCACAATAGGATCGATCTCGGTGCAGTGATTCGGAACCACGATGAAGCCTTCATCACGGGGCAGGCGGTCAAGGCCGTACCATTCCTTGCCAAGGACAACGTTCATGAGCGACCGCGCTACACCAGCCAGCAGCGCAAAGAACAGCCTGGTCCGAAGGCTCATTCCTTGGGGCTTAAAGGCGCGCTTGAAAGTTGACTTGCCAGACTGATCAGCGCTCATGGTCCTTACCCTACAAACTTTTTGGAGTCGTGGACGTCGAAATCGGCACCTAGTCCTTGAAGCTTGGTAGTAAAGCGCTCATAGCCGCGGCTAATCACGTCGATGCCGGTCACCGTTGAGGTCCCTTCGGCGGCCAGTGCGGCAATCATGTGGCTGAAGCCACCGCGCAGGTCGGGGACATTGATTTTGGCACCCTTGAGCGGGGTGGATCCGGAGATGACGGCGGAGTGAATGAAGTTGCGCTGGCCAAAACGGCACGGGATGCTGCCTAGGCACTCGCGGTGGAGCTGGATGCTGGCACCCATCCGCGTCAACGCCTTGGTGAATCCAAAGCGGTTCTCATAAACGGTTTCGTGGACGATTGAGACGCCCTCGGCCTGCGTGAGAGCCACGACGAGAGGCTGCTGCCAATCGGTCATGAAGCCCGGGTGAACGTCGGTTTCCAGGACCAAGGGCTTCAGCGCCCCGCCCTTATGGAAGAAGCGGATGCCGTCATCGTGAATGTCCATGCCGCCGCCGATCTTGCGGAACGTGTTCACGAACGTCATCATGTCACGCTGGCTGGCGCCTTCAACGTAAATGTCGCCGCCGGTTACCAAGGCCGCCGAGGCCCAGGACGCCGATTCGTTGCGGTCAGGCAGGGCCGTGTGATCGTAACCGGTGAGCTCGCTGACGCCTTCAATGCGAATGGTCCGGTCCGTCTGCACAGAGATGATGGCGCCCATCTTTTGCAAGATGGCGATCAAGTCAATGATCTCCGGTTCGGTTGCGGCACCGGAAAGTTCGGTGATGCCTTCGGCGCGTGTGGCCGAGAGAAGTACCTGCTCGGTTGCCCCGACGCTGGGGTACGGCAATGAGATCTTGGTGCCCCTAAGACCTGTGGGCGCACTGATGAGAATTCCGCCACCGGTCTTGTCCACCACGGCGCCAAACTTACGCAGGACCTCAAGGTGATAGTCGATGGGGCGGTCGCCAATTTTGCAGCCACCGAGGTCAGGGATGAAGGCGTGGCCAATGGAGTGAATCATCGGTCCGCAGAGCAGAATCGGGATGCGGGAGTCACCGGCGTGGGTGTTGATCTCCGAGCTGGAGGCCTTCTTGGCGTTGGCCGGGTCCAGGGTCAGATCTCCGGTGACAGAATCCTTTTCCACGGTGATGCCGTGAATCTGCAGCAACGAGGTAACTACTTCAACGTCCTTGATCTCAGGGACATTGCGCAGCGTCGATGGGGAATTTCCCAGCAATGCGGCCACCATGGCCTTGGGAACCAAGTTCTTGGCTCCGCGCACCTGGACACGTCCCTTGAGCGGGACACCACCTCGAACTGTCAGAATTCCGCTCATCGTCACCTATACCTGTATTCCAGCATCCGCAAAGCACGGCAGCCTCCGTCAAGCATAGTTTCTCCGCTACGTATGCCGAAATGAACGCGCGCTAGTTGGGCGCCAGCTTGCGCAGGTGAGTCCGGGGGCTGGGCCGGACAACCGCCGTCGTTCTGGACGGTTCCGGGAGCCCCGGGGGCCAGTGCGGTCATCCGCCTGTGGCCGACCCATGTCGAATGACCGCGACAGCCCCCACAACGAATGGCAGCGTCAGGAGGACACGTCGGAACCATGGACTTCCGATAGGGATTGTGCCGGCGGCTCCTCCACAGGGGCAATGGCGGCACCTGTTGTCCACAATTGCACCCCGCCGACGTCGAATCCGGCCTGGAGACGCGCAACCTTGGACTGTGAATACTTTTGAGCTCCCATCGTTCATCACAGCCGAAAGCAAATACGAGGACGAGCATTCGGCCCGCAGGCTGTCCCGCCTGGCTAAGTCCGGGGCCCTAATTCGAGTCCGTCGAGGGCTCTATTTACCCGCCGACGTCTGGAGCTCATTGACTCCTTGGCACAAATACCGAGTGAAGATTCAGTCGGTTCATGAAACTGCTGTCGGCAAGCCGGTTTTCGCTCGGGAATCCGCAGCACAAATCATTGGCTTGCCCTTGATTGGCACACCGAAGGATGTACAGACCATAGTTCCTCGGGGCAGGATCGGGGGTCAAAGCAGCAATGGCGTGCATCGTCTGAACGGGATCGATCGGGACCCGAAACCGTGGGAAATGTTCGGCCTCTTGGTCACCCCGCCTGTGCAAACGGCACGTGACATGGCCGTCAGGCTCCCCCTCACCAAGTCGTTGGCCGCGATGGACAGACTGCTGCAAGGCAAGGTGTTTCCTGGTTCGCCACCCCAGATGAACCTGACCTTCACAGAGCAACACGTTATCGACTCTGTCGCACTTCTGCCCAACGAAACGCAACGTGGCCGCGTCATGAGAGTTCTGGAGGCCGCCAACGGACTATCTCAATCCGCCGGAGAGTCCCTTAGCAGAGCATTCATGATCCTTAACGGTTTCCCGCGGCCCACATTGCAGGTGGAATTCAGAGATGGGCGGGGCCGCATCGGTTTTCCCGACTTTGATTGGGAAGAGTACAAGACTCTCGGCGAATTTGATGGCTACGAAAAGTACTCCGCCCAGAAGTATCTCAAGGGCAAGACACCCTCCGAGGTGGTGGTGGAGGAAAAGAATCGTGAAAACAGGTTACGGGCCTTGGGCTACAACGTGGTCCGCTGGACCTGGGATGATCTCAAGTACCCCCAGAGACTCATCGCCCTGCTCCACGAGGCAGGGTTGCCCTCGAAATAGATGCCTGACGGGCGGGACGAAAGTGGACTTCCGCCATCGTTTTGGACAGTCTCACGAGCTCAGGGGGCCGAGGTGGTCTTTCGCCCCCGGCAGGCCGCCAGCAGATGTCCACAACGGCCCCCTCGCAGCAGTTTCAGGGCATTTGAGGGCGCCATACAACAAAGCCGGCCCGCCCCTTTGAGGGACGGGCCGGCTGCCAAGCTACTGCGGTTAGACCTTCACCGGCAGCGTGGTGGGCTTGTACGACGGGCGCGTGGCCTCGAACGCGGTGATGGCCGGTTCGTCGCGCAGCGTCAAACCAATGTCATCGAGTCCTTCGAGCAGGCGCCAACGCGTGTAGTCGTCAATCTGGAACGGGGCAACAACAGTGCCCGCCGTAACCATCTTGGCCACCAGGTCAACGGTGATCTCGGTGCCTGGAGCGTTTTCCAGGACCTTCCAGATCAGCTCGATGTCATCCTGAGCCACCTCGGCGGCAACAAGTCCCTGCTTGCCCGAGTTGCCGCGGAAAATATCGGCAAATCGTGAGGACAGCACGGCCTTGAAGCCGTAGTCCTTGAGGGCCCAAACTGCATGCTCACGTGAGGAACCAGTACCGAAATCGGCACCAGCAACCAGTACAGAACCTGCAACGTAGGGCTCGCGGTTCAAGATGAATTCCGGATCCTTGCGCCAGCTGGAGAACAGTGCGTCCTCGAAGCCGGTGCGGGTGATCCGCTTGAGGTAGACGGCCGGAATGATCTGGTCGGTGTCAACGTTGCTTTGGCGCAGCGGGACACCAATGCCGGTGTGGGTGGAGAACTTTTCCATGGTGTTAGCTCCTTACGCTACGGTGCTTGCAGGTGACAGGTCCGACGGCGAGCTGAGGGTTCCGCGGATAGCGGTAGCAGCTGCCACAACAGGAGAAACCAGGTGTGTGCGGCCACCCTTGCCCTGCCGGCCCTCAAAGTTACGGTTGGACGTGGAGGCACAACGTTCGCCCGGTTCCAGCTGGTCCGGGTTCATGCCCAGGCACATGGAGCAACCGGCAAAACGCCATTCTGCACCGAAGTCAAGGAATACCTTGTCGAGGCCTTCAGCCTCTGCTTCCAGACGGACGCGTGCAGATCCGGGAACAACCAGCATGCGGATGTTGGGATCCTTTTCGCGGCCGCGGATAATGTCCGCTGCTGCGCGGAGGTCCTCGATGCGGGAGTTGGTGCAGGAACCTAGGAACACCGTGTCAACACGGATGTCCTTCATCGGTGTGCCGGCTTCCAGATCCATGTACGCCAACGCGCGTTCGGCAGCGGCCTTGGCGTTTTCATCGCCAAAGTCCTCCGGGTTCGGCACGTTGTCGCTCAAGGAAACACCCTGGCCCGGGTTGGTTCCCCAGGTAACGAAGGGATCCAGCGTGTTGGCGTCAAGGAAGACCTCGGCGTCGAATTCGGCGTCGGCCTCGGTGTTCAGGGACTTCCAGTACTCAACAGCGGCATCCCAGTCGTCACCCTCGGGTGCATGGGCGCGGCCCTTGAGGTAATCGAAGGTGATTTCATCGGGGCCGATCATGCCTGCACGGGCGCCTGCCTCGATGGACATGTTGCACACGGTCATGCGGGCGTCCATGGACAGTGCACGGATGGCGGAACCGCGATATTCGAGCACGTAGCCCTGACCGCCGCCGGTGCCGATCTTGGCGATGACGGCAAGGATGATGTCCTTGGACGTGACGCCGGGGCGCAGTGTGCCTTCAACGTTGATGGCCATGGTCTTGAACGGCTTCAGCGGCAACGTCTGGGTTGCCATGACGTGCTCAACCTCGGAGGTACCGATTCCGAATGCCAGGGCGCCAACTGCACCGTGGGTTGAGGTGTGCGAGTCGCCGCAAACAACTGTCATGCCCGGCTGGGTCAGACCCAGCTGCGGGCCCACCACGTGAACAATTCCCTGCTCGGCGTCGCCGAGCGAATGCAGGCGGACACCGAACTCGGCGCAGTTGTTGCGCAGCGTCTGGATCTGGGTGCGGCTCGTGAGATCGGCAATCGGCTTGTCGATGGCCAGCGTTGGAGTGTTGTGATCCTCCGTGGCGATGGTCAGGTCCGGGCGGCGCAACGGCCGACCAGCTAGGCGCAGGCCCTCGAAGGCCTGCGGCGAGGTGACCTCGTGGATCAAGTGAAGGTCGATGTACAGAAGGTCAGGCTGGGCAGCGTCGCCATCACCTTCGCCTTGCTTTACAACGTGGTCGCGCCATACCTTTTCGGCCAGCGTCTTCGCGGTCTTTCGCGGAGTCGATGTCGAAACGGTCGGCACCTGTGCTGAGTCGTGTGCTTCGGGTGTGGTTGCCTCGGTCACGGCCAGCTCCCTTCATCTGTTGAGCATGGAATCCGGACGTATAATTAGCGCCAGAACCCTTGCTCGGTGGTTTGTATATCTCTTACTGAACCAGTCAGCCCAACACCTAGGCCAGCCAGTCGATTTGCATCTCACATGCTGAGACGTCAATATCATTACATGGACAATTCTAGTGGCGTTGGCGTCATCGATAAAGCGGCTCTTGTGCTGGATGCATTGGAGGCCGGCCCGACCACCCTGGCTCAGCTTGTTGCGGCCACCGGTTTGGCGCGGCCTACCGTGCACAGGTTGGCACTTGCCTTGGTACATCACAGGCTCGTCAGCCGCGACATGCAGGGCCGTTTTGTGCTCGGCAGCCGCCTCGTTGAGCTGGCTTCTGCCGCCGGCGAGGACAGGCTCATCGCCGCAGCCGGTCCCGTTTTGCTCCAGCTGCGCGACTCCACCGGCGAGAGCGCTCAGATTTTCCGTCGCCAGGGAGATTCGCGCGTTTGCGTGGCCTCGGCCGAGCGCCCCATCGGTTTGCGCGACACCATTCCCGTTGGCACGCAGCTCACCATGAAGGCCGGTTCAGCAGCTCAGGTACTTCTGGCGTGGGAAGACCACGAGCGCCTGCTCGAGGGCCTGCACAATGCCCGCTTCACACCGACCGTTTTGGCTGGTGTCCGTCGTCGCGGTTGGGGCCAGTCACTCGGCGAGCGTGAGCCCGGTGTCGCCTCGGTTTCCGCTCCCGTGCGTGGCCCCTCCGGCCGCGTCATCGCAGCGGTTTCCATTTCCGGCCCGATCGAACGCCTGACCCGTCAGCCGGGACGCCTGCACGCGGAGATCGTGTGCAACGCGTCCCGCATCCTGACCGAGGCACTGCGCAAGAACGCCTAATGGCGGGACAATCTAGCGGCGCATGAGGGTGTTCGGCTAGTGTTTGGGCATGACTAAATACGCTGTGTTCCTTCGTGGAATCAACGTCGGCGGCATCAATTTGAAGATGGCTGATCTTCGCACAGCACTTGCCACACTCCCCCTGACCCGCGTCAAGACGCTGCTGGCCTCGGGCAACGTGGTCTGCACGGCAGAGGCCTCCCCCACGGATCTGAAATCCATGGTGGAGGCCTTGTTGCGTGAAACCTTTGGCTACGAGGCGTGGGTGGTCATCATGGATTTGCCGCAGCTCGAAAACATCATCGACACCTGCCCTTGGCCGGCCGATGACCCGGCCACCCACAGCTACATCACGCTATCCTCGGATCCCGCGGTCTTGGATGAGCTCGCGCGCCACGGTGGCGAGATTGCCGGCGTCGAACTGGCGAGGCTCAGCCCCGAAGCCTTGGCCTGGCCGGCCGCGACGGGTGGCACCCTTGACAGCCCGTTCAGCAAGCTTTCGGCCCGCCCACGCTATAAAAGTACGACGACGACCCGCAACTTGCGCACGCTCGTCAAGTGCCGCGACACCTTGGCCCTGTAATGGGCTAGTTCGGTGCTTGATCCCCGGATTCGAGAGGCTCAACCAACGGCGACGGCGAGGGCTTCCTGGAACGCACGGTACTGGGCAATCTCGGCTTCGACGGGAGTCACCACAAGCGTCTCTGACACCTCGGCGACACTCTCACGCAGACGCCGTCGGGCCTGGGTTGCACGACCGCCGGCGCCCGCCATGGCGAGGAATTTACTCGTAATGGCAAGGAAGATTCCTAACACTACACCCGCAATCACCATGAGCGTTGGCAGCGGCCAATCCTCAACTTTGGGAGTCTCGGGCACGGGCATCTGGAAGTAGCCCAGCGCGGCCAGTGCACCCAACCAGAGCAGTCCACCCACAGCTACGAGCAACGCCAACCACTGGATCACGTTGAACACCGGCCACCACCATGCACGGGTGTTGGCCTTGAGGTCGGTGCTGGCCACGGCCTGATCGAGAGCTTCAGGCAGCTCGGTACGGCTGCTGCGCGCGGCCGCCCGGATGGATGCCCGCCACGGACCGGAGGATCCATCGCTGGCAACATCAGCAAAATCGCGGACGGATGAATCAATCTGGGCGAGTTCCGCGGGACCGGCCGGTGGCATCGAGGTTCTGTTGACCGCAGATGTTCCCTCGCGGCGCAGACTTAGCCGCCGGAGCGGATCCTTGCGGAACCGCGAAAGCCACCGCGTCACGGGCCAGCCAGTCTGTTTTGTGGCGTCCAGCTTGTACGATGTCCGGACGGCGGAGACCACAGTTTCAACGTGCACGGCACCGGCCAGCCCTGCGGCCAATGACTTCCGGTCGTGCTGGTGAACGCCAGCAGCGTCGCCGTCTCCGGAGACCACTGCGAGTCGCTGTGCGGCCACGGCAACATCGGCGGCAAGGCGTGCCGACTTGGCTGCCTTTGCCTTGACCACGGTGGCAATACGGCGCCGCAGTTCGGGGATACCCTCGCCAGTCAGGGCCGAAACGCCGGAGACTGCAACATTGCCCAGGCCGTCGCGATCCAGAATGGACGACAACGATTCCAGCACCGGCTTCACCTCGGAGGAGGCCAGCTTGTCCACCTGATTCAGAACTACCAGCGTCACGGCGGCATGCGTTGAAAAGGGCCGAATGAAATCATTATGAATTGCAGCGTCGGCGTATTTTTGCGGATCAACAACCCACACCAAAACATCAACCTGGCCGGCCAAACGCTCCACAATGCGGCGGTTGCTCAACTGAATTGAATCAAAATCGGGCAAGTCGAGCAGAACCAGCCCACCGTCGTCGTCCGTCAGTCCTGGCACGGCTGTGCCCTCACGACGATCTGCGACCTCCAGCCAATCCAACAGCGGCGAACTGCCCACGGGGCCCCAGACCATGGCGAGCGGCTCGCTGGTGGTGGGACGACGGACGGCAACGCGCGCTACATCCGTGCCAGCCACCGCATTGAAGAGCGACGACTTTCCGCTTCCCGTGGCCCCAAAGAACCCAACCACTGTGTGATCGGCACTCAGGGATCGGCGTGATGTTGCCCGCTCAAGAACAGCGTATACCTCGGACAGCGCGGCATCATCGAGCCGGCCCTCACCGAGTTCGCGGGCGTCATCAAGCGCGGCAAGTTGGCGTTCAAGCGTTGATTCGGCGCGCGCCTGACGATACCGGCTCATGCGCGTGGCTCCTTGCCGCCAAGGTCAACCAACTGACCGGCCAATGAATCGAGGCGCTGCACCAACGTTCCGCTGTCCACTGGGCCAAGCCGGTCTAGAAAGCGCCGTTTCTGGCGTTCGAGGAGACTTGTGCAGCGTAGATCGAGCGCTTCTTTTGCCTCGCGGGCAAGGCGCCGTACGGCATCCTCGCCAAAGATGGCTTCCAATAACTTTTGACCGACCACTGCGGTGCCGCCAGCGATGCCGACCTCTGCGCCTGTCAGTCCCCCGGTAAAGGAGAAGACCACGATCATCAAGATAACGCCAAGTCCATTGACACCGAGCGAGAGCCACCGGGCCTGGGAGCGCTTGCCGGCTCCTTCAGCTCGGATGAGCGCCATGACTTCTCCTTGCCATGCCCGAATTTCTGCGGCGACCTCGGTCGGGAATTCGGCACTGACGCCGGAAAGGTCATCTATACCCAGCAGCTGGCGCCCGGCCGGATCGGCCCGCCACCGTTGATCGGCGTCCTCGGAAGCGCGGCCACCCTGGTCAACAATGACTGCCTGCAATCCAGTTTCGATGGCAACCTCAACCTTGACGGCAGGCGGCGGTTGGCCCTTGAAGAACGCACCAATTCTGTCGCGCAACCGGCCAATCCCGTTTTCCAGCGCACGGAAGAACTCCCCTGTTCCCACAAAGTCCTGCCAACGGGCCAGCACCTCGCCGCGAAGGAGCGTGCCGTCGCTGGTGGCCCTGTTGATGCGCGTCGCGGCGTCCGCGAACGCAGCCTCGACGTCCTCGGTAAGCTGCTCACCGGCGTCGTGCTGGGCCTGAACGGCTCCGGAGAGCATTTCTACCTTGCCAGCAAGGGAACGAACAGTTCCGTTGAGCGTGCGGCGGACGATCTCAGCACGTCCAGTGGCGTCCTCGCTGATGCTGGCCAACCAACTGTTGATGGGTGCAACGATGTCCGCGGGTAGCATGCCCAGCTCGTCGAGGGGCGCCTCGGGAACAACAAAAAGTTGCGCTCCGGATAGGCCTTCTCGCGTCAGCATTTCCTGCAGGTCTGCGGCGATTTCTTGTTCGGCACCCGGCGGGACACGGTCAAGGATGACCGCCACCATAATGTCCCGGGAGGCAGCATCGAGGAGGAGCTTCCACGGCACGGCATCGGCGTACCTGTTGGCAGTGGTGACGAAAAGCCAGAGATCTGCGGCCGCGAGGAGCTGCCCGGCCAGCTGCCGGTTGTCATCCGAGATGGAGTCAACATCGGGAGCGTCAAGGAGGGCAATTCCAGAAGGCACGGCGGTATCAGCCACAAGCACCAGGGACGTCATGGCGCTGGCATCGGGAGCGGCGCCGGCCCGGGACGCGGGGGTGTTGCCCTTGACCAGCTCGCCCTGAACGCGGTGAAGCGTGGGCAACACACGTGTTGAGGTAAACCAAGGAGCGTCATGGGGGTTGTGCAGCAAGATCGGCTGGCGCGTGGTTGGCCGGATGGCACCGGAACGCGTCACGGGATGGCCAACCAACGCGTTGACGAGGGTCGACTTGCCTGCGCCCGTCGACCCACCAACCACGGCCAGCAGGGGCGCTTCAAGGCTGCGCCACCTCGGCAGGATGTAATCATCCAACTGGCCTAGGGCGGATGCAGCCGATGACCGGGCCTCGTCCACCCCGGGCAGGGCAAGGGGAAGTTCCAGCGCGGCTAGCTCGGTGCGCACATTTTCCAACAACCCAACGGCTGCCTCTTGTACCAAGGCGGCCGCGCCGTTGTCGCTTGAAAGACTCGATTCGGAGGGGTTCACAGCTTCATCATGCCAGCTAGTGGCCCGCAGCAAAGGCGTGGCGTGCAAAGAATGGCGAATTTATTTGTTCCAGGCCGGGTCTCGACTTCCGGTGATCGAGCTTGTCGAGATCCTGAACGGACTAGAGCACGGCCATCGGGAACGCAAAAAGGTCGGGAAGCTTTTCAGCTTCCCGACCTTCAATTTGTGACCCCAGCGGGATTCGAACCCGCGTTACCGCCGTGAGAGGGCAGCGTACTAGGCCGCTATACGATGGGGCCCTAGTTACATTCATTTATTGCTCAACGAACATCAAGAATAATACTCGATCTTCGCTTCGCTCGCCAAATGAAAGGCGGCTTTTGCAAGCGCTGGGATACCAGGACTCGAACCTAGAATGTCGGTACCAGAAACCGATGTGTTGCCAATTACACCATATCCCAATGGCTGCGCATTTCGCCTTGAAATCCGCGGGTTTCCCCGGGCTTTCAGCGGCTCTCGCGCCGGGATAAAACTATACCCGAGAGTTTGCAGAACACCAAAACGAGAATGCCCTTTTTGGGTGCGGTGTGCGTCACACCCACTTTCGGGCAACTCAGCGATTGAACAACAGTTGGGCCAGTCCGCCTAGATCCGCGACGGTCATGACCCCTTCAGCGTCCGACGGCGCTGCCTTGCCTTCCCTGTTCAGCCACACGCCGTGCAGCCCCGCCGAAACGGAACCAACGCCGTCGACCATGTAGTTGTCCCCCACGTACACGGTCTCCCCCGGTGTGGTACCCAGCTGGCGGCAACCCTCGAGGAAGATGGCCGGGTCTGGCTTGGCCACGTTGACGGTATCGATGCCCACCAGCACCTTGATGCGAGCCAGCCCTGCCTGGTCCAGCTTGGCCCGCTGGTAGTCATGGACATTGTTGCTCACGGCGCCGTAGGGAATGCCAGCCTCGTCCAAGGAATCCAGCAACGGCACAGCGTCAGCAAACGCCCGGATGGAACGAGGCTGTGCCAGCTCAAAGTCCTTGATCCACTGCTGCTCGGCTGCGGAATCAAAGGCCACTCCCAACCTGTCAAAAACTACCCGGGCCCGCAGGCCGCGCTGTTGGCCGAAGGTGAATTCGCCAGCCACGTAGCGGTCGTAATACGCATGCGGATCCGCCATATAGAGGGCCGAGAAATCATCCCACTGCGGGGCTGTAAAGTCCGGCAATAGTGCCGAAGAAGCAAACACCATGGCATCCTTCATAGCCGCTACGAGATCTACGAGGGTTTCATCGATATCAAACAAAACACCGCCGACCCGCCCTGCAAAAGGGGCGGAGTCAACGGTGTCTTGTGAAGCGTTGAGCGTCAAGATTTAGCCTTTGAACGCGCGCAGGCGGGTCAGTGAGGATTCCTTGCCCAGAATCACCATGGACTCAAACAACGGCGGTGAAACCTTGCGGCCCGAAAGCGCCGTGCGCACGGGACCGAAGGCGAGGCGGGGCTTGATGCCCAGACCCTCCACGAGGGCACTCTTGAGCGCCGTCTGAATATTCTCGGCGGTCCATTCCTGTTCAGCTTCCAGAGCCACCAATGCGGCATCCAGGACCTCGGTCAGGTTCTCGGGCATGCCCTTGAGCGCATCCTCGGCGACGTCAACGGCGTCGTCCTTCTTGAAAAGGAAGGCAATCATCTCGGGAGCTTCACCCAACAGCGTGATGCGTTCCTGGACGAGCGGGGCAGCCTCGGTGAGGATTTCGTTCTCACGGTCGCTCAGCTCGGAACCTACGAGGCCGGCAGCCTGCAGGTACGGGACCAAGCGGTTGCGGAAATCGGTGGCCTCGAGCATGCGCACGTGGGTTCCGTTGATGGCCTCGGCCTTCTTGATGTCGAAGCGGGCCGGGTTTCCTAGCACGTCGTGGACGTCAAAGTTTTCAACGAGCTGCTCAACAGTGAAAATGTCCTCATCGGCGGAGAGCGACCAGCCCAGCAGGGACAGGTAGTTCAACAGGCCCTCAGGAATGAAGCCACGATCGCGGTGCAGGAAGAGGCTGGACTCGGGATCGCGCTTGGAGAGCTTCTTGTTGCCGGCACCCATGACGTAAGGCAGGTGGCCGAACAACGGCATGTACTCGGCAACGCCAATATCGAACAACGCGTTGTACAGCGCAACCTGGCGCGGGGTGGAGGACAGCAGGTCCTCGCCGCGCAGCACGTGAGTGACGCCCATGAGGGCATCATCAACGGGGTTTACCAGCGTGTACAGCGGCGCACCGTTAGGACGGACAATTGCGTAGTCCGGGACTGATCCTGCCTTAAAGGTGATCTCGCCCCGGACCAAGTCGTTGAACGTGATGTCTTCATCCGGCATGCGCAAGCGCAAAGCAGGCTGGCGACCCTCGGCCTTGAAAGCAGCAATCTGCTCAGGGGTGAGGTCACGATCAAAGTTGTCGTATCCAAGCTTAACGTCACGGCCGGCCGCCTTATGACGATCCTCCACCTCTTCGGGTGTGGAATAGGACTCATATGCGTGGCCACCAGCAACCAGCTTCGCAATGACGTCCGTGTAAATATCCCCGCGCTGCGACTGGCGGTACGGCTCATGCGGGCCACCCGCTTCAACACCCTCATCCCAGGTGATGCCGAGCCACTTCAGGGCATCGAGCAGCTGCAGGTAGCTCTCCTCGCTGTCACGCTTGGCATCAGTATCCTCGATGCGGAAAATCATCTTGCCGCCGGTGTGGCGGGCGTAGGCCCAGTTGAACAGGGCCGTGCGGATCAGCCCGACATGGGGCGTGCCTGTTGGTGACGGGCAAAAACGCACCCGGACAGGAGTTTCAGCGGTGACAGTGGGGATTAGGGCAGCTTTAGTCATGATGAATCTCAGTTTAGCCCCTGCCCAATGTTCCCGCCGCGCGGACGACGCCGGACCCGCTCACCTTTTGCGGCCGGTCACCGAGCGGCCGCGGCGTCCGCAACCCCTTGACGGCGTGGAATCAACGGGAGTAATCTACAACCAAATGGTTGTAGATCAGCTCAGCGAAGACTCCACCGACCGCCTCTTTCAGGCGTTCTCGGATGCCACCCGGCGGGACATAGTCCGCAGGGTCAGCAGTGCACCCTCCTCGGTGTCCGGACTGGCCGCTCTTTACGCCATGAGTTTCGCCGCGGTCCAGAAACATGTGGCCGTACTTGAACGCGCATCCCTGGTCACCAAGGAAAAGCGCGGAAGGGAGCAGGTGGTGCGGGCAAATCGTGAAGGTCTGCAGCGTGCGCGCCAGTTGCTCGATGAGTATGAAGCGATCTGGCGGCAGCGTTCCGACCGGATCGCAGATATTTTGGCAGAAGAAAACGAACAGCTTGGAGATGCATTGCCATGACAGTAACCAACTCCACCAAGACCCCCGAGGTTCTACAGCTGGCCATCACGGCCGAATTTGCCGCCGCCGTCGAACGCGTCTGGCAGATCTGGGCGGATCCACGCCAGCTGGAGCGCTGGTGGGGCCCACCCACCTGGCCGGCCACGTTCGAAGACTATGACTTCCAGCCCGGCGGCATGGCCGCCTACTACATGACCGGCCCGGACGGCACCAAGGGCCGCGGCTGGTGGAAGTTCGTCTCAATTTCCGCCCCGACAGGACTGGAACTCAACGACGGCTTCGCGGACGACAATGGCGACCCCATCACCGAAATGGGCTCCGCCACGATGACTGTGATTCTGGAGGACCTGGAGGACCGCGGCGGCCTCACGCTCATGACGGTCACCACCTCATTTGCGAACGAGGAGCAGATGGAAAAGATGCTGACTATGGGCATGGAAGAAGGAATGCGCGAGGCCATGGGTCAGATCGACGCCATTTTGGCCGAATAGATCTCCCTTTTTGGCACCGCCTGGCGCCGCTTGCGCAATCTTTTTAAGGTCACATTTACGTAACGGTTGACTTAAGGGCCACTCTCTCCTGTATGTTACTCGGCAGTAGCTTAAGTTGTTAGCTACATCACATTCTTCCAACTTTCGTGAGGAACTGCCCATGACCCGCAGCACTTCAGGCGCGCCGTTGCACAGGACCGTCAGAAATCATTACATTGCCCACGCTGTTCTTGGCCTGCTGATTCTTGGGCTGATCGTGTTCTTTGCGCTGACCACAACCAAGATCGCAACCGGCGCCTCACAACTCAACGACGGCACCAAACTCACCTCTGCCGGAGCCAACAAGCTCCAGCAAGGTGCCACCGATTTGGACGAAGGCGCAGCCGCCTTATCCGCGGGCGCAGCCAAAGCAGCCAAGGGCGCCACCGATGCCAGTGTCGGCGCCGGCAAACTCTCTAGCGGAGCATCGACGCTCAGCGAGGGCATTGAGGAAAAGCTGCTCCCAGGACTAGCAGGCGCCAATGACGGCGCCCATGCATTGTCCGCCGGAGCCGCCAAAACGGCCACCGACGTCCGCAACAAGCTCGCTCCCGGCGTCTATTCGGTTGACGACGGCGCCAATCAATTGGCCGCGGGAGGATCGGATCTGTTTACCGGCGCCTCGACCATCGCCGACGGCGTCAAGAACCAGCTCGCCCCGGGCGTATTTGCTGTCAACACCGGCGCACAGGAACTCTTCACCGGATCCAAAGCACTCCAGTCCGGCGCCGCTGCCGTGGCCGACGGCGTAACGACGAAGCTCGCACCCGGCATTGCCGCCGTGGACAAGGGTCTCGGCGAAGCGGAAGTAGGCGCAGGCAAACTTAACGCTGGCGCGCAGCAGTTGAGCGCCGGTGCCGAAAAAGCATCAGCCGGCGCGGCAGCTCTTGGCGCCGGTGCCGCACAGGCAGACGCCGGAGCCCAGCAGCTAAGCATTGGCGCGCAGGGATTGGCGGCCGGAGCTTCTCAGCTCTCGGCGAGCCTCACTGCCTCTTCCACCGGTGTGGAACCACAGAACCTAGCCGATGGCGTGAACCGCTTGGCAGCAGGAGCAACCCAGCTGGCAGGACACGGCTCCTCTGCCGGTACTCCAGCTGAGGGCATGGGGGCCCTGAGCGAGGGAACGGCACAGCTGCTGGCCTACGCCAAGGCCAACCCCTTGACGCCAGTAGGTCTGATGCTGGAACAGCTGGCCGCCTTGGACACGGGCGCCCAGAAGGCAGCGGCGGGAAGCAACGAACTTGCTGGCGGAACCCAGCAGCTTCAGGCCGGCTTTGGCGTGTTGGGCCAGAAGCTCAACAGCACCGATCCCGCACAGCCCGGTCTTGTTGCCGGCGCACAGCAGCTATCGGCAGGTGCCAAGCAACTTGCCGCCGGAACAACGCAAATCTCGGCTGGCCTCAACGGCGTGCCGAACGATCCCGCACAGCCCGGTCTTGTTGCCGGCAACCAACAGCTTGCGGCAGGCGCCGTCGCACTTTCCGACGGAACCAAGCAACTCGTTGACGGTGCCACGGCACTGCACGCGGGAAGTCAGCAGCTAGTGGTTGGCTTCCAGGGTGTACCAAATGATCCTGCTCAGCCTGGCCTGGTCAGCGCTGTGCAGTCATTGGCAGCTGGTTCGACGCAGCTGTCCACCGGCACCGGCAAGCTCTCCGCCGGCACCGAACAAATCGCCGCCGGACTGACCGGAGCCGAGGGCAAGACGGGGCTCATTGACGGCACCGCTGCACTGGCTGCCGGCAGCTCGAAGATCTCAGCGGGCACGGAGAAGCTCTCCGCCGGCACTCAGCTGTTGGTCTTCGGCATGGACGGCACGCCCGGGGATCCAGAACGTCCCGGACTGCTGTACGCAACCAAGACCTTGGAAGATGGCACGGAAAAGCTCGCCACCGGAACGCAGGCCCTCAATGACGGCGTCGCCGGGACACCGGGTCAGGAAGGTTCAGGTCTGTTGGCCGGAAGCAAGGCACTGGCCGATGGAGCCGGAAAACTTGCCGCAGGCAACACGGCACTGGCCGACGGAAATTCCAAAATCGCCGACGGCTCCTCGGCCTTGGCCACGGGAGCCAGCCTCATGGCTGACGGGGCGGACGCACTGGCCGCAGGCAACAGCCAAGTCGCCGATGGCACCTCGGAATTGTATTCCGGTGTTTCGGCAGTAACTCCGGCCGGTGCAGTCAAATCACCGGCACCCATCTTGGCCATCATCGGCGCACTCCTGGTGGCGATCGTCCTGACGATCATGCTCCGCCGTCGGGCTTCAATACGGCGGGACTAGTTTCACCAGCAAGACACGAAAAAGGGACGGCGTTCGCGCTTTCAGCCACAGGTACACCTCTGGCCGAAAGCGCGAACGCCGTCCTTTAGTGGGTCAGCTAAACAGCTCGTTCTTGGGTTCGTTGTTCTTCACGAACTGCCACCCAAACCACAAGATCACGGCAAAGACCGGGACGGTGCACAGTGTCCACAGGCCAAGCAGGAAGACGCTGCCATCCGGGGCCGTCATGGTGTCAAAACCAATCAGCACCGTGATGATGAACAGGGCAATCAGGCCAACCCAGCTGGTCCAGGGAGAGCCCGGCATGGGCAGCGAGGAGACCTTGCCCTTTTTATTCCGCAGCATGATCTGGCTGGCGAAGATCGATCCCCAGGTGAAGATCACACCGATCGAGGCGGTGTTCAACGCTAGATCGAAGGCGTGCGAGCCGCCGAGCCAAATGTTGGCGAGCACGCCCACCACATACACTCCCGCGATGCTCAAGATCGCCGTGTACGGCACATGGCGCGAGGACATCTTTGTCAGCCAGCGCGGTGCGTGGCCGTTGTTGGCCATGGTGCGGAAGATCCGGCCAATCGAGTACAGGCCCGAGTTGCACGAGGACAGTGCCGCCGTGATCACCACAAAGTTCATGACCGAGCCCACCCAGTCCAGCCCCATTGCGGAGAAGACGGTGACGAACGGGCTCTCGCCTGACTTGTACTGATCCGACGGCATGATCATGGCCAGCAGTGTCACCGAACCAACGTAGAAGACCACAATTCGAAGTACGACGGCGCGAATCGCCTTGGGTACCTCACGCTCGGGATTCTTCATCTCGCCGGCGGTGATACCCACCAGTTCAATGGCGTTGTAGGCAAAGATCACGGCGTTCAGAACCAGGATCATCACCAAGCCACCCTTGGGGAACATACCGCCTTGTTCGTGGAACAGGTTGCCAACACTGGCATGCCCGCCGCCAACGGAGGCGTTGGTGATGACCATGTACGCGCCCACGGCAAGGAAGATCAAGATGGCGCCGACCTTGAGGCAGGAGGCCCAGAACTCAAACTCACCGAAAGCCTTCACGCTGAGCAGGTTCACCGCCACCAGCAAGATCAAGGCACAGAAGGCGCTCA
This sequence comes from Arthrobacter sp. TWP1-1, assembly GCF_049897845.1. Taxonomy (NCBI): domain Bacteria; kingdom Bacillati; phylum Actinomycetota; class Actinomycetes; order Micrococcales; family Micrococcaceae; genus Arthrobacter; species Arthrobacter sp. TWP1-1. Next base: position 264,755 of record NZ_JAFCXC010000003.1, read on the forward strand.
CTTCAACGGGAACGCCTGGGAAGAAGTATTGGAAGTACAGGCCGATGGCGATGAGCTCGGCCACACCTGTCATGGCCCAGTTAATGAAGTACATCCAGCCGGAAAGGAACGCGCCTTTCTTGCCGAAGAGTTCACCAGCATAAGAAACGAACGATCCAGAGGTCTGGCGGTACATGATGAGCTCACCCAGTGCCCGCATCAGCAGGTAGGCAATGACGCCGGCGATGGCGTAGGAGAAGATGAGTGCCGGTCCGGTTGACGCGAGTCGGCCACCGGCGCCCATGAACAAGCCAACACCAATGGCTCCGCCCATCGCGATCATGGTGACCTGGCGACGATTGAGCGTCTTTTGGTATCCCTCGGCGGTGAGATTATCTGAGCTGGCAAGCGTTGTTGCTGTGTCAGTTGCTTCAGTTGTCACGCAAGATCCTTTAATCGGGGGTCGCCCCACTTGCAAATGTCTAAAATTCGCACTTTTGCCACAAAAACAGTCTCAAAGGGCTTACCAAGCGTACTACGACGAAATATGTGCGTGATGCCAATCACAGCCCAAATTTTCCGCACATTGTCTGGGATTTCAGAAAATGTGCGGGGCTGGACGCCTTCTTCCGCATGTTTCCGCGCCGGGCGGACAAGTCATAAATTCGGCGAAAAACTTTGTCGAAACCGCGAGTATCGGGCACATAGCTCCAACATCACGCGGCTCAGTGATGGGCGTCGCGAAAAAGCAGCGCGGCCTGGACCCTGTTGTCCAGCTCCAGCTTCGCGAGGATTCTCGAGACATGCGTCTTCACGGTGGCCTCGCTCAGGAACAGCAGCTGCGCCACGCCATCGTTGCTCATACCCCGAGCCACAGCATCCAATACCTCTGCCTCGCGCGCCGTCAGCAGCTCCAATCTGGCCACCGCCACCTTCGATTTTGAGGCGACCGCCCGCTCCCGCGTCCTCTCTATCAGACGCCGGGTCACGGTCGGAGCCAACATACCCTCCCCCGCAGCCACAGCCCGGATGGCATGGAACAAGCGGTCCGGATCCGTGTCCTTGAGCAGAAAACCTGCAGCCCCGGCTTCCAGTGCTGCAAAAACATAATCGTCCACATCAAACGTTGTCAGCACCAGTATCTGCGGCGGCCTTGCCAGGGCTCGCAGCTGAGCCGTGGCTGTAATCCCGTCGCCTCCGGGCATCCGCACATCCATAAGGACGACGTCGGAGCGTTGCGTTTGCGCGCACCTCACCGCCTGCGGACCGTTGGCAGCTTCACCCACCACCTCCATGTCCGTGCGGGAGTTGACCATCTTCACCAAGGCCGCGCGGACCAGTTGCTCATCGTCCACGACAATGACCCGGATCTTCTCCATCAACTGGCTGCCTCGATATCTTGCTGCTCTGCCAGCGAAGTGAAGGGGATGCGCGCCTTGAGTTCAAACCCTGACGCTCTTTGACCGTGTTCCAGGCTTCCGCCGAGAAGATGAACGCGTTCGGCCAGCCCAATGAGACCAAGTCCAGCTCCCGGAGCAGCTTCGCCGGGAGCACTGGGACCGTTCACAACGGTGACGCCGAGTTCGTGTTTGGCACGCGACGTTTCGGCACTCTGCCGTTCGGCGCCGACCCGTTCCAGGCTGACGGTGGCCTTAGCCTCGGGAGCATGGCGGGCCACATTCGTAATCCCTTCCTGAACCACACGGAATGCGGCCCTGCTCACCGCATCCGGAATGCCGTCAGCCAACCCTGACTGAGGCGCATAAACCACAGCCACTCCGGCCCGGCGCCACTCATCCACCAAGGCGGGGATATCCGCCATGCCGGACGGCGCCGTCGGGCCTTGCGCAGTTTCCTCCTCATGAAGAACTCCAAGCACCTCACGCAATTCACCCAGTGCGGCATGTGCCGTTTCACGGATCACCCTGGCAGCATTGGCCGTGTCAGCGTCCGGAGCATCAACCTGCAACGCCGCAGCCTGAACCGCCACGAGCGACATCCGATGGGCCAAAGTATCGTGCATTTCGCGGGCAATCCGGTGCCGCTCAGCCAACTTGCTGCGTTCTGTTTCGGCGGCGCGTTCCGTCTCGGCCAGCTCGGCCCGATCCCGAAGCGAGAGCAGGCGCGCTTCAAGGCCTCTGGCCCGTTGCCCTCGGTAGGCACCCCAAGCGGCAATGGCTGCGAGCAGGGCCACGGCAAGCAACGAGCCTTCCCAACCGAGCGGCTCTATGCCCACGAGAGCTTCGGCACCAATACACAGGGCAATTAGCGCGGCGACCCACCAGTCCAAGCGGCGTTTGGCCAGAAGGTAGAACGCCACCAGGAACGCAATGCCGCTGAACGAAAGTGCGCCAAGAACGGCGGCCGCCGCGGCCACCGTTTTGGGAAACTTGTTGCGCCAGATAAGCGCAACGGCACCCAAGACAGCAAGAACTGGTGGCCCTGCGTAGCGGATGAATTCGGGGGCGGTGGGGTCAGTAGGCACGGTCCCGATGTACAGGCTGAAGCCAAGGTTCATGATTGAGAGCAGGAAATCAGCCGCCGCCACCACAACAACGAGTACTACTGTGCGCCAATGACTGCTGATCGGCAAAGTTTTTATGTTCATGCTTCGAGCCTAAATATCCCCCCGGTGCAGCCACATCCAACTAAAGTTGTCACTTCTGCACAGCCCTCCCCCGGCCCAACTCTCATCTAACGTAAAACTGCTGTGCCGCCGTCTGGGCCCACGCCCGCAGGGTTCCCTGACTGAGGAACAACGCTAGGGAACGGGTGGGGACTGACGACGGCGGCACCCGGGCCGCTCTTCGGATTGGGCCCACGGCCACGAGGGCCCCGGAACGAGCTTGCGAGTTCTGGGAGCGGCTGGGGATTAGCGGCGGACGACCGGGTTGGAGAGACGGCCGATGCCCTCGATTTCGACGTCGTAACGATCGCCTTCGGTGAGCAGGTCAACGCCGGCGGGCGTGCCGGTCATGATGACGTCGCCCGGCAGCAGGGTGAACGCGTGCGAGACGAGAGAGACGAGTTCGCGGACGCTGCGGACCATCTGGTTGGTGTTGCCATCCTGGCGAAGTTCGCCGTTGAGCCAGCCCTTGATGTCGAGGTCATCGGGGTCAAGATCGGTTTCGATCCACGGGCCCAGCGGCGCTGCGGTGTCAAAGCCCTTGGCGCGGGCCCACTGGCCGTCGCTGGCCTGGACGTCGCGGGCTGTGAGGTCGTTGCCGCAGGTGTAGCCGAAGACGACCTCGTCGACACGGGACTCGGGAACGTCCTTGCAGATGCGGCCAATAACCACACACAGCTCTGCTTCGTAGGAGACTTCCTCGGAGAACTCGGGCAAGATGATCGGCTCGTTGGGACCGACCACGGAGGTGTTGGGCTTGAGGAACAGCAACGGGCTTTCCGGAACCTCGTTACCCAATTCACGGGCATGATCTGCGAAGTTACGGCCAACGCCGATCACCTTGCTGCGCGGGATGATGGGAGCGACGAGGCGCACATCTACCAGCGCGTGCTTGATGCTGGTCCGTTCTACTCCGTTGAAGAAGGGGTCACCCTTGATAACAGTGACAAATTCACTGCCGGGGGCTCCTTCCACAATGCCGTACATGGGGTCATTATCTACAACAAATCGGGCTATACGCATGGGAATCAGTGTATCGGCTCCGTCGCGGTTGGCGAGCCTCGAAGCCACCATCCGCCGCGGAGAAGCAATCACTCCGGCGGCTCGCCCACCAACCCCAGCCGGAACCTAGCCGGAATTCCCACCGCCTCCAGGTCCGCCTCCATGGATTCGATCATGGACTCCGGGGTGACACCGGGTCCCTGGCGGGATGCCCACCCTGGCACGGACGTCCCCGGCGTGAAATCGTAGGTATTGACGCTGAACTCCGCGAAGTAGAAAGAATCGCTGCCTTCATGGACCTGACCGCTGGTCTGGGTGTCGTCGAACCAACTCTGGTGGCCGGTGTCGCTGAGTTCGAAGGCCAACCAGCCTCCCAAACAGTGCGCCACCTGGTAATTCTCCTTGTGGGCCGCAAGGTCCTTCACGATCCAGTCCTCGGAGCCTCCTACGGTTGTCATCTGTGCGATGCTGCACGCCGGGCTTCTGTTCGGGTCATCCGCCGGTGGGAAGGAGATTGCGGGGGCTGCGTCGGGGCTGGCCGGCGGCCCACCCACTAGCGCCGGTCGATGGATCGGCATGACGTTCAGTTCCTCCAGCACCACTCTGTCCATTTCTACTGCCTTTTCCTCCATCGTGCCGTCGAGGGGTTCTAAGGCCGCCCAGCCAGAGAGCGCCACCTCTGGGTCGTAGACGTAGCCATCGACGTTGAACCGAGCAATGTAGATAGTCCCGAAGGCGCCCTCCCCTTCCCCTTGAGCCAGAAGCCGCTGGTAGCCGGTGTCCGTCAGTTCAAATGCCAGCATGTAGTCGGTGCAGCCGAGCACGTTGAAGTCGCCTGAGTAAGTTTCCATGTTGCGCGGTATCTGACCGGCCACCCCTCTGGTCAAGACGTTGCGGAACAGGCAGGCCGCTCCGGTTGTCGGGTCGGTGGGAGGATGGCCCGACGTCGCGCTTGGCGAAGGTGTTGGGGAAGGCTGCGGTGTGACTGTCGGGGTGGGTTCCGCCGTCGAACTTGGCGAGGGCAGGAGCGTTGGAGCGGCAGGCTGCGGCTTCAACATGCCCTGGGCCAGGACACCAAAGATGCCTGCCGCAGCGATGAGGACCACGGCGGCTACTGCGAGGGCCATGGCCCGTGTCTTGGCGAATACCGGTGTACGTGCGCGGGAGGTGCCGGCGGAATCCCGGTGTCCGGTGCGGGCATCGGATTCCTCCGCGAGAACCAGCCCCGGTGGCAGCCCAGGCGTCATGCTCACAGACTCGTCGGGAACAGGATTGATGCTTCGAAGCATCGATTCGATGGGGTCCATCTCAGTCCTTCCCTGTCGGGCGTAACTGCTGAGGCAGCGCCTTTTCAAATGATTTGCGGGCCCGGTGCAGCCGGACCCTTGCGGTGGCTTCCTTGCAGGAAAGGACCTGGGCGACCTCCGCCAAGGTCAGCTCTTCCCAATACATCAATTGCAGGATCTCCCGGTCCTTTTCCCGCAGCCGCCCCAATGCTGCCGCGATGGTGCCCCGTGCGCCGTCGTCATCGCCGCCCTGGCACTTGACCGCCTCACTGTCTCTGAGCCGGTCCTGCAGTTGCACGGTGCGGGCCCGGCTCCGGTACTCGTTGCCGATCAGGTTCCGGGCCACATTCAGCAGCCAGCCGATGGAGGGATCAGGATCGCTCTCCCTCTTTTGCCACGCGATGCGGAATACATCTGCGGCGATTTCCTCCGCCGTTTGGTCGGAGGAAATCCGGCGCCTGACATAGCCGAGCACGCGCGGTTTGAACGCCTCATGCAAAGCTAGAAAGCTGTCCTGCCGTGTCAGTGTCACCGGATCCCTCCATCCGTAGTCCTGGTTCAAAAGCCCGATTGCCCTTGTTCAGCAGATCGTACTGGTGCCCCACGCTTCGCGGAACAGGCTGGTCGAATTCTTGATGTGCCACGACACCTCCACGCAGGTGCTGCCGGGCGCGTATGTCTGCAAGGTCGCGGCGCTGTCGCCGGCATCGACAGTAGTGTCAAAGAACCAGCTGCCCTCCGCCTTGGCGTGCATGAAGACCGTGTAGGTGTAGCCGGTCGTGAACCCGTAAACGTTGACCCAGTTTGTGCCGCACTTCGGCGAGTAAACCAGCTGCGCCTTTCCCTGCACCTCGTTGTACACGGGGTTAAGCATGTCCCAAGACTTCACCACATAGGCGCCGACGTTGCAGCCGGTCTCAGTGGGGTCGGTGCCGTTGAGCGGGTGCTGGGCAGGGGCTGCTTGCGCCCCCACGGTCTGCGTCAGCATCATGCCGCCTGCCAAAACAAGTGCCGCTACTGCTTTTCGCTTCCACATGATTTTTCCTCCTGTTGCTCAGTTTTATGACTTCGCACGGTCAAAAGGCCGCCATACACAGGTAGTTTCCGAATTGGTGACTCACGTTACATTTTTGTGAAAAGAATTTCCATGGCGCCGTGGGCGCATGAGGTTGGCGTCCGCCGTCGGGCTTAAACAAATCCGCGCCCGTCCACGCCTTTCGCGCAGCTACGAACATGTGCGAAGGGGGGACGAGCGCGGATCTCGACAAACTCGATCGGCGACTGCCAAGAATTACGCCAGGCGTGTCAGCAAATCAGGCTGCGGCCACTGCCTTCACCGTTGCCTGTTGCAATGTCCTGCACACTCCAGTCCACAGTCACACACGTGTCGCCGGGCGCGTAGGTCTGGAGCGTGGCAGCACTGCCGCCGCCGCCAGCGGAAGCGTCGAATCCACCGCCGTTGTAGTTGTTGGAGATGACGACGGAATAGTTATTGCCCGCGGTAAACCCGTAGACGTTGACCCAGTTGGTGCCACACGACGGTGAGTAAACCAGCTGGGCCAGGCCCTGAACCTCGCCATAGACAACGTTGAAGATGTCCCACGCCTTGACCACGTAGGCGCCGACGTTGCAGCCCGTGGTGAGCGGGTCGGTACCTTCGAGTGGGTGCTGCGCCGGGGCCGCCTGCGCCCCCGCGGTCTGCGCCAGCACCATTCCACCTGCCAATACAAGTCCCGCTACTGCTTTTCGCTTCCACATGATTGATCCTCCTGCTGCTCAGTTTGATAACTTCGCACGGTCAAAAGGCCGCTATGCAGGGGTAGTTTCCGGATTGGTGACATACGTTACAGTTTTCTGAAACTAATTTCCGTGGCGACCACAGCGGCTGGTGAGCGATCCGCCGTCGTACTTAAACAAATCCGCGCACGTCCCCGCCTTTCGCGCACCTACGGACAGGTGCGAAAAGGGGGAACGTGCGCGGATCTCGACAAGCTCGATCAGCGGCTAACAATCTCGATCAGCGGCTGCCGAGAAGTTACGCCAGGCGGGTCAGCCAGCCGTGCAGATCCTCGACCACGCCGGTCTGGATGCCCACGAGCTGCTCGCGGATAGCGTTCGTGACCTCGCCGATGCCGTCGGCGGGCGAGCCGATGGTGCCCTCGGCCGTCTTGAGCTCGCCGATCGGGGTGATGACAGCGGCGGTGCCACAGGCGAAGACCTCGGTGATGTCTCCGGCGGCAACGCCTTCACGCCATTCATCGATCGTGATCTTGCGTTCCTGAACCTGCATTCCGCGATCGGCCGCGAGCTGCATGACCGAGGAGCGGGTGATGCCGTGCAGGATGTGGCCGTTGAGTTCGGGGGTGACCAGCGTTCCGTCCTTGAAGACGAAGAAGATGTTCATGCCGCCGAGCTCTTCAACCGCGTTGTCGTTGTGCGGGTCAAGGAACAGGACCTGCTTGCAACCGTTGGCTTCGGCTTCCATCTGAGCCGCGAGCGATGCAGCATAGTTGCCGCCGCACTTGGCCTCACCGGTTCCGCCTTCGCCGGCGCGGGCAAAGGTGGTGGTGAGCCAGATGGAAACGGGCTTGAGCTCGCCACCGAAGTAGTTGCCGGCGGGCGAGGCGATGACACGGTAGGACACCTCGCGGGCCGGGCGGACACCCAAGAACGCCTCCGTGGCAATCATGAACGGGCGCAGGTACAGGGCGTCGCCGTCGTTGGTGGGGACCCAATCCTGGTCGATGGAAACGAGCTGGCGCAGTGATTCCAGGAACGTCTCGACTGGAAGTTCGGGCAGGGCCAAGCGGCGTGCCGAAGCATTCAGGCGGGCGGCGTTGGCATCGGCCCGGAACGTCCAGATGGAACCGTCCGCGTGGCGGTAAGCCTTCATGCCCTCGAAGATTTCCTGGCCATAGTGCAGAACCGCGGCGGCCGGGTCCATGAGGATGGGGCCGTACGGCTCAATGCGAGCGTTCTGCCATCCGCCGTCACCGTTCGCATCGACCTTGAAGTCCACGACGGCCGTGTGATCCGTGAAGTAATCGCCAAAGCCCGGGTTGGCCAAAATGGCGTCCCGCTCGGTGACGGACGTCGGGTTCTCGTTCAGCGTCTGCGAAAAGCTCAGCTCATTGGCGATCTGGGTCATGCTTCCTCCACATTTGTATGCCCTGTTGAGTGTCGGAACGGCCACGAAATTGATCGGCCCCGTCGCGCACTCATTATCAATACACTCAAGCCTACTCCCGCCGCCGCCCAGCCAATCGCCGGGCTGGCGGGCCGCGGCGCCAGAGTGTCCTCTATTGATGTGCGACGCCGTTAAAGCGCCGCCGCGATTGCGTCACCGACGGCGCTGGTCGCCCGAGGTGACGCGGCGTCACGGGTGGAAATATCGGCGGCAACGGCCGCCTCGATCTTCCCAGCGGCATCGCTGTGGCCCAGGTGGTTCAGCAACAGCGCGGCCGAAAGGATGGCCGCCGTCGGATCTGCTTTTTGCTGGCCGGCAATGTCCGGAGCCGAGCCGTGGACCGGCTCAAACATGGACGGCGCGGTACGGTCCATGTTGATGTTGCCAGAGGCGGCCAGGCCGATGCCTCCGGTAACAGCCGCAGCCAGGTCGGTGACAATGTCGCCAAAGAGGTTGTCAGTGACGATGACATCGAAGCGTGCCGGGTCCGTGACGAGGAAGATCATGGCCGCATCCACGTGCAGGTAGTCAACGCTGACGTCCGGGAATTCGGCGGCTACGGCCTCGACCGTGCGCTTCCAGAGGTGGCCCGCATAGACCAGCACGTTGTGCTTGTGAACGTAGGTGAGCTTTTTGCGGGGGCGTTCGCTGGCACGGCGGAAACCGTCACGCACCACGCGCTCAACGCCGTAGGCGGTGTTTACAGAAACCTCCGTGGCGATCTCCTGCGGAGTGCCCTTGCGCAGCACGCCACCGTTGCCAACATATGGCCCCTCGGTGCCTTCGCGGACCACAATGAAATCGATGGTGCCGGGGTTCGCCAGGGGTGAGGCAACGCCGTCGTACAGGAACGAGGGCCGCAGGTTCACATAGTGATCAAGGGCGAAACGCAGCTTGAGGAGCATTTCGCGCTCGATCAGACCGGACGGGATGGAGGTGTCCCCGGGTGCCGCGCCAACAGCGCCAAAGAGGATGGCATCGTGGCCGCGCAGGGCCTCGATGGTGGCGTCCGGGAGCGTCTCGCCGGTGGCCAACCAGTGCTCGGCGCCAAGCTTGTAATCGGTCAGCTTCAGCCCGAGGCCCTCGGAGGCTGAAACCTTCTTCAGGACCTTGACGGCCTCTGCGGTGACCTCGGGGCCAATGCCGTCCCCGGCAATGACAGCAATGTCCATGACGGCGATGTCTACAACAGCTGTGTTATTCGATGCACTCATGAATTCAGCCTAACGAAACCATCCACATGATGGGCAAAGCATCTCATATTATGAGATCACGCCTTGATGGACGCGTAACCCTCCAATGCTGTCCGGCGGCTCTCCTGCAGGTCGACGACGGGATCCGGATACAGCGGCGTCAAAAGCTCCGGAACCCAGCGGGCAACGTATTTCCCCGAGGGATCGAATTTCTTGGCCTGGGTGAGCGGATTGAAGATGCGGAAGTAGGGTGCGGCGTCAGCCCCGGACCCGGCAACCCACTGCCAGTTCGCCGGATTGGAGGCGGCGTCGGCATCAACCAACGTGTCCCAAAACCACTGCTCACCTATCCTCCAGTCGAAGCCAAGATTCTTGATCAGAAAACTGGCTGCGACCATGCGCACCCGGTTGTGCATGACGCCGGTATGCCAAAGTTCGCGTTGCCCCGCATCAACCAACGGAATTCCGGTTCTCCCCTGCTGCCAGGCCGACAGGTGCTCGGCGGCCAAGGCGTCCTGGCCGGCTGTTCGCCACGGGAAGTTGTCGAACTGCCCACGCAGATTGGCTGTGGCCAGATCCGGGTGGTGATAGAGCTGGTGCCAGCAAAATTCTCGCCAACCGAGTTCCGAGGCAAAGATGGCAGGACCGGGTGATCCGGCGAGCTCGTTACTGTGGCGCTTGGCTGCGAGCGCGGCCCACACTTGGAAGGGGCTTAGCTGTCCCCATCGCAGATAGGGCGAGAGCCGGCTGGTGCCTGAGCGATCGGGCCGGTCGCGTTCCTCGGAGTACTCCCCCACTGGACCTTCGAGGAAATCGGCCAGCAACTCGTGCCCTGCAGCAGCCGTGGGGCGCCAGCTTTCACGCAGTCCGCCGGCCCAGTCGGGTTCGACGGGCAGCAGGGCCCACCTTTCCAGAATGTCGCCGTCGGGCAGCTTGCCGGTAAAACCGCGACCGGCGGCGGGACGCTCCATCGGTGCCCGGAAATCGTGGGCGGAGACTGAGCGCCAGAAGGGCGTAAAGACTTGGTAGGGATTGCCGGCGCCGGTGGTGACGGTCCAGGGTTCGTGCAGAAGGCTGGCTTGGAAACTTTCCGCATGAACGGCGTTCTCGAGGGCACGGGATTTCACGGCCGCGTCGACCTCCCGCTCCGGTCCCCCATAGCGGCGGTTCCAATAGATTGCATCTGCCCCCAGCGCGGTGATGAGTTCCTCTGCTGCTTGCGCCCCGGGCCCGCGGCGCAGGATCAGCGGGATACCCAGTTCCTGCAAGTCACTGCGCAGGTCTTCCAACGCATGATGCAGCCACCATCTAGCGGCGCCACCTAGGGGGCGGATCCCTTGAGATTGCTCGTCGAGAACGTAGAGGGCCACGACCGCACCGTCAGCGGCGGCAGCGAGGAGGGCAGGATTGTCGGCCACGCGCAGGTCGTCGCGAAACCAGATAATGGAAGCATTCATGAGGTGACCTTTCATTGGAGCGAGTGAATCAGTGTGGACCGTGAGCTGTGCAGAAACCAGACGTATGTCAAGGTATCCTCTGCATGACCAGCCAAATCAAGGTCATCGTCACTAGGAATCCAGTCAAATAGTTCAGCCACAAGAAGCGCTTCCATCCTGTGTTGGCTCGGGCCGAGGTTGTGTCAGTGAGCCTGAGGAAGGGCGCCGCATTGGCCACATATGGCAAGACCAACAAACCAGCCAACGGGACTGAAGTCCAGAGCATCAAAACTCCCGCAACGAGGTAAGCGCTCAACGCAATCCAGACGGTTAACCGAGCTCCCAGGACTGTGCCGATCGAGCCGATTCCTGCTTCACGATCCGGCACAATATCCTGAACGGCCCCAAAGGCATGGCTAGCTACGCCCCAAATGAAGAACGCAAGTAGCACCGACCACATGCCTATCGAAAAGTGGGCCTGAGCCAACACGAGTCCATAGAGCGCCGGGGACACAAAATGGGTGCTGGACGTCAAGGAGTCAAGGAAGGGGCGCTCCTTGAGGCGCAAATGTGGGGCGCTGTAGGCGATAACGGCAAACAACGATGCAGCCAAGACACCATTCGCCAGTAGACCTCCCTGAGTCGCAAGCACAGTTACGAAGGGGACCACGGAGAGCACTGAGGCCCACAGGACAAATCGGTGATGGCGGCGATCTAGGACGGCCCCCTCCACTCCGCCCTTGCGGGCGTTGAGCAGGTCCGATTCGTAATCGAAGACGTCATTGATGCCGTACATCAAGAGGTTGTAGGGAATCAGGAAGAAAAATGTTCCCACCACAAAAACCCAGTCAATTCTCTGCGTGGCCAGGAAGTATGCTGCCGCGAAGGGATAGGCCGTATTCACCCAGGACACCGGGCGGGAAGTTATGAACAGATTTTTCATTGGGTCTCTTTCCGGGTGAACATCGTCCAGAAGCCGGTCAGCAGCAGCGCCCCACCCACGGGATAAGCGAAGTCCTCGATCGGGGCAAGTCCTAGTCGAAGCCCATTGAGGGTATGCCCTCCGTAGTCAAAAAGTCCCGAGGCAATCATGACGTTGTCGAAGATGACCGTCAGCACCACTAGAACCAGGATCGAAACCGATGCGGCTATCACCACGTTGTACGGTTTTCTGCTGCGCCAGAGGCCGGCGGCAAAGATAAGCGCGGCAAGTACAAGGAAGATGGCGTTGAGCTGGGCAAAATTCACAGCTTCCACCCCTTTGGTTTCCGTCCCCGTCTGCGGTCTTGACGCAGGAAGCGTTCTACACCGGTGAAGAGAATCATGGTTTGGTAGCACAGGAACAACAGGAAGAACCCTTCCTCCAAGGGAAGTTGAGGTCCAAGCATGATCCCCGTCATGAGCTCTGAATCCCGGTGCAGGAAGATGCCAGCCTGGATGGCCGCCACGTCCCAGGTCAAGAAGAATGCCATGCCAAGAACCAGAACCAACGCGGCTGCCAACGGACGGCCAAAAAGGAAAAGTTTCCACCGTGCATCGAGCAGAACCATACAGCCAAGCAAGAGCAGCAGAATAGTCAGATAAATCATGGCGCATCCACCGCGGACGTGCGATTGCTGGGATCCATACTCTCACTGAGGAATTCCGGTTCGGGCAAGGGTCCAGGACTGCTGTCACCGCGCACCAGTTTAAGAACGATCTCGGCGCTGATCATGCACATGGGCACACCAATACCAGGACGGACCGAGCTTCCTGCATAGTAGAGCCCACCAACCTTCGAGTTCGAATTTCCCGGGCGAAGGAATGCGCTCTGGGGCAGGGTATGAGCTAAGCCCAAAGCGCTTCCCTGCCACGCATTAAAATTGTCTTGAAAATCGGCGGGGCCATAGCTGCGCCGTACCACAATGCGTTCTGCGAGGTCGGGGGTATTGGTCCACGCCGCCACCTGGGCGATAGCCGCGTCGGCGACCTTTTCAACCTGCGGCGACCCTGCGCCGTCGTACCCGCCCTTCCCCCACCGCGTCAGGGCAGGTGCGGGAATCAGCACGAAGAGATTCTCGCTCCCCTCCGGTGCCACGGTGGAATCAGTGGCACTGGGCTTGCAAACATACAAAGACGTGGTGCTGTCCAGCGTCCGGCCATCGGTAATCCGGGCGAAATTGTCCTGCCAGTCCTCGGTGAACAAAAGATTGTGGTGCGCCAAGTCGGGCAGCGTGCCCTTGACGCCCAAGCAGACGAGAACGGCGCTAATGCCAGGATCCGCTTCGGCCCAAGCCTTGGCACTGTGCATGCGCAACCGCTCGGGAAGCAGTGCCGTCTCTACGTGGTGCAGATCGGCAGCACCCACCACCAAACTGGCAGGAATGTTGTGTTGTTCGCCGTTGGAGTCACGCCATGCGACACCCTCACAGCGGTCCCGCCTGTCCGAAGACTCAGTGAGTATCTGGGTTGCCGTGGCGCCGGTGATGATTTCCACACCAGCTCGCCGCGCCACGCGTTCCATGGCATCGACGACTGCGGCAAACCCACCTTGCGGATACAGGACCCCGTCCTGCAGGTCCAGATGGCTCATGAGGTGGTAGATCGAAGGGGCCTTGTAGGGACTGGTACCTAGGAAGACGGCGGGGTAGCCCAGGATCTTTTGCTGGAGGGGATGCGTGAAACGTGCCGCCACAAAACTGTCTAGATTCCGGGTCAGAAGGGCAGCCAACCGCGGGGCATGACGGAGCACCGCAGGATTGAGGAAGCCGCGTAGGGTAACAAACGGATCATAGAGGAAGTGTTTCTTCGCGAGGTCATAGGCCATCTTCGCTGAATCCAAGTACCGGCCTAGTTGCTGTCCCGAACCTTGTTGCAGCGACTCAAAAAGTGCGACGGCGTCGCCACGGCCGGTGCGGACCTCGGTGACATTGTGGGCTGCGCCGTTACCCCACAACCTGTAAGCAGGGTCGAGAGGGGTCAGTTTCAGTTCTGTTGCGGTGCTGGTTCCCATGAGTTTGAACCAGTGGTCGATCACCTCGGGCATGAGGTACCAGCTGGGACCGGTGTCAAAAGTGAAGCCATGGCGTTCCCACCGGCCTGCGCGGCCTCCCACTTGCGGCTCCTTTTCCAAGATGGTGACGGTGTTCCCATCTTGGGCTAGTAATGCAGCCGTGGCCAAGCCTGATATTCCACCACCAATGACGACGCAGGATTGACCCATGGACCGGTTCTCCTCCGATCTGGGCCCCCGCCTCGACGTCCGGAACGTTGTTCCGTTTCTGCTCAACTTTTTACTCATCGGAGAACTTCCCTCGGCAGTGCGTTGCCTCCGGCACTAGCTCCTGTGAAGACCTTCAAGGCGATGTAGGCCTTGTGCCAGCCGGGAACTCGCACTCGCCCCTGCACCAGTTCCTGGGCAGGAACTCGTTCGATTCTTTCAACGAGTGCAAGAAACAGATCATGGGCAAGCCGCACCGCGCGTCGAGCAGCCGGGGCCAGATAGACCATTCCTGCGCGGGCGGCAGAAAGGTCCTGACGAATTTCATCGAGAAGTTCCCGTTTATGCATTTCGTTGAAGGCCGCCGGGTCAAGTCCAGGGAAATAATATCGTCCAAGATCAGCGCTGTCGGCACCAAGATCCCGGAGAAAGTTCACCTTTTGAAAGGCAGCACCCAAGCTGCGAGCAGAATGGGCTAGTTCCGCATCATGGCCTGCTTTGGCGCCTTTCATGACCTTGAATACTTGTAGGCACATCAGCCCCACCACCTCTGCTGAGCCATAAATGTACTCAGTCAGTGTTTCCGGCGAATGTAGGGTTTTGTGCACGTCAGTTCGCATCGACTCAAAAAATGGTTTGGTCAGCTTCGTGTCAATCCCGGTTGCGCGGGCAGTCAGGGCGAAGGCGTGGACCACCATGTTAGTGCTGTACCCACATTCCATGCCCCGCTCCGTCTCCTGTTCCAAATTATCGAGCTGCCAGCAGACTGCGTCCGCGTCGAGCCCGGCAGCAGCAGCAGCCCCATCAACCACCTCATCGGCTACCCGAACCAGAGCATAGATATTTTCGACGTGTCGACGCTCTTTGGCTCCTAGAATCCAGCAAGCGAGCCCGAATGACGTCGAATAGCTCCCTATGACTACGCCAGCACTTCGAGTGGCGGTGTCAGAGTAGTGGCCCAGCGGGTCGATTCCCATGGTCAGCTCCTCCTCATCAGTACGTAATCGCAAATGTCGGAAAGTTCGGCGTATAGCAATGCCGGCAGGGCCAGATCCTGGGCTCTGTCCAGTGCGTCGGAAACAAGCGATTGTGCTAGCCCTACCGCAAATTTTTCGGCCCCCAAATTGCGCAGGACATCCCGGACGGCATCTGCGTCCACACGTCCACCACGAAACGATTCCACAACGGCTGTGAATTCCTCTGCCTCCGCGGCGAAGGTCGTCAAAATGGTCCGCTTGCCTTCCCTCAGGTCCGAATCGATGGATTTCCCGGTCTCAGCTGCGTCACCGAACGTTCCCAATACATCGTCGATGATCTGGTAGGCAGTGCCAATGTCGCGCCCGACTGCCGCCAGCGCGTCAGCGGTCTCTAGTGTTTGCCCGGCCAACAAAGCCCCAGCGCGCAACGGCATTTCAAAGGAGTACACGGCCGTTTTTAGCCGTTCCATCTTCAGGACCTCGGGTAACTGAGCGTTGGTGTCTCCGAGAGAGAACAACAGATCATCAAGTTCACCGGCAGCCGCAGCAAAAATTGCCTCATGCATGGTTTCAAGGATCGTAACGTTGTGGCGATGGCCCATCGATGCCGACGTGGCCAAACGCAGAGCACCTGTCAGCAGCAGATCGCCAGCAATTATGGACGCAGAAAAACCGGCGTGTTCGGCATCGGCAAGATTTCGTCCGAGAGTCGAGGCCATGTCACGGTATCCGGCACCAATCGTTGCAGCGCCCCGACGGATGAAGTCCCTGTCAATAACGTCGTCGTGCACCAGAAGGGCAGCGTGGAGGATCTCGAAGGCTGCCGCCATCTCCCCACACGCCCTCGTGTCACCTCCACCAAAGGCCGAGTACGTGATGTACACCAATCGGGGCCGCATCCACTTGCCACCCTTAGTGGTTCGGGCCATTTTGGCCCACAAATCGCTAAAAGCCGCCGAGTAATTGCGGGCGCGTTTCTCTTGGCCCTGAAAGTACTCATCGAGGGTTAGCTGAACCTGATCCCTTAACGCTTCCCAGTCCGGATCAGCCTCGCAGAGCAAGCAGCCGCCCCCCGCACCGGCAGGCCCAGTCCGGTGCCTGCAATTGTTCTCAGTCAGATATTCCGATTGAAGGGGGTTGTGGCTTTGCTTGGTTGACGTCATCGCATCTCACCTTTCAACGTTGCTGGGTTCCGTTGGACCTCCCGGCCCAGGGTTGGAGTTCTGCAGTGCCGTGATACGGCTATTCATGGAGCCAACCACGGCGCCAAGGAAGTCGACTATCGCTGCCTGTTCAGCGTCGTCATAGCCGCGGACTTTTTCATCCACCTCCAGAATCATCGGCATAAGTTTCTCCATGGCCTCGCGAACAGAGTCTTCGCTAGGGCTAATGAGCCAACGCCGCCTGTCGGTTGGATGAGGGGCTCGCTGGACATGCCCCTTGCGTACCAAGCGGTCAATCACGGTTGTGGTGGCCGCCGGGGTCAGGTGCAGCAACTTCGCCAATTCGCCAGGCGACATGGTGCGTTGCTTCATGAGGTGCTGCATGGCCTGAAAGTCAGTTTCATTGATATCCATCTCGCGGCGCATGATGAATTCCATTTCCTCGTTGAGCACAAGAACCTGCCGCACGAGAACCGAGGCCTGGTGCATCTTGCCCCTCTGGGGGACTTCGTGACGATCGCTCATCCGTCTCTCCATGGATTGATAATAAGAAAATCTAACTACATAATGGTGGAACAAATAGATTTTGTCGAGCGGAAGGTTAGGAACATGACCAGGATTGCCGTTGCAGGAGCTACCGGATACATTGGCGGGCGGCTCATTCCCTTGCTGCTGGAGGCGGGACATGAGGTCACGGTCCTGAGCCGTCACCGAGACAAACTCCGGGATGTTCCGTGGAGCGAGCACGTCACCATCATCGAAGGTTCGATGGAGGATGTTCAGACAGCGCATGAGCTGTGCACCGGGGCCGAGGTTGTCTACTATCTGATCCATTCCATGTCCGGAGGGCAAAAGGCGATGGCAGACTTCGAGACAGTTGAACGTCTGTGCGCCCTCAATTTGGGTCAAGCGGCCCGGGAGGAAGGCGTCCAACGCCTGGTGTATCTATCCGGTCTCCATCCCGAAGGCGAACTCAGCCGTCATCTGGCCTCGCGCACGGAGGTCGGCGCGATTCTTATGGCATCGGGGACTCCTACGGTGGTGCTGCAGGCCGGTCTGGTGATTGGCTCCGGCTCGGCCAGCTTTGAAATGATCCGACATCTCACAGACATTCTTCCCGTGATGCCAGCCCCCAAATGGGTCATGAATAAAATTCAGCCCATCGCCATTAGAGACGATCTGCACTACCTCGTTGGTAGCATTACGCTTCCACCAGAGCTCAACCGAACCTTCGATATTGGCGGACCGGAGGTCCTGCGCTATGCCGACATGATGCGTAGCTATGCCGAAGCGGCGGGATTTCGGCGCCCAACAATCATCCCGCTCCCCGTATTGACGCCGTGGCTTGCGGCCCAATGGGTCAATCTGGTCACGCCCGTTCCCAGAAGCTTGGCCGTACCACTGGTTGAATCGCTGCAGCATTCATGTGTGGCCGCCGAAAAGGACATTGCTGCCTACATTCCGGACCCCGTCGGCGGACTAACAAGCTACAAGCGTGCGGTGGAACTTGCCCTGAAAAAGATCGAGGCTGACGCGGTTGAAACCACCTGGGCAGGCGCCCACGCGCTCAGTGCACCGGCAGAACCCCTGCCTAGCGACCCCGATTGGGCCGGATTGACCGTCTTCACGGATGAACGCAGTAAGAGTACTGATGTTCCCGCCAGCCAGGTCTGGGATGTTGTTGAAGGAATTGGGGGCCAAAACGGCTACTACTCGTTGCCATTCGCATGGAGTGTTCGTGGCTGGATGGATAAGCTGGCCGGCGGCGCTGGCCTGGCCCGGGGACGGCGCAGCCCCAACCGCCTACAGCTCAACGACACCGTGGACTGGTGGCGAGTGGAATCCTTAGAGCGCGGCCATCTGCTCCGCCTGCGGGCAGAGATGATAGTGCCAGGTAGGGCCTGGCTTGAGTTTGAGGTGACTCCAGACGCGGCCGGAGTCGGCAGCGTATTTCGTCAACGGGCGATCTTTTTCCCGCGCGGACTCTGGGGCCGCTTGTACTGGCTGGCGGTTTTGCCGTTCCACGGGATTATTTTCAAAAGCATGGCCAGCCGGATCACGGCCGCTGCTGGCGGCCGCCGCTAGTCACCGGCTTTCAGGACTGCTCCGGAAACTGGAATCTCCACCCTCAGCCTGAGGCACTAGGCCGCCACGCCCCCTAAGGTTAAGGGTGTGATCACGCATTCCATCTACGACTGGTTCCGCCGGCACCGTTTCGCCGTGGATTTTGTCCTCATGGCGGTGCTGTGGCTCACGGCCATGCCTTTTAGCGTGACCGACGGCGGCTACACGGACACCACCTCCAATTACGTGGTGAGGGGCTTATTCGCCACGGCACTCATTGTGCCCCTAGCCTGGCGCCGGACCCGGACAGTCCCTGCCGGAAGTTTAATTGCTGGCGTCGCCATTCTTCAGTGGGCCCTGCATATACCACCGGTGCCTGCCAACATTGCCGTTCCGCTCATTGTGTATGCTCTGGCAGCCTTCGGGCCACGATGGGCAAGTCTGGGTGGACTGGGTCTGGCGCTCATTGGCGCGATCATGTTGGTCACCCGGTACTTCTACAACCTCACCTCCCTCTCGATGGCCGACATCCCCTACGGCATTGTCATGATCATCATGGTCTGGGTGCTGGTGTTGTTCAGTTGGACGGCCGGAGACCTGACGCGCACCAAACGTTTGCGTGAACAAGCCCTTTCCGACCGCGCCCGCCGTCTGGAAATTGAGGCGCAGCATGAGCGTCAACTGGCCGCCAGCGACGAGCGCGCCCATATTGCCCGCGAAATGCATGACATTGTTGCCCATTCACTCTCCGTCATCATCACCCAGGCCGACGGCGCCCGCTACGCCGCCGTGGCCAGTCCAGAAATCGCGCCCGAAACGCTGGCTACGATCGCTGCCACGGGCCGAACCTCACTGCAGGAAATGCGCCGTCTGCTGGGCGTGCTGCGCGGTGACGATGAAGCCTCCACCCGCCCACTGCCCGGACTGACGGACCTTGACGAGCTCCTGCTCGGCATCCGGGCCGCGGGCTTGCCCGTTGACTACAGCGTCACGGGCGAGGCTAGGCGTCAGCTCCCGCCGGGCGCTGAGCTGACCGCCTACCGCGCCGTCCAGGAAGGCCTGACAAACGTCATGAAGCATGCCGGCCCCAAGGTTCAGGCCAGCGTCAACCTCAGTTGGAACGCCCGCGGCCTGACCGTTTCTGTCCAAGACGACGGCCACGGAGCCACCGCAGCCCTTTCGACGGCGGGCATTCTCACCGTGCCCCTGCCGGCCGGACGTGGAAGCTCGAGTGCCACCACTCCTGCCACTCTCGTCTCGACGGAGGCTGATGCCGCGCAGTCCAGCGCAGGCGGCGGAAACGGCCTGCGTGGCATGGCTGAGCGAGTCAAACTTTACGATGGCAGCCTTTCGGCCGGCCCGCTGGCCGGCGGCGGCTTCGGCATCACGGCCTTCATCCCCTACACGGAGAACTAACCCTTATGACATCTTCTTCACCCATCCGCGTCGCCCTCGTGGACGATCAGCAGCTGGTCCGCTCGGGCCTGGGCATGCTGATCAATTCCCAGCCGGATCTCAGCGTTGTCTTGCAGGCCGGCAATGGCATCGAGGCCCTGGCGGGGCTCTCGGCAACCGCCGCTGATGTGATTCTCATGGACGTGCGCATGCCCGGCATGGACGGACTGGAAACCACGCGCAAGCTCATGGAACGGACCAAGGCGGCCCCAGCGGGGTCATGGCTTGCAGAGCTGAAAATTGTTGTCCTGACAACCTTTGATCTGGACGAATACGCGCTGGCCGCCATTCAGGCCGGGGCCAGCGGTTTCCTGCTCAAGGATGCTCCGCCCGAGGAACTGCTGGGCGCCATCCGAACAGTGTTCGCCGGTGACGCCGTGATTGCGCCGTCCACCACCCGACGCCTGCTCGATCATGTGGCGCCCATGCTTTCGGCTCCGAGCCCGGCCAACGACGCCCACACGGCGGCGGTCGCGAGCCTCACGGGGCGTGAACATGAGGTCTTTGTGCTCATTGCCAATGGTCTCTCGAATCCCGAGATCGCCCGGCAATTGTTCGTTTCCGAGGCCACCGTCAAGACACATGTTGGCCACATCCTCGCCAAGCTCAACGCTCGCGATCGTGTGCAGGTAGTGGTGATCGCCTACGAGACGGGCATAGTCACCCCGCGCTAGCACCTCCCCTCCCGCCTCCACCTCACCCAACCCCACCCTCCCAACCCAAACCACTCCACCCCAACGCTCCTTCACTTACGGGGCCTAATTGACGATCGCTCCTTCAGAAGTGGGGCTTAATGTGCGAACGCTCCTGCAGTGACTGCAGGAGCGTTCGCACATTAAGCCCCGTAAGTGAAGGAGCGTCTAGAGGGGAGATTAGCCCTTCACTGCTCCTGCCGTCAGGCCCTGGACAATGAACTTGCTGGCGAAAGCAAAGATCACCAGGGTCGGCACCACGGTTAGCACGGCGGCTGCGGACATGGAGCCCCAGTCGATGTTGAAGCTGGAGATGAATCCTGCGAGCGCCGTGGGGATGGTCTTGTTCTCGTCGCTGTTCATCAACGTCACGGACAGGAACAGTTCGTTCCAGCAGTTGACGAAGTTGAAGATGAAGCTGGCTGCGATACCGGGCATCATGACGGGCACCAGAACGCGGAAGAGTGCGCTGAGGCGTGAACAGCCATCGATCATGGCGGCCTCCTCCAGCGCATCCGGGACGTTTTCGAAGAAGCCACGCAGCATGATGGTGCAGAACGGGATGCAGACGGCGATGTAGACGAGGATCAAGCCGGTTTTGGAATCGACCAGATCGAACTTGGTCATCATCATATACAGCGGACCAAGGGCGATGAATCCGGGGATCATCTGGGTCAGCAGGAAAGCTCCCAACACCCAACCGCGACCGGAGAACTGGAACCGTGCCAGGACATAGGCCGAGAGCAGGGAGATGAGCGTGGCCACGGTGGCCGCGATGGTTGCCACCAGCAGGCTGTTGACCATGTACCGTCCAAAGTCGGACTTCGTGAATAGCCCAACGTAGTTCTCGAAGGAGATTTCCTTGGGCCAGTAGTCCAGCGGCAGCGAATAGATGGTTCCGGGCGCCTTCAGGGATGTGATGACGATCCAATACAACGGGAAGATCGTCACGATCAGGCAGATGCCCAGGAAGATGAATTTGCTGGTCCGGGCCAGCGTAGTTTCTTTGTTGATCATCGGTTGGCCTTTCGTGGACGCACGGCCATCAGGTAGAACGCGGCAAACAACATGAGCGTCAAGACAACAATCAAGCCCAGCGCCGACGCCTGGCCATAGTCACCCTCCTGCGTAATTTTGATCATGTAGGTGGTGATGATGTGAGTCTGGTCGGCCGGTCCGCCGCCTGTCATAGCCCAGATGACGTCCGGGAAGTTGAAGATCCAGATGATGCGCAGCAAGATGGTCAGCCCCAGTGTCACGGAGATGGCAGGCAGCGTGATGTTGAAGAACGTACGGATCTTGCCGGCACCGTCGATCGCGGCTGCCTCATACATCTCATCCGAGACCGATTGCAGGGCCGCAAGGATCATGATGGCGAAGAACGTCACGCCGTACCAAATGTTGGCAACGATGATGGCCGTCATGGCAAAGCCAGGTTCGGCCAGCCACGGGATGGGGCTCTGGATGAGTCCGGCCTTCATGAGCAGATCGTTGACAACACCAAATTCGGCGTTGAACATCCACCGGAACAGCATGCCGATCAGGAACCCGGACACGGCCCAGGGGAAGAAGATGAACGCCTGATAGACGCCGCGGAACCTGAACTTTCGCTTGAGGAACAACGCCAGCGCGAAGCCAATGATTACTTGCGGGACAAGCGAGCCCACCACCCAGACAACGGTGTTGCGGACGATGGTGCCAAATTCGGGGTTTTCGAACAGTGCAACAAAGTTGCCCCATCCCACCCATGAGGTATCTGAAAGGTCATTGAGGTTCCAATTCCGGAACGCCATCTGGCTACCCGAAATCATTGGATAGTAGATGAAGATACCCACGAAAATCGCTGCCGGCGCCATGAAGGCCAGCATGGTCAGGGCAGTCCTAGAATTGAACCGCTTCTTTCGGGGATAAGGGGTCTGCGGTGGTGCGCTGGCGGACTTGCGCCCGCGCACCACTTCCTGCTCAGCGTTGAGTGCCACTGGTGACTAGCCCGCCATCTTTTCTGTCCAGTAGCTATCCCAGCTGGCCAGCAGTTCCTTGGTGGTCATCTTGCCGGTGAGTACGCGCTGCAGTTCGCCGTCGGACTTCTTGATCCATTCGGTCCACCAGGCCACGCCGCGGGGCTGAACGGCGGAGATGTACGTTTCCGGGTTCTCGGTCATGGTGACGTAGGCAGCCCACGGGCCGGTGCTGTAGAACGGGTCCTCAGCTGCCGATTTGAGGATCGGGACTAGGGAGTTGTCCTTGCTGAACTGTGTGGCAGGTTCACCCTGGGACAGGTACTTGATGAGCTTGACCGCTTCAGGCTTAGCCGTGCTGGATTCCGCGATGCCCCAGCCTGCAGTTGCTACGGGCTGGATGGCCTTGCCCGTGGGCCCGACCAGCAATGGTGCGACACTCCACTGATCAGCCGTGATGGACTTGGATTCCTTGACCGTGGCGATGACCTCGGGATCCTGCAGCAGGAACGCGGTTGAGCCGTTGCTGAAGCCTTGGACCATTTCCGGGTAACCCCAGGCAACGGACGACGGCGGCGAGCCCTTCTTGAAGAGCTCCAGGTAATCGTCCATGGCCGTCTGGGCCTCGGGCGCAGAGAAGATGGTCTTGCCATTGGTGAGCTTGAACGCGTTCTCCTTGTCGATCTGATCTGCCGTGTAGGCCTCGATCACCGCGACGGCGTTGGAGTTGGCGTTGGTGCCGCCGCGGAACGCGTAACCGAACTTATTGGCATCTGGCTGATTGAGCTTCTCGGACTGTTCCAGCAGATCCTGCCAGCTGGCGGGCGGCCCGGCGAATCCGGCCTCCTTGACCAGATCCGTGCGGTAGAACAGCGAAAGACCGTAGAAGCCGTACGGGATGTAATAGGTCTTGCCGTCCTGCTTGGAGTAGTTGACGGCGTTCTCCGTCAAGTTCTCCCAGCCGTCCCAATCCTTCAGGTCTGCGCTCATGTCGTACAGCCACTTGTTGGCACCGAAGGAGCCTACCGTGATGTCGCGTGCCTCGACGACGTCGATCCCCTTGCCGGACTGGAGCATCTGCTGGATCTTCTGATCGGCCGAGTCGGTTGGCGGCGAAATCAAATCAACCTTGATGTTGGGATTCTCCTTTTCGAATCCTGCCAGCAGCGTCTTCAACGTTTCGGTGCGGGTGGGGTTGGTGAGGCTCTCCACCATTTTCAGGGTGACCTTGCCATCGGCAGCCGTATCTCCTCCGCCGCAACCAGACAGCGCAAGCACTGCGGCAACGCCCAAGGCGGTGATGGCTGTTAACTTCTTTTTCATGGGAAACCTTTCATAGTGTGAAACAGCTATGTGACGGGGCGCAGCAGCGCCTTAATGGTTTTGGGCCAGCCGGAACAGTTCCGGAACGGCCCGCTCGGCAAAGTCTTCAAAATCCTTGGCGGTGTTGTAAACATGGCTCGACAGGCGCAGGTAGCCGGCCCCGCCAAAGGTGGTGATGGCCGTTTCAATGTCCAAGGTCTCTGAAATCCAGGCTCGGACGGCGTGCGAGCCCTCGTGGGACGTTGCCAAACCGCGGGGAAGACGTACCAGCCGCAATTGGCCAACCTGCATCCCGACGTCGGCCGCGGCATCCTCCCCTGTCACCTCGGCCAGAGCATTCTGGACAATGGCCTGTCCGTAATCTGCCAGGGCGGTGGAGTAGCTACGGACGGCATCCCAGCCATAGCGGGTCTCGATGGTGTCAAAGGAGGTCTTGGCGGCCATCCACGAGGTGATGTCCTGGGTTCCCACATGGTCAAAGCTCTCCGGGAAATCGTGCGGGAAGCCCCAGGAATCGATCAGCGGATGCAGGTATTTGCGCAGCGGGCCACGCGCCACCACGGCCGCCGTGCCACGCGGGGCGCACGCAAACTTGTGCAGATTGCCCACCCAGAATCCCTCAAAGTCAGGCACGGGATCTGCCTCGGCGCCGGGTGCATGCGCTCCGTCCACCAGCACCGGAATGCCCAGTTCCGCAGCGGCCCGGGCAATCTCCAGCACGGGGAAGCTGCGGGCCGTGGCCGAGGTGATCTGGTCAATCACGATCAAGGCTGTGCGCTCGGTGACCTGCGCCATGACCAGTTCGCAGCTCAGAGCCGCGTCTGCGTCAAGAGGTACGACGGCGATGCGCACCTCACCGTTGCATTCGCGCGCCACGCGGCGGGCACCTTCCAAGACGGCACCATAGGCGTGGTCGGTCGTGACGATCTCGGCACCCTCGGCAAAGGGCAGCGAATTGTAGATAACACTGACGCCGGCGCTGGCGTTGGGCACCAGCGCGAGGTCATCGGCGTCCACGTGAAGGAAGGCCGCGACTTCGGCTCGGGTACCGGCAAGGGTCGCGGCCTGTCCCATGAACCAGGTGCAGGGGTTCTCATCCATGCGGGCCTTCAACGCCAGCTGATGAATTTGCGCGGCACGCGGCACGGCACCGTAGGAACCATGGTTGAGATGAATCTTGTCCCCGGTCAGGGACCAATCTGATATTGCCGGCTGGCCCGTGGGGGTCAGCATGGCGGCAGGAGCGGTGATGAGCGTAGAAGCCACGGCATTCTTTCTGTTGGCGGCAGGCGGTGAATGATCAGTAAGCTATCTCACATTTGAAACGAAGACAATAGATGAATCATAAAATTCATCAGATGACTTAGTAAAACCTATGGAAGTTTCCGCGTTGTTACGGGACAATTTCATCAAGACGTCTGAGGACTTTGGAAACACATATGATGAATCCATATAGTGAGGTCTTACTGAGAGGGATCGGTGAAAGCTCAGTACAGTCAGATCGCGGACCGTGAACGAGGAGTGTCAATGAGCGCAGTGGAAACAGCCATGCAGGGCCTGCGTGCCAAGATTGCCTCAGGCGAGCTGGCTCCGGGGCAAAAATGCCCACCGGAAGGCGAACTCGCCACCCAATTGGGGGTCTCCCGAAGCTCGCTACGCGAAGCCATACGGGCCATGTCGGCGCTTGGCGTCATGGAAGCCAGGCACGGTTCAGGAACGTATGTCTCGTCACTGGAACCGGCCGAAATCCTCAAAGGATTCGCGCTTCTCGTTGACCTCTTCCCTTTCGACAGCGTCCTCGAGCTCTTTGAAATCCGGCGCGCGTTGGAATCCCATGCGGCCGCCGGCGCCGCCGCCAGGACCACCCCGGAGCTCATGGCCGAGCTGGACGATCTCGTGGCAAAGATGGAGGCCACCGATAACTCGGGCGACATCTCAGATCTGGATGCCCGCTTTCACGAGGCCATTTGCGAGGCCGGCGGAAATCTCACCCTGACGGGCCTGATGCGCCTCTTCCGTTCCCGTGGCCGGCACTTCAACGTTTTTGACAGCGCCGAAGGCGCCTCGGTGCGCGAAACCAGCAACAAGGGACACCGCGACATCCTTGAAGCCATCCGAAACAGAGACCCCGCATCGGCGGCCACGGCCACCGCCGCACACATTGCCCAAACGGAATTCTGGCTCAAGAAGCTCCGACCGGTTCCGCAGCTGGACAGGTAGGGCCCGGGTACTGTTGCCTCCCCACCCGCTGCGGATAGGGTGAATTTGTGGCCAACACCTTGAGCATTCATGACGCCGTGACCGTCCGCATGCACCACCATGGACTCTGGTCACCCCTAGGTGCGAGCGCTGGCTCCGTGGTGGAGCATTTTGTTGCCATGCAGGCGCAGGAGTATGCCTATGCACTGTGGTCGACGGCGCAACGCCGGGTGCGGCAAAGTGGGGTGCAACATGAGGTTCCCGAAGCAGCCGGTAACACAGCCGCGGATCTGGCGTCCGCCGTCGACCATGGCGAGATCCTGCGCACGCACGTCTTGCGACCCACCTGGCACTTTGTGGCTCCCGCGGATGTCCGTTGGCTGTTGGCCCTGACGGCCCCGCACATCCATCGTGGCAATGACCTGTACTACCGCAAGACCGGCCTGGATGCCGTGACGCTGGCGCGCGTGCATCAGGTCCTTGCCGTCGAGTTGGCAGGTGGCAGGCATCGGACCCGGTTGCAGTTGCAGGCGGCGTTGGCCGCGGCAGGGGTTGTGGCCTCCGGATTGCGGCTGACATACGCCATGATGCATGCCGAATTGGAACAGGTGGTCATCAGCGGCGCCTCGATAGGCAAGCAACGTAGCTACGCCCTGTTTGACGAGCGGGTGCCTGCCGGCCCGGTTCCGGACAGGGCATCTGCGCTAACGCTCCTAGCCGAACGCTTCCTCGCCACCCGAGGCCCTGTCTCCGTCAAGGACTTTGCTGTGTGGAGTGGCCTGCCCATGTCCGATGCACGCAGCGGCGTGGCCTCCGCCGTAGAAGAATTCCCGGGACGCTTCGAACGGGTGACCGTCGACGGGCTGGGGCTTTGGTGGGAGCCTGCCGCGGCTGATCACACTGCGCCGCCCCACCCGCGCGTGGATCTCATCCAGGGCTACGACGAATACGTCATGTCCTATTTTGAGTCCAAGCACCTACTCTTCACCCCCTCCGCCCAGCGCCATGAACCCGCGGCCACGCTCTACCACTCGGTGCTCATTGACGGACTCTTGGCGGCAACTTGGAAGCATGTCATCACGGCCGCGTCGGCAGTGGTGCACGTTGCCACCCTGCGCAAGCTTGACCCCGCGGAAATGTCGGCCGTGGAGGACGCCGTTATTGACTACGGATATTTCCTCGGCAAGCCAACGGTCACCGAGTGGCTGCTTCCCTAGAGGTACAGCCGATAGAAACGGAACACGGAAAAATCCTCAATGGGCAGCTTGGCTACTCGAGAGAAGCCCGCGTCCAAGGCATAGCGCTCAAGGGTTGATTGCCGCATCACCGTGCCTGTTCCCACGGAGCCAGGTGTTGAGAGACTGTCGGGCAGGCAGATGAGCAGGCTATAGGCATACATCAGCCGCTCAAGTTCGTCGCCCGGCGGATCAAACGCATCGGCGACAGCCTCGTCCATCACCACCACAACGCCGTCTGGCCTGACCATGGTCCGAATGGATTCCAAGACCCGGATGGGGAAGGGCATATCGTGCAGGGCCTCGAAGATGAACACGCCATCGGCGCTGGCCGGCGCCTGCCAGCCAGCGGCATCGGCGTGCTGAAAACTGACCTGAGCGGACATGCCCAGCTCGCTGGCATGCTCCCGTGCGCGCAGGATCGAGGGCTCATCAATGTCAATACCGACGACGACGGCCCCCGGGTAGGCCTTGGCAAGCGCCAGGGTTGACCAGCCATACCCGGCACCCAGATCGAGAATTCGGGCACCCGGCCTAGCCAAAGTGGCATGGACGTCGCCGACGCCGGCAAGGGCCGTTGCCAGCCGCGTTTCATACCATGCCTTGTTGGCCCGCGCCTGCGAGTCCCGGGCCTCATCTCCCACCACTGACCAGGGCACTCCCCCGCCGGATTTGTACGCCTGCACCAGCTCCGGAAAGTTCGCGAGCCCTGCCATGAGCATCCGCACCATGGGCGCAAGATTGTCGAGGGATTCCTCGTCAACGAGTGCCGCTTCAGCACCTGGCGGAAGACTGAAACGAAAGCTGCCGCTCTGACCTGCCGGGGCGTCGTCCTCCGTTTGCCGCGATGCCGTGAGGAGCCCCGCCACAGCCTGTTGCTCCAACCATTCCCTTGCATACCGCGGATTCGATCCAGTTCGCCCGGCCAATCCGTCCGCGGTGAGCCCGGCACTGCCCGCATCGGCCAGGGCCCGATACCAGCCCAACTTGTCCCCCAGCGCAATGCTGACCAGCTCCGCAAATCCGGTTGCCGCAGCAACTACCCTGTCTGAAAATAGCGGCCCACCACCAAGTGGCCCATGCTCGGGAGTCTCCATTTCCTCATTGTCCTCCGGCGCACCCGCGAACGGAATGCCCGAGTTTCATCCTGCCCAACCAGCCCCGGCGGGACGGGACTCCACCCTGGGTAGGAGGGTTCGACGTCGGGCATTCACGGGATATCCGCCCACGCTCCGATCCGCTCCGGAGCCGCGAAAAATAGGCTGGAACCATGACCATCACAACAGAGCACAAGCAACGCACCCTGGCGGTTCAGGCCCGCGGACTGCGTAAGACGTACGGCAAGGGCGAGACCGAGGTGGCAGCACTCAAGGGCGTGGACCTGGACTTCCCCGCCGGCCAATTCACCGCGATCATGGGCCCCTCCGGCTCCGGCAAATCAACGCTCATGCACTGCCTAGCGGGCCTGGATTCGGTCACCTCGGGCACCATCCACCTCGGCGATACCGAGCTGACCAGCCTCAATGACAAGGCGTTGACCCAGCTGCGTCGCGACCGGATCGGTTTCGTGTTCCAGGCCTTCAACCTCGTCCCGACCCTGACGGCGGAAGCCAACATCACCTTGCCCGTGGCCCTCGCCGGCGGCACCGTGGACAAGGAATGGTTCACGTTTGTCACCGCCACACTGGGCCTCACCGACCGGCTCAAGCACAAGCCGCACGAGCTCTCCGGCGGCCAGCAGCAGCGCGTGGCCGTGGCTCGCGCCCTACTCACCCGGCCCGACGTCATCTTCGGCGATGAGCCCACAGGCAACCTTGATTCACGCTCCGGCGCAGAGGTTTTGGGCATGCTGCGCCGCTCCTCACGGGAGATGGGCCAGAGCATCATCATGGTCACCCACGATCCCGTGGCCGCCTCCTACGCCGACCGCGTGGTTCTCATGAACGACGGCGAACTCGTGGGCCAGCTGGACAACCCCACCGCCGATTCGGTGCTGGCCGCGCTGGCATCCTTGGGGGCCTAGCCATGTTGCAGGTAGCCCTGAGTCAGCTCAAGACTCATTCCAGACGCTTCATCGCCATCACCCTCGCGGTGTTGCTCGCCGTCGCCTTCCTGTCCGCGACGCTCATGGTCAATGCCTCCACGGCGGCCTCGCTGAAGGCCAGCATCGGCCAGGCCTACTCCAAGGGCGATCTCGTAGCCTCCTCCACCTACGAGTCCCCCTTGACGACGGCGGACGCCACCTCCGTGGCCAACTCACCTGTTGTTGCCGAGTCTTATGCGCAACGCACCCCATTTGTTCAGGCCACGGTCGATAACGCCACCGTCAGCGCCACGTTCCGCAATCTGCCTGACTTCCCGTCGCTGGAAGCCGTGAAGCTGAACTCCGGAGCATGGCCCAGCAACGACCAGGAAGTCACGGTCGATGCCACCACGGCAGAACGCCGCAAGTTGAGTGTTGGCAGCAAGGCCACCTTGACCGGCCAGCCGATCGTCTCCGAATCCGGTTCAACCCCCGGGACCGAGCGAACCGTGACGATCTCAGGGATCACCGCCACGTCCGCTGATCCCATCACCTCGGGCCTGGCGCAATTCGTGGGCACGGCAGCGGCCGTCGACGCCTTCAGCTCCCCCGAGAATGGGATCAACACCATCTCGGTCACCCTCAAGGACGGGGTTTCCATCGCCGACGCGAAGGCTGCCTTGGCCACCGCAGTCGACCAGCCCGTTGACGAGATCCTGACCGCCGATGAGAAGACCACCCAAATGGTTTCGAGCTTCACGGGCGGTCAAGATCAGCTGACCATCGTGTTGCTCGCCTTTGCCGGCGTGGCTCTCCTCGTTGCCGCCCTGGTGGTCTCCAACACCTTCTCCGTGCTGGTGGCCCAACGAACCCGGGAACTGGCGCTGCTGCGTTGCATTGGTGCCAGCCGCTCCCAGATCCGCAGCTCCGTGATTGTCGAGGCCTTGATTGTCGGCTTCCTCGCCTCTGTTCTCGGGGTCCTGGCTGCGACGGGAACCATGGCACTGATATTGACCCTACTGAGCCAAAATCCAGATTTTGCGTTCGCTACGTTGGCGGTGCCGCCGTCGGCCATTATTGCCGGGCTGATTGTCGGTACCCTGCTGACCGTGCTTGCCTCGCTGGTACCGGCACGCGCCGCCACGGCCGTTGCGCCACTGGCCGCGCTGCGACCGGCAGATGACGCCTCGGTCCACAATGCCGGCGGCCGCCTGCGCCTGATCATTGGTGTGGCGCTGCTTCTGGCCGGCGGAGCGGGACTCGTGTATGGCGGCATTTCCGCGAATCTGTTGATCGCACTGCCTGCCGGTGCGGCCTCCTTCGTTGGCTTCCTCATGGCAGCGACATTGTTTGTACCCAAGCTGGTATCGCTGGCCGGAACCATTGCCCGTCCGGCGGGTGTGCCGGGAAAAATGGCGGCCGCGAATGCCGTGCGCAATCCGCGCCGCACCACCGCGACGGCGTCGGCCCTGCTCATTGGCGTCACGCTCGTGACCATGATGATGACCGGCGCTGCCACTGCGCGGAACGCTTTCGATTCCGAACTTGATGGCACCTACCCCGTGGATATGACGGCCCAGACTCCCTCGGGTGAGGCGAGCATTTCAGAGGCTCAGCTCGCTGCGGCCCGGGCCCTGCCTGGCGTCGAGCACATTGCGCGACTGGAACTTGTGGGCCAGGTGAGCGCTGGCGAGAACATGCTCCAGGCATATGGAATTTCCGATGCCGATGCCGCCGTCGTGCTGAAGAACCCTGCCAACCGTCCTAGCCGCACCTCTGCCGTGGTGCCCAAGGGTATCGAAGCCACCGAGGCATCCTTGGCCTCCGGAACGCACACCACCAACCTGACGGCATCGCCTGCCACGAACTACGGCATGACGGCGTTGGTCTCCTCGGATGCCTTCCCCGCCTTGGCAGCCGATGATCCCCTGCGGCAGGGATCCTCCGCCCCGCTATGGATCTCCGTGGATCCCGCGCTGAAGGCTGATCAACTCATGGACTTGCGGACTCAGCTGTCCACGACGCTCGGCATCAGCGAAGACTCCATCTCCGGCGCAGTGCTCGAGAAGGTCACGTTCAACCAGGTCATCGACATGCTGCTGCTAGTTGTGACCGGGCTGCTGGCCGTGGCCGTCTTCATCGCGCTGATCGGCGTGGCCAACACGCTCTCACTCTCGGTCTTGGAACGTACTCGCGAGAACTCGCTGCTGCGGGCACTTGGCCTGACGCGCGGACAGCTGCGCGGCATGCTGGCCCTTGAAGCCGTGCTGATCGCCGGGGTCGCGGCCATCATCGGCTCCGTTCTTGGCGTGGCCTATGGCTGGGCTGGTGCGCAATCGGCACTGGGCAGCTTCGCCGACATCACCGCCGTGATTCCGTGGGGACAGATCCTCGCCGTGGTGGGCGTTGCCGCAGTGGCCGGTCTGCTGGCCTCGGTGGTTCCGGCACACCGCGCCGCGAAGCTCTCACCTGTGGAGGGGTTGGCAATGGACTAATTCAACAAGAAAAAGTGACCCGCAATAGTGGTCGTAAAACAGCGAAAATTCGCCACTTTACAACCACTACTGCGGGTCACTTCATTAAGTCTGGAAATTACGCTTCGACGGGCGCGGGCTCCTCATAGCGCGGGAAGATCGGCGCCGGGGCAGGCAGCACGGTACCGGCAACGAGAGGCGTGCCAATCGCAGCGAACTCACGCAAGGCCGAATCGGCGGCTGTGTCCTGGCCCAGAACGGTCAGCAGCTTCGCAGCAGCATCGGGAACCACCGGCTGGATCAGGATCGAGACAATACGCAGCACCTCAAGGGTCACGTACAGCACGGTTTCCATGCGGGGAACGTCAGTCTTGCGCAGAACCCAGGGCGCCTGATCGGCGAAGTAGGCGTTCGTGTCGCCTAGGACATGCCAGATCTTCTCCAGCGAACCGTGGAAGTCCTGAACTTCGTACGCGTTGCGGGAGATCTCCAGCAACTCATGCGCAGCGGCCATGATCGTTTCGTCGGCCTCGGTGAAGGCGCCGGGCGTCGGAACAACACCCTCGCAGTTCTTCGCCACCATGGACAGTGAACGCTGAGCCAGGTTGCCAAGGTTGTTGGCCAAGTCGGAGTTCATCCGGCCTACAACAGCGTCATGGTTGTAGGAACCATCGGCGCCGAAGGGGACCTCGCGCAGCAGGAAGAAGCGGACCTGGTCCAGGCCGTACTGGGCAACCCAGTCGGCAGGAGCCACAACGTTGCCCAAAGACTTGGACATCTTCACGCCGTTGTTGTGCAGGAAGCCGTGGATCATGACGCGCTTGGGCAATTCCAGCCCGGCGGACATGAGGAAAGCAGGCCAGTAGACGGCGTGGAAGCGGGAAATGTCCTTGCCGATGATGTGGACATCGGCAGGCCAGAACTTTTGGAACTCCTCCGAGGAAACATCCGGGTAGCCAATGCCTGTGAGGTAGTTGGTCAGGGCGTCGACCCACACGTACATGACGTGCTTGTCGTTGCCGGGAACAGGAACTCCCCAGTCAAAGGTGGTGCGGCTGACGGAAAGGTCTTCCAGGCCGCCCTTGACGAAGCTGATGACCTCATTGAAGCGGGTGCGCGGGGCACCGAATTCCGGCTGCTCTTCATAGAGTGCCAGCAATTTTTCCTGGTAGTTCGACAGGCGGAAGAAGTAGCTCTCCTCTTCGGTCCAGGTCAGTTCGGTGTCGGTGACCTTGGAGTAGCGCTTGCCGTCCTCGCGCAGTTCGGTCTCATCTTCGCCGTAGTAGGCCTCGTCACGGATGGAGTACCAGCCCTCGTACTTGCCGAGGTAGATGTCTCCGGCGTCTTCCATCTTCTTCCAGATGGCCTGCGAGGCGGCGTAGTGATCGGCGTCCGTGGTACGAATGAACCGGTCATAGCTGATGCCAAGGGCGGCGTGCGCTTCCTTGTAAATTTCGGCATTGCGGTCCACGAGTTCCTTGGGCGTGATGCCTTCCTTCTCGGCCGCCTGCGCAATCTTCATACCGTGCTCATCGGTGCCAGTCAGGAACTTCACGTCATATCCGTCAAGGCGCTTGAAGCGTGCCATGGCGTCGGTGGCGATGTATTCGTAGGCATGCCCGATGTGCGGAACACCGTTCGGGTAAGTGATGGCGGTGGTGAGGTAGTAAGGCGTCTTGGCCGATTCAGTAGATGTCACCCTACGAATTTACCGTGTCCCTAGGTGAAACACCGATTCGTGTATTAAAAGAACGACGGCGGCACCCGGGTGAGCAATAAAACTCACCAAGGCGCCGCCGTCGTCCACACCCGCTCCAACTACTCGCAAGCTCGTAGCGGGACCTTCGCGGGCGTGGGCCCAAGCTAGGAGGATTAGTCCTCCAGGTCGACCTCGCGGGCCATGGTGGCGCCGATTTCGGTCTTGATGGCCTCGAGCAGGCTCTGCGGCACGGAGCTGTCGACCGTGATAAGTGCCAGTGCCTGGCCGCCTTCGGTGTGACGGGCAACCTGCATGCCGGCGATGTTGACGTTGTTCTCGCCCAGCAAGCGGCCCAAGGTGCCAACAACTCCGGGGCGGTCCGCGTAGGAGATCACCAGGAGGTGATCGCTCATGGGAATTTCAAGCTCGTAGCCGTTGACGGAGACGATCTTCTGGATCTGCTTCGGACCAGTCAAGGTACCGGAAACGGAGATCTGTGAATCGTCCGACAGGGCGCCGCTGATGGTCAGCATGTTGCGGTAGTCGGCTGATTCGAGCGTGGTGATCAAGTTGGTCTTGATACCGCGCTGCTCGGCCAGGACCGGAGCGTTGACGTAGGAGACCTGCTCCGAAACAACGTCCTTGAAGACGCCCTTCAGTGCAGATAGTTCCAAGGCCTTGACGTCGAGGGCGGCAATTTCACCGGCGACCGTGACATCGATCTGGGTGACGGAAGCGTGGCACAGCGCGGTGAAGATGCGGCCCAACTTCTCGATCAGCGGGATGCCCGGACGAACCTCGGCGGCAATGACGCCACCGGCAACGTTCACGGCATCCGGAACGAGCTCGCCGGCCAATGCAAGGCGCACAGACTTGGCGACGGAGACGCCGGCTTTTTCCTGGGCTTCATCGGTGGAGGCACCCAGGTGCGGGGTGGCAATTACGTTGTCGAGTCCGAGGAAGTCAACGTCGGTTGCGGGCTCCTTGACGAAGACGTCAATGCCGGCTCCGGCAATTTCACCTTCGCGCAGGGCAATGTTCAAGGCCGCTTCGTCGATGAGGCCACCGCGAGCCACGTTGATGACGTAGGCGGTCTTCTTCATCTTCTTGAACGCTTCGGTGCCGATCATGCCCAGGGTTTCCGGGGTGCGCGGCATGTGAATCGTGATGAAGTCGGACTGCTCCAACAGCTCATCAAGTGAGAGCAGCTGGACGCCAAGGCTGGCGGCGCGGGCCGAGGTGACGTAGGGATCGTAAGCAACGATCTCCATGCCGAAGGCCTTGGCGCGCTCGGTGATCAAGGCGCCGATGCGGCCCAAGCCGATGATGCCAAGCTTCTTTTCCAGCAGTTCGGTGCCGGTGTACTTTGAGCGCTTCCACTCGCCATTCTTCAGCGCCGTGCTGGCGGCCGGGATGTGGCGGGCCAAGGAGAGGATATGACCGATGGTCAGTTCCGCAGCGGAGACAATGTTCGACGTCGGCGCGTTCACCACCATGACACCGGCCTGGGTTGCAGCCTTGATGTCAACGTTGTCCAGCCCCACACCGGCACGAGCGATGACCTTCAAGTTCTTGGCCGCGGCGATGGCCTCGGCGTCCACGAGAGTTGCGGAGCGAACCAGGATCGCGTCAACGTCAACAATGGCGGAAAGCAGCTGGGATCGGTCCGCGCCGTCGGTCTGACGGATCTCAAAATCGGGACCCAGGGCCTCGATCGTGGCGGGCGAAAGTTCCTCAGCGAGGAGTACTACGGGCTTGGTGGCTGTCACCGGTGACCTCTTTAGCTTGTCGATAGTGTTCTTGTGGGGATTTTGGTGATGGTTCTTGCGCTACTAATTGAACGACAAAAGCCGAATTCCAGTTTATGGGAGTCCAGCATCCGGACCGTAATAATCGGCAAGATCACCGACGCAAGCGACGCAAATCACATAGGCATTGGGGAGTTTGTCCAAATTGTGGTCACTTGGACGCTGTCTCCACTTTGCCTCAAACGTGTCTTAAAGTTCGACGGCGCCTGCCGCACCCACGTGGGTCCGGCAGGCGCCGTCGAACTTGGAAAAACGATCTAGGAGAGCTGGCCGTTAGCGGGCTACGGAGCCTTCGGTGTAGTCGTCGCTGTTGCTGACCCAGGAGAAGAGTCCACGGAGTTCGCGGCCGGTGGCCTCGATCGGGTGCTCTTCGCCCTTCTTGCGCAGGGCCTTGAATTCAACGCCGCCGTTGTCCTGGTCTTCGATGAAGCGAGTAGCGAAAGCACCGCTCTGGATGTCCGCGAGAACAGCCTTCATGTTTTCCTTCACCTCGGGGGTGATGACGCGCGGGCCGGAGACGTAGTCGCCGTACTCGGCAGTGTCGGAAACGCTCCAACGCTGCTTGGCGATGCCACCTTCCCACATGAGGTCAACGATGAGCTTGAGCTCGTGCAGTACCTCGAAGTAAGCGATTTCCGGCTTGTAGCCAGCTTCGGTCAGAACTTCGAAGCCGTACTGAACCAGCTGTGAGGTACCACCGCAAAGAACTGCCTGCTCGCCGAACAAGTCGGTTTCGGTCTCTTCAGTGAACGTGGTCTCGATAACGCCGGCGCGGGTTCCGCCGATGCCCTTTGCGTAGGACAGGGCCAGAGCCTTAGCGCCACCGGTGAAGTCCTGCTCAACAGCGATCAGGTCGGGGATACCGCGGCCTGCTTCGAATTCGCGGCGCACGGTGTGACCCGGAGCCTTCGGAGCAACGAGGGCAACGTCAACGTTGGCCGGCGGGGTGATGTAGCCGAAGCGGATGTTGAAGCCGTGGCCGAAGAAGATGGCGTCGCCAGCCTTCAGGTTCGGTGCAATGTCCTCTGCGTATACGAAGCGCTGAACCTGGTCCGGGGTCAGGATCATGATGAGGTCGGCTTCAGCCGTTGCTTCTGCAACGCTGAGGACGCGCAGGCCCTCTGCCTCTGCCTTAGCAATGGACTTGGAGCCCGCCTTGAGGCCAACGCGTACGTCAACACCGGAATCGCGCAGGTTCAGTGCGTGGGCGTGGCCCTGGCTGCCGTAACCAATGATGGCGACCTTGCGACCCTGGATGATGGACAGGTCTGCATCGTCGTCATAGAACATGTCAGTCACAGTGAAACTCCTTGAATAACTTGAATAAATGGTGTGTGTTGCTGTCTTTGAAAAATAATTCGTTGGCCCCAAGAGGCCGGTCTGCGTGCGGGGCTTTCGCTCTAGGAAGCGCGAAGTGCCCTGTCGCTCATTGAGCGGGATCCCCGCCCAATGGCCAAGGTGCCTGATTGCACGATCTCCCGGATCCCGAAGGGTTCCAAGACGTTCAGCAATGCTGCAAGCTTGTCCGCGTAGCCGGTGGCCTCGATGGTCAATGAGTCTGTGGACACATCAACCACTGAAGCCCTGAAGAGATCTGCGGCTTGGGTTACCTGCAGTCTCGTGGCGGCATCCGCACGTACCTTGACCAGGATGTGGTCCCTTTGCACGGAATTCTCTGAAACAAGTTCAACGATCTTGATGACGTTGACTAGTTTATTCAGCTGTTTGGTGACTTGTTCAATCAGGTCACCGTTGGCGTCGACCACAACCGTCATACGAGACATGCCCGCAATCTCGGTGGGGCCAACAGCCAAGGAATGGATGTTGAAGGCGCGGCGGGCAAACATGCTTGCCACGCGGGTCAAGACGCCGGGCTTGTCTTCAACCAGTACGGAAAGAGTATGTCGGCTCATGTCTAGTCCTCCTCGTCCCACACCGGTGTCATGTTCCGGGCAACTTGAATTTGATCATTACTGACGCCCGCGGGCACCATCGGCCACACCATGGAATCGGGGCTGACCACGAAGTCAATGATGACAGGGCGGTCGTTGATGGCCAAGGCCTTCTCGATCGTGGCGTCAATGTCCTCGACGCGCTCGCACCGCAGGCCCACACAACCGTAGGCATCTGCAAGCTTGACGAAGTCCGGAACCCGGATGGTGTCGTGACCGGTATTCAAGTCGGTGTTGGAGTAGCGGCTGTTGTAAAACAGCGTCTGCCACTGCCGCACCATGCCCAGGGAGGAGTTGTTGATGATGGCAACCTTGATGGGGATGTTGTTGATGCGGCAGGTTGCCAGTTCCTGGTTGGTCATTTGGAAACAGCCGTCACCATCGATGGCCCAGACAACACGATCGGGGTTGCCCACCTTGGCGCCCATGGCGGCCGGGACGGAGTAACCCATGGTGCCAGCACCACCGGAGTTGAGCCAGGAGCGGGGGCGTTCGTACTTGATGAACTGTGAAGCCCACATCTGGTGCTGGCCAACGCCTGCAACAAATACACCCTCGGGGCCGGTCAGGGCACCAATGCGTGAGATGACCCGTTGCGGGGACATGAGGCCGTCTTCCGGCTCCGTCCAACCCAGCGGGTAGGTGTCACGCAGGTTGCCAAGGAATGCCCACCAATCACCGAGATCGGGGGTTCCGCTGGCGTCAAATTCGGTCTTCACGGCGGCCGTCAGGTCCGGGATGATCTCCTTGAGGGAGCCAACGATCGGCACATCGGCTGTGCGGTTCTTGGAGATTTCCGCCGGGTCGATGTCCGCGTGGATGACCTTGGCGTGTGGGGCGAAGCTGCTAAGCACGCCGGTGACACGGTCGTCGAAACGAGCGCCCAGGGTGATGAGCAGATCCGATTGCTGCAGGGCCGTAACAGCGGAGACGGAACCGTGCATGCCGGGCATTCCCACGTGCAGCGTGTGCGAATCAGGGAACGCGCCGCGAGCCATGAGCGTGGTGACAACAGGGGCCCCAGTCAGCTCGGCCAGAACCATGAGTTCTTCTGCAGCGTTCGCCTTGATGACGCCGCCGCCAACGTAAAGCACGGGCTTCTTGGCTTCGGCGATCAAACGGGCTGCCTCACGCAACTGCTTTGAGTGGCCACGGAATACGGGGCGGTAGCCGGGCAGGTCGATGACCGGCGGCCAGGAGAACGTCATCTGCGCCTGCTGGGCGTCCTTGGCGAAGTCAACCAAGACCGGGCCGGGGCGTCCGGTGGAGGCGAGGTGGAATGCCTCGGCCAACACACGGGGAATGTCGTTGGGGTCCGTCACCAGGTACGAGTGCTTGGTGATCGGCATGGTGATGCCAACAATGTCGGCTTCCTGGAAGGCGTCGGTGCCGATGACTGAGCTGGCGACCTGGCCGGTAATGGCAACCAACGGAACAGAGTCCATGTGCGCATCCATGATGGCGGTGACAAGGTTGGTTGCACCGGGGCCGGAGGTGGCGATGCAAACGCCAACGTTGCCGGTGACCATGGCGTAACCCTGGGCCGCGTGACCGGCACCCTGTTCGTGGCGCACCAAAATGTGATTCAGGGACGACGCCATGAGCGGATCGTAAGTAGGGAGGATTGCTCCACCGGGCAAACCGAAGATGTCCTTGACGCCAAGCTCTTCAAGGGACCGGACAAGGGCCTCGGAGCCAGTCATCTGTACGGGCGCCACAACATTGTTGGGCCCGACGACGTCGGAGGCTGGGTTGGTGGTGCTGGCGACACCTGACTTGGTGCCACCTTGGGCACCGTGTCCGGAGGACTTGGCTGCCATCAGCGCTGGGCTGGCGGGCGTTCCTTTGCTCATCGGTTCTTCCTTTAGGAAACTCATGCTTTGGGTAAATCTTCTTTGCTTGCGTTCAATTTTGGATGCTGCACGCAGTACTACGAGTTGCCGCTGGTGGTGGAAACAAAAAACCCCTCAGCCCATAAGTCACTTGGCGAGGGGGTATGCACGTGGCGTGACATACTCTCATGCGAGCGTCACGGGATCTATGACCTTGGGTGCGGTCACTTCGCGTCACGCGCTAGCTAATGACGACTACGAGATTTCGTTGCATGTCTGCAAGTCTCCCGTTTTCCGCTCCTGAGTGTCAAACAGGCCACACTCGCGTCTCACTATTTGGACACGTAGTCCACTCTATGGTCATCGTGTCCATTTTCAGGAGTTTTCCCAGCAAACTCGCGCCTGGTCACCTTGTTCTCAGACGGGTCTGATGACATTTTCGCGAGCCAACACCTGCAGGCTCGGGTGAGCACTGAGCGCATCGACCCCGTGCGTAGCCAAGACCGTGAGCAATGCTGCCGCGGGTACGTGTACGCCACTCAACAATAGAGG
Organism: Arthrobacter sp. TWP1-1; assembly: GCF_049897845.1. Classification (NCBI taxonomy): domain Bacteria; kingdom Bacillati; phylum Actinomycetota; class Actinomycetes; order Micrococcales; family Micrococcaceae; genus Arthrobacter; species Arthrobacter sp. TWP1-1. Next base: position 304,069 of record NZ_JAFCXC010000003.1, read on the forward strand.
GGAGGTCGAATCATATTGCGTAATAAGCGACCACTCCCCAACTTCGGGATAAACAGCCGTCATCCCCGAGAAGTAAAAACTCAGCCACTGGCCACCAACCTGGCACAGGATCCGCTGATTACTCACGACTAGGCGGCACGGCTGACGCTCGCGCCATTGGGCTGCCGCTAGCTGGGATGCAGCGTTTCGCCGAGCGGCATTTGACATGGCGCTAATCCCTAAACCTGCGAGAACAAAAGCCGGCCGGCCAAAGTAAAAAGCCGAACTTTGCGAGTAGCTCACGTCCACGCCGTAGTGGCGCGCATAATCGGCCGGAACATCTAGGAAGAAGACCTCATTGGAGTTGGCGACAACATCCCAAATGTGGAGCCCGTCCGGCACTTCGCGCCGGACCAGGGTCTGATGCAGCACTCTGGCATGCTCCCAAGCCCGAGTCGAGATGCTCTCCTGCTGCGCAACGGCAGCCTCGGTTTTGGTGAGATGACCGTTGGATCGACGCCAGTGGCGAAACGTTTTGTAACCGCCAATAGAGGCACGGACAAGTGCGGTGATGGGACCGGCTATGGCTACGAGCAGCAATAATAAAACCAGCCACATCCACCAGGTCGGAAGACTTTCGTTATCGAGCCCTTGGTTGATCCACATGACCCCGAGCATGGCCGCGAAGTAAATGACAGGCGCCGCAATAAGCGGAACCGCCCATCTCAAATGACGTCGCCATCTCGCCGATTTAATTCCTGAAGCATGTCCCCTAGATACTTTTTTCATTAGCTAGAGCATAGCGACAGGCAGCATTTATGGGCCGTAACAAAGCGTGCTAGCCGCAATAAGCTCCCGTTGACGCACTGTTGACGAGTTTCGCATACTTGGCCAACACCCCCGTGGTGAACTTGGCCGGAAGCGGCTCCCAGCCCTCCTTGCGAGATTCAAGTTCCGCCGGCTCCACCAGTAAGTCAAAGGATCGGGCCGCGATGTCGACTCGGATCGTGTCGCCGTCGCGCACGAACGCGATGGGACCGCCGTCGACCGCCTCAGGCGCAACGTGACCAATACACAGCCCAGTTGTGCCGCCGGAGAAGCGCCCATCCGTGAGCAATAGAACGTCCTTGCCCAGCCCCGCACCCTTGATGGCGCCGGTAATGGCCAACATTTCGCGCATGCCCGGGCCACCCTTGGGCCCCTCATAGCGGATCACCACAACATCACCGGCATGAATTTCGCCCCTGTCCAATGCTTCAAGGGCACCCTGCTCTCGCTCAAAGACGCGCGCCGTGCCTTCAAAAACATCTAGATCGAACCCGGCGCTTTTCACCACGGCACCCTCCGGGGCCATGGATCCGTGCAGGATGGTGATGCCGCCGGTCTTGTGCAGCGGGTTGTCCATCGCCCGGAGCACCTTCCCGTCCGGGTCAGGCGGGTTGATCTGCGCCAAGTTTTCCGCCACCGTTTTACCCGTGACGGTGAGGCAGTCGCCGTGGAGGAGTCCGGCGTCGAGCAGGGCCTTCATGATGACGGGCACACCGCCGATCTTGTCCACATCGAACATGACGTAGCGGCCGAAGGGCTTCAAGTCGCCCAGATGGGGAACGCGGTCACCAATTCGATTGAAGTCCGCGAGCGTCAGATCAACATTCGCCTCACGGGCAATGGCGAGAAGGTGAAGGACAGCATTTGTGGAACCGCCGAACGCCATGGTGACGGCAATGGCATTCTCAAACGCCTCCTTCGTCATGATGTCGCGGGCGCGGATGCCGAGGTGGAGCAGATTCACCACCGCCTCCCCCGACTTGCGCGCAAACATGTCACGACGGCGGTCAGCGCTGGGCGGGGCGGCGGAACCCGGCAGGGACATGCCCAACGCTTCACCGATACAGGCCATGGTGTTGGCCGTGTACATGCCACCGCAGGCACCCTCCCCGGGGCAGATGGCCCGCTCGATGCTGTCGAGATCTTTCAGGCTCATCTTCCCGGCGGCACAGGCACCCACGGCCTCGAAGGCGTCGATCAGGGTGACTTCCTTCTCCGTGCCGTCCTCGAGCTTTGCGAAGCCCGGCATAATGGAACCCGCGTAGAGGAAGACGCTGGCGAGGTTCAGCCGGGCCGCCGCCATCAGCATGCCGGGCAGGGACTTGTCGCAGCCTGCAAGCAGCACGGAGCCGTCAAGCCGCTCGGCCATCATGACCGTTTCGACGGAGTCGGCGATGACTTCACGTGAGACGAGTGAGAAGTGCATGCCCTCGTGGCCCATGGAGATGCCGTCGGAAACCGAAATGGTGCCGAACTGCATGGGGAACCCATCGGCGGCAAAAACGCCCTCCTTGGCACCCTGCGCCAACCGATTCAGGGACAGGTTGCACGGAGTAATTTCATTCCAGGAACTGGCGACGCCAATCTGCGGCTTCCGGAAGTCGTCGTCGCCCATGCCGACCGCACGAAACATGCCGCGGGATGGAGCCGCATGGAGGCCATCCGTGACTACGCGGCTGCGGGGCTTGATGTCAGGCTTGCCGTCCTTCGTGCGAACCACGTCATCCGCAGGCGCGACGGCCGACGCATTCTCGACGGCACTATTTCGGTTGGCACTGTTCTCGATGGCACTACTTCCGGCGCTCATGTGCGTCAGTCTACGACTCATGCGTGAACTACGTCACTCCCCTTGACCGTCCGGGCCGATGGCGACAAAAATCTTCGATGAATTTTTGGGGCGAAAAACCCTAGATTACGGGCATCCTGGCCAGACCTTTTGTGATCCGCGGCTCAAAATGCCTAAAACCGTACTTTTGGATTTCACACTCACCGAAAAAGCCCGTATAGTTTCATGTCGTTGCGAGGAACACCACGGACACAATCCGAAGTGCCACTCAGCAGTGAAAAAGATGCACCTCTAGCTCAATTGGCAGAGCAATTGACTCTTAATCAATGGGTTTCCGGTTCAAGTCCGGAGGGGTGCACGGGTAAAACCGCTCCGACACTGGTAACAACTAGTGTCGGTGCGGTTTTTTACTGCAAAGATAAATGAATGCACCTCTAGCTCAATTGGCAGAGCAATTGACTCTTAATCAATGGGTTTCCGGTTCAAGTCCGGAGGGGTGCACAAAGGGTAACCGCTTCACTACTGCTAACAAGCAAGTAGTGAAGCGGTTTTTTGTTGCCCGAAAATGACTCTCAGTTGAGGGAATGGCTCCGCGACAAACCTGATCCAGACAAGCCTGCATGAGCCTCACGGACCAACTCAAGGCATGTGACGTCCCAATCCGACGTGCCACCACCGGGGCCAAGAGCGACACCAGGCACAACTGCCCTCGCTGACAGGTGAACGGCGTCCACGCCCGCACGTTGCAAGGCGGGCAGATCCTCGATGCGCACACCACCGCCAGCCATCACCTCAATACCGGCAGGTGCTTGGGCGGACATTGCCTCCAGAACGGCCAATCCGTCGATGCTTCGCGCGGCACCACCGGACGTCAGAACCCGCCTCACACCAGCCTCCGCCAGGGTGGCCAGCTCCCCCAAGGGCTCGGGGCAGGAATCAATGGCCCGGTGGAACGTGACGGCCAGGCCCTCTGCGGCATCGAGCCAACGCCTGAGGGCCTCGGTGTCAATGCGCGCCTCCGGAGTAAGTGCACCAACAACAATCCCGTGGACACCTGCGCGCCGGAGCGCCCTGATCTCCCGTTCCATGGTGGCTACCTCATGGCTGTCGTACACGAAGCCACCGCCCCGTGACCGTACCAAGGCGTGCACAAAAGCACCGCGGCCCTCAGTGGCCTCAAGGGTCTGCTCTGTTACTCCTTGCGATGGGGTCAGCCCACCCAGCCGAAGCGCAGTGCACAATTCAATACGTGCGGCTCCCCCGGAAGCCGCAACTAGTGCTCCGGCAACGTCCTGGACAGCAATTTCCAAATCGATCATGGTGTTCTTTCTTTCGGGAAACTCATTCGTCGAACGCAAACGTTGAACGCAAAGCGGAGTCGTTATCGCTAACCTCAGCTGTTGACGGGCAGCTATTGCAGAAGTACCTTCCCCGGCCATCCGGCCACGACGTCACTACGTTCGGCAAAACTCTCATAATCGAGCCCCGCAACAGCTCCGGTCCACATTTTCTGCGCCAGAACGCCAAAAGCAGGCTTCACTAGGTCAAAGACAAGCTGTTCGTCGTAGCTGTTCATCACCAGGTCATTCCAGACGGCCGATGCTGCACCGAGCAGCTGTGGATGCCCGGGATAAAGATCCTTGCCATCGCCAAAAACGTGCGGTTCCCACGACTCAAACAAAGCCTGCGCATCCAAGGCCCCGCCGTGGTAATAGTCGGCGAAGGGCACGATGTACAGCAAATTGTCATTGGTGTTGATGACCTTGTACCCATCAGCCACCGCAGCCTGGCCGCTGTACCAATCGTTGTTCCAGGCGCAGACGGTGACGTCCCGGTTGTATCCCGCCGGGCCCGGGGCTCCTGCTCCACCGGACATGGTGCTCAAGCTCCCCCACGCCACGGGATCCTTGCCCAGCGAGCGTACGTGGGCGCTGATGGTGTTGAAGAACTGGCGGTAGTCTTCCGTGTGTTCCTTGCTGTACTCGTCAGCTCCAAAGTGGACCGAGCGCCCCCGGAACCACGGCACGAATTCGGTAAAGAGATCCTTCACCAACTCGACAGTTTCGGTTTTTCCGAGATCGAGCATGTCCGAGTCCCCGCCGTTCAGCCCCGTCTCGGGACGCCACCGGATGATGGCACGCGAGTGCGCTGGAACGTCCAATTCCGGAACCAGCTGCACGTGCCGGAGTTCGGCCAGGTCCTCGAAGGAATCCCAGTCTGCGCGGCTGTAGGCCCCATCTTCCGACGCCAGTCCAGCAGTCCACGCCGATTCCGAAGCCAAGCGGAAACCGTTCTGCGCCTCATCCCAGCTGCGCTTGGTGTCCTTGGTGATCTCGTTGTCATTGAGGTGGATCATGAACGTGTTGACCTTGAACCAGCTCATCATGCGGATGTAGTCACGCACGGCTTCCGACCGGGCAAACCTGCGGCCAACATCAAGCATGAAGCCACGCACGGGATAATTCGGCCAGTCAACGGCCGTACCGCCCGGCAGTTCCATGGACGACGCCAGCATCTGCAGCAGGCTGCGCGTTCCCCAGTACACCCCGGTGGCCGTCCGCGCCGTGATCTTCACGATCTTCACGCCGCCGTCGATCTCCAGCCAGTAGCCTTCCACGGCGGCCGTGGCATTCTCGGTAGGGAACACCAGAAACGGATCGAGCGCCAGCTCAACCTTCACGGTCTCCGCTGCGCTACCCGAGATGGTTCCGGTGACGCCAGTCAGTTCTGCCATGTCGGTAATGAACGTCGTCGCAATTGCCGCCAATTCCGGGGCATGTTCGACGTCGAAACCCCCGCGCAGGGTCACGACCCCGTCGGCTGGTTGCCACTGTTGAATGGCCGGTATCACCCGGGGAGTGGTGTCGGCTGCATGGTGGGAATTGCCTGTGGCGGTCAAGTGATCAGTCCATTTCCGTGGAGTTGAGTTTGATAAGGAAGCCTCCGGGCCCCACTCAAAAGTAGGAGCCCGGAGGTTGTGGATTGCTAGCAGCCGGCGCCTTGTGCAGCGCCGACGGTCGTCGTGCCGATCACGGGAGCACCAAAGTAGTCGCGCCCTCCATTGTTGGCGATGGCTCCGCCGGCGCCGATGGCCGGCGAGGCGGCCTGCAGCTTGTAGCCACCGGCGGAGTTGAGGCCCTGCGCTGTGCCCGGGTTGCACATGAGAGGGTTGGCAGTGCTGCCGCCGGGGTTGGCAGGCTGTCCCTGGATCCATGCTGAAATCACGTTGTTCTCAAGGGTATAGCCGGTGTTGGCCAACAGCTTGAACGTGACCGTGCCGGTGCCGCCCTTGTAGACAATGTTGTTCCGGAATTTCACGTTGCGCTGCGCGTCAACGTTCTCGTTGAGCACTGTCTGGGAGATGCCGTCACCAATGTAGATCGTGTTGTTGTACACGTCGGCGCTTTCAATTGGCCCCTTGCAGTTCTCCACGCCGCGGAAGGAATCGTTCTGGCTGATGTTGTACCGCACCACCGAGTCCCGCTGGATGTTGTTGTGCGTGCACAGCAGGAAGAATCCGCCGTCATTGTCGTGGCTGAAGTTGTATTGGAAGGCGGCACCAATGTTGCCGCCGTCAATGTCATAGGCCATGCCATCCAATGTTCCATGGCCGCCGGAGGTGTCATTGAACTGGGCAAGCATGTAGTTGCTGTTGAAGGACCACAGCCCGGCGTTGTAGCCGGCAGAGCGAAGGTTAAAGCCCTTGATCGTGTTGTTCTCCACGAGCGCGCCTTCGGTGGTGTTCATGACGATCCCGTCCCCGCCAATGTCGCTCAGGAGGTTGCCGCGCAGCACCACGCCGGTGGCAGGAAGCCAGTTGGGAGTTCCTGTGCAGCCAATTTCCGGCCGGCAGCTCCACGTACTCAGCATGATATTGATGGCCTGGCGGTTGATGTGGGTCAGGGTGTTGTTCAGGAGTTCGACTCCGTCAAAGGTGGTGGGCACGGTGGTCCCGGTGACCTGGAACGCGATACCCTGGCTGCCGGCGGGTCCCTTGGCGTCGTCACCGACAATGTCGTGGATGTCAAGGTTCTCCAGCAGATAGCCGCTTCCGGTGCCATAATCCTGCAGCTGAACGGTGATCCCGCGACGGTTGGTGCCGGGGTTCTCGGCGTTGGTGATGGCAAGGTCTTTGAGGACAATGTGTTCCTGGTTGAACAGGTGCACAACCGTGTAGGCGCCCTTGGCGTCAATGGTGGCTCGTTCGGGTGCGTCTCCGAAATCGCCCACCACAATGGGCTCAGCGGCAGTACCACTGCCCTGGAATTTCAGTGTCCCCGTGCAACTCGTGCCGCGCTTGAACAGCAGCTGTTCCCCTGGGAGGAGCTGCAACCCAGCAATCTGGGTGAGGGCATTGAACGGCTGCTCGGCCGATCCGTCGCCGGCAATTGTGGCCGAGCAGTCCACATAATGAATGGGCAGGGCCTGTGCCGCTTCAGGTTTGCCGGCCCATGTGGGCTGTCCCTGGTTGGCGGACGCGGCGGCTCCTACTGCAGCGGGATTGTCAGGGGCCCCGGGAGAGGCAGCTTGGCCTCCGGGAGCCATGGGCGGAGGCGCCGCAAGTGCGGGAGTGTTCCCGAGCAGAGTTAGTCCCAGGACGGTGGCAAGGCAAAGGGTGCTGAGGGCATGTCTTTTCACGTGCGGTGTCTCCTTGGCTTGGTTCTTGCTGACAATCACGCCGAGCGGCGCGGGTGAATTATGAAGGCGTCTACGCCCCTTCGGCCGCCATCATGGCGTGCCTGTCGGCCCTGCGTTGCCGTTGTCTGGCCGGGTCCGCCACCGGCGACGCCATCAAGAGGCGCCGGGTGTACGGGTGGCTTGGATCGGCGGTGACCTGCTCCGCTTCACCGAACTCCACCACGTCCCCGTGGTACAGCACGCAGACGCGGTGGCTCAAATGCCGCACAACGGCCAAATCATGCGAGATGAATAGATACGCCACCCCTGTTTGCTCCTGGATTTCCAAGAACAAATCCAGGACCCGCGCCTGCGTGCTGAGGTCCAGGGCCGAAACGGGTTCATCACACACAATGAGCTTTGGTTCCATGGCTAACGCCCGGGCAATGGCAACACGTTGACGTTGGCCACCGGAAAATTCGCGCGGCAGCCGCGCCGCGGCATCGGCCGGCAACTGCACCCGGTCAAGGAGCCCGGAAACCCGCACCCGAGCCTTGGCAGCGGTCATACCTTGAACCACGAGCGGTTCCGAAAGGATGTCGGCAATCGTCATGGACGGATTCAGGGACGTATAGGGATCCTGAAAGACCACTTGGACGTCCTTGCTGACCGCCCGGCGGGCAGTTGGATTCAAATGCGAGATGTCTTGTCCGTCAAATATGATCCTTCCACCGCTCACAGGTGCCAGCCCCAAAACCGCGCGGCCGATCGTGGTCTTCCCGGAACCGGATTCCCCTACCAAGCCCACCGTCTCCCCGGGCTTGACGTCAAGGTTCACGCTTTTCAGTACACGGACAGGGGGCTTGCGCCAGCCGCGGCGCGGGTATTCGGTGATCAGGTTTTGAATGTCCAACAACGGTGCGCTCACAATGCCGCCTCCTCAAGAGTTTGTGCTTCCTCAGGAAGCAGCCGCGTACGGGGTGTCTTGTTTTCCAGTCCGGATCCCAGAAGCATTTGCGTATATGCGTCCTGGGGATCTGCGAAGAGTTCCTCAACACCGTTTTGCTCCACGATCTGGCCCAGTTTCATGACAGCCACCCGATCACAAAGATCGGCAACGACACCAAAGTTGTGCGTCACCAAAACCACGGCCATGCCCTTCTCGTGCTGCAGTTCACGGAGCAAGTCCAGCACTTCGGCCTGAACAGTCACGTCCAATGCTGTGGTGGGCTCGTCGGCTATCAAGACATCCGGATCACACGCCACGGCACCAGCAATCAGCACACGCTGTGCCATGCCACCGGAGATCTGGTGTGGATACGAATCAAATGTTCGCTGCGGGTCGGCAATGCCAACCCGCGCCAGCATGGCCAAGGCCTTCTGGGTAGCCTCTGCTTTGCCCAGCCCGAGCTGACGGCGGATTGGTTCGACCAGTTGGAAGCCGATCCGGAAAGTGGGGTCCAGGTTGGACATGGGCTCCTGCGGAATGTAGGCCACCGATTTCCCCAGCAGGGCACGCCGTTCCTTCTTGGACAGGGCCGCCACCGACTGACCGGCAATTTCCACCTCGCCGCCAAGGATGCGTCCGCCGGTGGGCAGCAGGCCGAGGATGGCCCACGCGGTCTGAGTCTTGCCCGAACCGGACTCGCCCACCAGGCCAAGCACCTCGCCCTTGCGGACACCGAAGGAGATATCCTTCACCACGGCCTTGTAGCCGTCTTCGGAGGGATACCCCACCTGGAGGTTCCGAACGAGCAGAATACTGTCCTCGGGGATGCTCGCGTTGCCGGGGACCTCCTGGAGGTTACCACTGACACCCGTGGAGGCATCGGCGTCGTGCGTGGCCTTGGCAACTGCGGAGGTGCCGCGTCGCTTGCGGACCTTAGCTGAGGGACGGTCTTCAAGGGCGTCGCGCAGGCTGTTACCGAAGAGAATCAGCGCGGCGTTCACCACACCCAGCGCAATACCGGGCCAGAGCATGAGGCCAGGGGCAATGTACAGGTTAACCAAGGCTTCGTTGAGCATGGTTCCCCACGTGGGCACCGTGACGTCGCCCAGTCCAAGGAAGTCCAGACCGGCCTGCACCCCAATCACTACAACTCCGGCCAGAGCGGCATAGATGATGATTGGCGCGCGGATGGCCACCAGCACGTGACGGCCCAGTATTCGACCCAGGCTAAGGCCCGAGACACGTGCGGCATCTACGTAAAGTTCGTTGCGCACTCCGCTGACAATGGTGCGGACCAGGCAGTGGAAGCCGGGGGCCATGAGCACACCGAAGATGGTCATGCTCAGCCACACATTGCTGCCCCAGACAGCGCGGACGGCGAGCAGGATCATGATGTTGGGCAGGGCAATGATCAAATTGCTCACCCAGTCCACACTGGAATCCAGCTTGCCGCCGAAGTAGCCGGCGAACAGGCCGGTGGTGACGCCGATGGCCATGGCGATGGCAAGTGCTAGGCCTGCGCCGCCAAGCGTGATGCGGCCACCATAGACAAGGCGGGAAAAGACGTCGCGTCCGGCGCTGTCGGTGCCCAGCCAGTGCTCGGCTCCGGGCGGCAGTAGGGCCTTGCCGATGTCGCCCACGTTGGGGTCATAACGGGTCAAGAGCGGCGCCATGATGACAGCTAGGATCACCAGGATCAGAACACTCAGTGAGATGGCAGCCATCGGGGACCCGGCAATGCGCCGGAGGATGCTTTGGCGCCGTGCTTCGGCACTTTTGCTCGGCGTCGTGCTGCTGGCCGTACCGGGGATAAGAGGTTGCGCAGTATTGGGGGGAATGCTCATGACAGCCGCACTTTCGGGTTGAGCCAGCCATTGATGAGGTCGATGACGAGGTTGACGATCACCACAATGACCACGGAAATTACCACTGCACCCACCACGATGGGGATGTCGCCCACTCCGGTGGCTTCCACGGCAATGCTGCCCAAGCCGGGCAGGGCAAAGACCTGCTCAATCATGACGGCACCCGACATCAGCCCAATAAAATTCAGGGAAAGCACCGTCAAGGTGGGAGGAGCAGCATTGCGGAGCACGTGCCGGAACAGCACGCTGGTCTCGGAGAGCCCACGGCTGCGCAAGGTTCGGACAAAGTCCATTTCCAGCACGCCAATGGTGGCGCTGCGGACCTGTTGGGACAAGCCGGCCACGGCACCAATAGCCAGCGAGAAGACCGGCAACAGCAGGCTTTGCATCCAGCCGAACGGTGATTGCGCAAAGGTAATGTAGCCGGTGGCGGGGACTAGGCCCCATTCAATGGATACTTTGACGATCATGACCAAAGCCAACCAGAAGCCCGGAAAGACCAATCCAACCACCGAGACGATCTGAAGGACGCGGTCCAGCCAGCCTCGGTACACGGCGGCGGCCACACCCATGATCAGGGAGACCAGGGTCGAGGCCACCACCGTCCCCACAGCAATGGACAAGGTGACGGGGATGCGGTTGAGCAGCAGGTAGCCTACGGATTCCGCATTGAACCAGGATTTGCCCAGATTGCCTTGGACGGCGTTGAACAGCCACTGACCATATTGGAGCAAAAGCGGGTTGTCTAAGCCCAGCTCGACTTTTTTAGCAGCGAGCTGCGCCAACGAGGCCTCGTCCCCCAAAATGTTACGGGCGACGTTTTCACTGTTGGCGAGCATGAGGGCAAATACGATGAATGATGCGCAGGCGATGAGGACGAGTCCGGCGCCAATCCTGCGGCTGATATAGGAAATCACTGCCACATCCTAGGGAGTGGGGCTCTGGGGCGGTTTCCCGCCCCAGAGCAGTTAAAGGTGAGCTGGTTTACTTGGCCGGTTCGAAGTTGTAGATCGAGGGCACCGGCTGGCCGCTTTGTACTTCTACGCTCACGTTCTTGGAGATGAAGTACGGCTGGTCGATCCGGTACCACGGGGCGAACCAGGCATTATCCACCAGGTACTTGTTAAGTTCCTGCTGCTTCGCTACGGACTCTTCGCCGCTGGTGTTCACGATCTCATCGAGCAGAGTCTTACTTTCGGAGGTGCTGAATTTGAACACGTTCCACGGGGCCGATTCCGTCGCCACGGTGCTAATGGCAGACCAGGCCACAACGGGCTGTCCAAAGGCGGTAAACGCTGCCGGGAACTTTCCGGATTGCTGTTCGGCCTGGTACTGGGCTGCGGGGACATCCACCCACTCCACGGTGATGCCTGCCTTGGCCAGCTGATCCGTGATGGTCGGTGCCAAAGCCGGATCCATGTCGGCAGAGGTGGGCATCTTCAGGGTGAAGCCATTGTCCAGACCGGCAGCCTTCAGCAGCGACTTGGCCTTGTCGACGTCGTAGTCGTAGGCACCGTCCAGCTCGGCAATATAGGCGTCCGAGGCCGGGCTAAAGATTTGGCTGGTGACTACGCCCAGACCCTGACCAACGTTTTGGAGGATGGCGTCTTTGTCCACGGCGTAGTTGATGGCCTGGCGGACCTCCACCTTGGCAAGCTCCGGAGTCAGCGTCCCGGCACGGTCCAACAGGCTCAATCCCTGCCAGTCACCGGGCACCATCTTCACCTCGACGCCAGCGGCTTCGGCTGCCTTGACGATCTTGGCTGTGGCAATCATGCCGTCGGCCTGTCCCGAACGCACGGCATTGAAGCGGGCGTTTTCATCCTTGATGGGCTTAATGACGATTTTTTCAAACTTCTGCAGTTCCGGAGCCCAGTAATCAGCCTTCTTTACGTAGGTGTACTGCGAACCGGGTGTGGTGGCGGCCCGGTCCAGCTCATACGGTCCCGAGCCAATGGGCTGGGTGTCTACCGTGGGACTGTCAAAGTTTGCCGGGGACTGGATGTAACCGCTGGGCCCACCCAGTGCGTAGATCAAAGCCGGATCGGGCTTGGACAGGTTCAACTTCACGGTGACCGCATCCACGACATCGACGCTGGCGACGGAGGCAAGTGCGCCGGCCAACGGGCCGCCTGTGACCTTGAAGCGGTCCAAGTTACCCTTCACGGCTTCGGCCGTGAGCTTGGCGTTATCGGTGAAGGTGACATCGTCGCGCAACGTGAGGGTGAGGGTCTTGCCGTCTTTCGCTGTTTCCCACTTCGTGGCGAGCATCGGCTGAGGCGTGCCGTCCGCGTCGCGGCGGATCAAGGTGTCAAAAACGGGCTGGAAGTACTGCACAAATTGAGCTTCCCGGGACATCGCCGGGTCCAAGGACTGCGGCTCAATGCCGGAGGCCAGCGTCAAGGTTGTCACCGATTTGGCACCGGCACCACCCTCGCTTGAACCATTATTGGCGCTGCTGCCACATCCCGATAGAAAGATGGCAGCTGTGGCTGCAAGCGCCAGGGCCCGGTACATCCGTTTTGGTGCCTTCACGAAAACTCCCTTGTTTAGCATGCGCACTCAGCGATGCCCTGTGGTGTCGATGATTCAACTATGTACTTTGAGAAATACTTTCCTTGCGTGTAGCGCATATCTTTGCGACAGGTATACAAGTTGGGTATGATTCTAATCATATAGTTGATCGAGAGGCAAGAAGTGCTAAATAAGCTTGAATGCATCATCTTGGGCCACCTGGTGCGCACACCCATGGCCGGCTACGACCTGCACAAGTGGTTGGAGCAGGAAGGGCCATTTTTTGGCTATAGTCCGCAGCCGTCCCAGATCTATCGACAGCTGACCAAGTGTCTGGAAAAGGGATGGGTGGATCTGATCATCGATCAGCACCGCTCGGGTCCCGATGCGAAGGTGTATCGCCTGACACCTGAGGGGATAACAACCTTCAAGGAATGGGCACACTCTCCTTATGAACCCACGGTGAGGCCCTTGGACTCCGACTTTCAGATGCGTTTCGTCCTCACTGGCGTCCTTGGCCCCGAGGTGTCACTGCAGCTCCTCACCACGGAACTGAGCTACCGCCGGAAACAGCACCGACAGAAGGCCTACAGCGACGATATCGTCGCCGAGGACACCGCGTTTCCGATCGATCCGGTGTGGCACCGGGAGCTGGTGCGTCTTGGCCGCGAGCGCTCCTACCTGCTCGGCACCACATATCTGACATGGCTGGAGATGACGCATTCCCGGCTCACCGAACAACTCAGCGAGTTTCAGGGAACCGCTAACGACGCCGCTGCTGCTGCTCGACTCTCGCAGCAGCAGGATGGGAAGAGCGCGTGAAGATCATTTATGTGGACGTTGACACCCTCCGCCCGGACCACACTGGCCCTTACGGTTACCAACGTCCCATCACTCCAAATCTCGATGTCTTCGCCCAAGATGCCACCCGCTTCGAGAGCTACTACGCCTCCGACTCCCCCTGCATGCCCTCTCGCACTGCCCTGACCAGCGGCCAGTTCGGCATTACAAATGGCGTGATCGGCCACCATGGCGAGGCTGCCCGCTTCAGGGTCGACGCCGGACACGGCCTGGTTGCGGGCCGTCCCCTCCTTGGCCAACACTTGGGAACCCATGGCTACCTGACGGCAGCTGTCTCATCCTTTGCCGAGCGACACCGCGCCTGGTATTTCCTTGGCAACTTCCGTGAGAGCATTCGTGCCACGCCCGACGTCGGGGACGAGCCTGCTGACATTGTCACCAACACGGCCCTTGAATGGATAGAGCGCCACCAAGACACCGACGATTGGTACCTGCACCTGACGTATTGGGATCCGCACATGGACTACCTTCAGGAAAAAGAATGGACAGACAAGGCTGCCGCATCCGGACCGGCACCCGCCTGGCCTGACCAGGCTGCCATTGACGGACATGCTGAGGTTTACGGACCCCGCTCCGCCCTGGACTTCATGTACTCCGACGGCTTGTTTGAACGGCGAGTGCCGCACAACTTCCCGCAGGAAATCCGCACCCGCGCCGATTACGAGAAGCTCATCAACGGCTACGACGGGGCCATCCACTTCTGGGACAGCGAATTTGGCCGGTTGTTGGAGGGCCTTAAAGCCATGGGTATCTCCGACGACGTTGCGATCGTCGTCAGTGCAGACCATGGCGAGGCCTTTGGCGAGCAGGGCTCCTATGCTGAGCACGGGCTGGCCAGCGAGCCCACCCATCATCTGCCGTTGCTGGTCAAGTGGCCCGGACTCACCGAAGGTGCCGGTGCCCGGCCCAGCTGTGATGCACTGCTGTACAACATTGATTACGCGCCGACCATCTGCGATCTGTTGGACCTGCCCATTCCCGAAAAATGGCAGGGCGAGTCTTTTGCCGATGCTCTGCGCGGACTTCCGATCCAGTCCCGCGACTACTTGGTCCTGGGTCATGGCGCCCATACCTACCAACGTGCCGTACGCACCCGCGACCACCTCTATATCCGCACCTACCACCCAGGCGCCTTCCGTGCTGAGTGGGAGTCGCTGTTCAATGTCACGGAGGATCCGTATTTGACCCGGAACTTGTTGGACGAGGATCCGCTGCTCGTTGACCAGATGCGGTCCAAGTTGGCCGTCTGGTGGAACACCTATGCCGGCATGCCGGGTTCCCTGCCGGATCCCATGCAAACTACGCTGCAAAACGGTCCGGCACTGTACAACGACCCCGTCCTCTACATGGAACACCTGCGTCGAACCGGGCGCGGCCACCTTGCGGATGACCTGTTCCAGCGTTTGAATCCGGGCACGGGTTCGGTTCCAGTCTCGTGGCAGGCGCCCGTGGATCCTGACCATTCGGGACGCAACCACGGCCCCGCCATCGCCACGGTGTATCCCAGCACCCGCACGGATCTTTATGCCGGGGCGGTTGACTAGCGTCCCACCTTGCCCAGGGTAAGGAGGTACGACGGCGACGCCGGTCACCCAGGGTGGGTGCCCGGCGTCGTTCTGTGCCGTAACGCATTAGGCTGGGGAGAGTGCCCAAAACTATTCCCCTACTTTCGCCACAAGGCGCTGCGTCGGGGCGAACCAGGAGTATTTCATGACCGAGCGTCTAGTCCCCGGCGAATTGGCCCCCGCTTTCAGCCTGCCCAACGCAGCCGGCGGCACCACCTCGCTGGCTGACTTTGCCGGCCAGCAGGTCATCGTTTTCTTCTACCCGGCCGCCATGACGCCTGGCTGCACCAAGCAGGCCTGCGACTTCCGCGACAGCCTTGCCTCCCTGAAATCGGCGGGTTATGCAGTGGTGGGCATTTCACCGGACCCCGTTGCCAAGCTGGAAAAGTTTGTGGCCCGGGACGCCCTCAGCTACCCGCTGCTGAGCGACGAGGACCACGCCGTGGCACTTGCGTACGCCGCCTGGGGCGAAAAGAAGAATTACGGCAAGGTCTATGAGGGGCTGATCCGCTCCACCATCGTGATCGATGAAACCGGCAAGGTGGCCGTGGCGCAATACAACGTCCGTGCCACAGGCCACGTAGCCAAGCTGCAGCGTGATTTGAAGATCGAGCCGAAGATCGACGCCGCGTAACTCGCCGGATATGACAAAGGCCCCGTTCACCATGTGAACGGGGCCTTTATGTTGTGCGCAAGAGGGGACTTGAACCCCTACGCCCGAAGGCACAGGTACCTAAAACCTGCGTGTCTACCAATTCCACCACTCGCGCGAATGCATTGAAGCATGAACAATACTACCGGGTCACAGACGTAGTCTTGACCACCTTTGGGCCCCACCTAAGGGAACTCCCAAGATTCCCCTACTAAGATGAGGGGCTGATGGACCACCCACGCCGCAAGGAGAACTCAATCGTGCCACGCCCCGCCGGCTCGCTGCGCAAGATACCGTTGCGCAACGTGCCACGTCGCAAGGTGCTGCAAAGCGCGGCGTCCATGGCCGCCGTCGTACTTCTGGGTGCAACTGCCTGTACGGCCACTCCTGATCCGGCCCCCGGAACAACGGCCGCTCCCACCACTCTGGCGGCCGACGCCACCTTCACTTTTGGTACCGGCTCCGACCCGGTGGGCTTCGATCCTGCGCTGGTCTCGGACACAGAATCGTACAGAGTCACCCGGCAGGTCATGGAGGGATTGCTGACGATTGATCCCGTGACGGGCGCGCCGGCTCCCAGCCTTGCCACGGCCTGGACCGAACTCAACGACGGGTTGGGCTACACCTTTACCCTGCGCCCGGACGTAAAATTCCATGATGGAACGGCCCTCGACGCCGCGGCCGTGTGTACAAACTTTGAGCGCTGGTACGCACTAACACCGGCAACCCGTGACGATGGCTCGGCCTCGATGTTCAAGCAGGTTTTCCGTGCCTTCAAGGACGATTCCGCCAACTCACTCTATGAGAGCTGCACGGTTACGGGAGAGCTGAAAGTCACCCTGCGCCTGAAAATGCGACTCACCGGGTTCCTTGACGCCCTCACCCTGCCCGCGTTTGCCATCGCCTCCCCCACGGCATTGAAGGCTGGCACCGCCGACGTCCTCGATCAGACGTACTCGGCCAACAAGGTCTCCCGCTATGCGCTGCACCCCGTGGGCACAGGGCCTTTTATGTTCTCGAAGGCAGCACCTGGATCCGTCGTTATGACCGCCTACCCTGATTACTGGGGTACCAAGGGTCAAATCGCCACGTTGAATTTCAAGACATATGAGCAGCCCGAAACTCGCCTTGCCGCGCTCGAGGACGGATCCCTTGACGGCTTTGACCCGGTAACGCCTGACAACTTGGACAAGCTCATCAAGACCGGCAAGCAGGTTCTGCAACGGGATCCCTTCTCGGTGATGTACCTGAGCCTTAACCAGAGCGTTCCCGTTCTTGCCGATCAAAAAGTGCGCGAGGCGATCGCGGCAGCCATCGACAAATCCACCCTTGTGAACAATTACTTCATCGCGGGGACTGCCACCACGGCGCAATTCATCCCACCCAAACTCAGTGGCTTCAACAACGCCGTGGCCGGGATTGCCTACGATCCGCAAAAAGCCAAAACCGTGCTGGCCGCCTCCAGCTACAAGGGCGAAGAACTAAAGTTCTATTACCCAACTAACGCGGCCAGAACGTACCTGCCGTCGCCGGAAAAGGTTTACGCCCAGATGGCTACGGAGCTCACCGCTGCCGGTTTCAATATCAAGCCGGTCCCGATCCCGTGGAGCGAAGGCTACGTCGCAGCCGTCACGAGCAGCGGCGATCACGCACTGAGCCTGCTGGGGTGGAACGGCAGTTACGCGGACCCGGACAACTTTGTTGGCGTGCTCTTCGGCACGCCGAACGCGGAGCTTTCCATGAACGATCCGCAATTGGTCTCCAAGATCACACGGGCCCGCAGCATGCCCAACGGCCCGGACCGGGTGGCCGCCTACCAGGCCATCAGTGAACAACTCGCAGAGACAGTTCCGGCCGTGCCAATTGCGTTCCCGATCTCAGCAATCGCGCTCTCAGACAGGGTGGCCAGCTATCCGCTGAGCCCTGTCTTGAACGAGGTCTTCAACATGGTGAAACTAGCCCCTTCCAACGGCTGAAAGCCACCCACCGAGGTGAGCCTCCCGCCGTCGGACGCTGTAAGACGCATTACTACCCTGCACGGATTTACGCATCCAGCCCCGGCCGCGATACGCTTCTAGCGCTAGGAAGAGCCTCTACCGGAGTTGACTGTGACCTTCATTTCGAACACCAAAGACGCTGACGTTGTACTCATCGGAGGCGGCATCATGAGCGCCACGCTGGGCACCATGCTCAAGCAACTCGAACCAAACTGGAAGATTGTGCTGTTCGAACAGCTCGATACTCCAGGATTGGAATCCTCCAGCCCGTGGAACAATGCCGGTACCGGCCACTCCGCGCTTTGCGAGCTTAACTACTCCCCCGCGGCCAAAGACGGCTCGGTTAACCCGGCCAAGGCCATCAATATCAATGAGCAGTTCCAGCTTTCGCGCCAGTTCTGGTCGCACTTGGTGGACGAATCATTGATTGGCTCGCCCAAGGGATTTATCAATACTGTTCCGCACATGAGCTTCGTTATTGGCGAAGCCCACCGGAAGTTCCTCAAGGCCCGCCACGAGGCGCTCAAGACCAACCCGGTCTTCGCGTCCATGGAATACTCCGAGGACCCGGCGCAGATTGCCAAGTGGGCCCCCTTGGTCATGAAGGGCCGCGATGCCTCACAGCAGGTTTCCGCTACTCGTTCCGCCGAGGGCACCGACGTTGACTTTGGCGCCCTGACCCGTGAGCTGATCGCCTACATGGGCAAGAACGACGTCGAAATCAACTACGGGACCACCGTCACCGATGTGGCACGCACCAATGACGGCGCGTGGGATGTTTCATTGAAGCACCCGTCCTCCGGTGAATACGGCAAGGTCAAGGCCAAGTTTGTCTTCATCGGCTCCGGTGGCGGCGCCCTGCACCTGCTGCAGAAGTCCGGCATCCCCGAGGGCAAGGGCTTCGGCGGCTTCCCGGTATCGGGTCAGTTCTTCCGTTGCACGGATGAAACCATTGCAGCCAAGCACAGCGCCAAGGTTTACGGCCAGGCCTCCGTGGGCGCACCGCCCATGTCTGTCCCGCACCTTGACACCCGCTATGTTGGCGGCAAGCGCTCACTGTTGTTCGGACCGTACGGTGGATTCTCCACCAAGTACCTCAAGACCGGCAGCTACATGGATCTCCCCGGCTCCATCCGCCCCAACAACATCATCCCGATGCTCGCTGTTGGCAAGGACAACCTTGACCTGGTCAAGTACTTGGTCAGCGAGGTTACCAAGTCCCGCGCCGGCAAGGTTGACGCTCTCCACGAGTACTTCCCCCAGGCCGAAGGCAAGGATTGGGAGCTGATCACGGCAGGCCAGCGTGTGCAGATCATCAAGAAGGATGCCAAGAAGGGCGGTGTGCTGCAGTTCGGCACCGAGGTCATCACGGCAGCGGACGGAACACTCTCTGCTCTCCTCGGCGCGTCCCCGGGCGCCTCGACCGCCGTGCCGATCATGCTCGAACTGCTGCAGCGTTGCTTCCCGCGCAAGTTCAAGCTTGAATGGCAGGATTCCTTGCGCACCATGATGCCAACGTACGGCACCAAGCTGAACGACAATGCGGAACTCTTTGAAAAGAGCCTGGCCTCCACGGCAGCTTCTTTGCAGTTGACGACGGACAACGCCTAAAACCCCTCGCATCGCTGGATGGGGACCGGCATAAATACGTGGGAGTGGTTTGATGTTTAGTTTGGCCAAAATGTCTCTGGGCAACCGGGCGCTGATTGCCCTGATCACCATCTTCGCGATGGTTTTTGGGGTCATCACGCTCGGCTCCCTGAAGCAGGAACTCATCCCCAGTATTGAGTTCCCGCAGATCACGGTGGTCTCGGCCATGCCGGGCGCATCCCCCGCCGTGATCGACAAACAGGTCAGCGAACCACTTGAGGCTGCGCTCAACGCGGTGGAGGGGCTGGAATCCAGCACGTCCACCTCGCGCAGCGGCGTCTCCACCATCAACCTTGCCTTCACGTACGGCACCAATCTGGACCGCGCCCGGAACCAAATTGACCGCGCCATTTCCAATGTCAGTCAGCGTCTGCCTGACGGGGTTCAGCCGCAGCCCATTGCCGGCAGCATCGCTGACTTCCCGATCGTCTTCCTTGCCGTCTCCTCGGACCAGGAACTGGCCGCGCTCAACACCGATCTGCAGCGCATCGCCGTTCCGGCGCTGTTGAAGATCGATGGCGTTCGCAGCGCCGATGTGAGTGGTGCCAACTCCCAACACATCGAGATTCTGCCCGACCCTGCCAAGATGGCAGCTGCTGGCGTGAATGCCGGAGCCATTGCCACGGCGTTGAAAAACAACGGCACGCTGATCCCGATTGGCTCGCTGAGCACCGAGGGCACAACGCTCTCCATTCAGGCTGGCAGCCCCGTCGATTCCTTGGACGCCATCAAGGCACTGCCGCTCGCATCTTCATCTTCCGGCGCCGCGCCCACCATCGCCTCTGTAGCCTCCGTTGCGCTGGCCGATGATGTCACCACGTCCATCACCCGCACCAATGGCGAGGCCACTTTGGCCCTGTCCATCACGAAGAAGCCCGCGGCCGACACCGTTACCCTGTCCCAGCAGGTTGCCGATGTGCTCCCTGAAATCACCGCGTCGCTGGGCAACAACACCACGTTCACGACGGTCCTGGACCAGGCTCCCTTCATTGAAAAATCCATCCACGATCTCACGGTGGAGGGCCTGCTGGGACTTGGGTTCGCCGTCGTTATTATCTTGATTTTCCTCATGTCGGTCCGCTCCACGCTGGTCACGGCCATCTCCATCCCGCTATCCCTGCTGGTCACCTTCATTGGGCTGTGGGCCACCGGCTATTCGTTGAACATCCTCACCCTCGGCGCGCTCACCATCGCGATTGGGCGGGTGGTGGACGATTCCATTGTGGTGATCGAGAACATCAAGCGGCACCTGAGCTATGGCGAGGACAAGAAGACGGCCATCCTTGCCGCCATTCGGGAGGTTGCTGCGGCCATCACCGCCTCTACCCTGACCACCGTGGCCGTGTTCCTGCCCATCGCCTTTGTGGGTAGCCTGGCCGGCGAGCTGTTCCGCCCCTTCGCACTCACCGTTACTTTTGCGCTGCTGGCCTCGCTGCTAGTTTCGCTGACGATCGTTCCGGTCCTGGCGTACTGGTTCCTGAAGTCGCCGGCTGGTTCGGGTTCCGCTTCAGTTGCTTCTCCTTCAGCGGACGACGGCGGAACCGCGTTGCGCGGTAAGGCTCTTCTCGCCGCCGTGGAAGAGAAGGAACGATCTTCCTGGCTACAGCGCGGCTACCTGCCGATTCTGGCCAAGACGCAGAAACATCCTGTGGTGACCTTGATTGCCGGCGGCATTGTGTTGGCGGCAACGCTGGCCATGACGCCCCTTCTGCCCACGAACCTCCTCGGTGACACGGGGCAGAATAGTCTGAGCATCCAGCAGGACATGCCCGCTGGCACCAGCCTTGAGGTCACCAATGAGGCGGCCGGGAAGGTCGAATCCGCACTTGCAGATATTGAGGGCGTCACAGATATTCAGGTGACGGTGGGCAACGGATCCGGCGGCTTCTCCGCACTTTTGTCATCAGGTGCCTCGAGCGCTCAATTCCAGGTCATCACCGATCCGGATGCCGATCAGGTCAAGCTGCAGGCAACGGTCTTGGCAGCTATCGACGGCATCAAGGACGCGGGCACCATCAGCATGGGCTCACAGGGCGGGGGCTTTGGGACCTCCAGCACTGTGGACATTACGGTCAAGGCAACCACCGGCGATGAACTGCAGGAGGCCAGCGACGTTTTGGACAAGGCCATGGCAGGCGTGCCCGGCGCCCAGTCGATTTCCAGCAACCTCAGTGGCGCCCAGCCTGTTGTTCAGGTCAGCGTTGACAGGGCCAAGGCCGTAGCCGCAGGTCTCGACGAGCAGCAAATCACCGGCTTGTTGGCCGCTACAGTCAGTCCAATCCCGGGTGGCACGGTACGTATCGACACCACCGACTACAAGGTCCAAATTGGTGTGGGCACCAAGTTTGATTCCGTGACTGCCTTGGCAGCAGCCCAGATTCCCACCGCAACTGGACTGATTCCGCTGTCCCAAGTGGCCAGCGTCAAGGAAGTCCAAACTCCGCTGACCGTCACCTCCTCCAATGGACAACGAACGGCCACTGTTTCGGTGACACCCGAAGGGAACTCGCTCGGGTCGCTGAGCTCTGAGGTTCAAAAACGTCTGGACGCCACGAAGCTGCCGGATGGAGTGATCGCCTCAATTGGTGGGGCCGCAACGCAACAGGCCGAATCCTTCCAACAGCTGGGCCTTGCAATGCTGGCAGCCATAGCGATTGTCTACGTGATCATGGTGGCCACGTTCAAGTCCCTCATCCAGCCGCTGATCCTTCTGGTGTCCATCCCGTTCGCCGCGACGGGCGCCATCGCCCTGCTCCTCATCACACGAATCCCGCTGGGCCTGCCATCACTGATCGGCATGTTGATGCTGGTGGGCATCGTGGTCACGAACGCCATTGTGCTCATCGACCTGATCAACCAGTACCGGCAGCCATCCGGCGACCGGCCGGCCATGAACGTCGCGGACGCCATTGAGCATGGTGCCCGGCAACGTCTTCGCCCCATCCTGATGACGGCACTTGCCACCATTTTTGCCCTCACACCCATGGCGCTGGGGCTCACAGGAGGGGGCGGCTTTATCGCTCAGCCGCTGGCCGTTGTGGTGGTTGGCGGACTCATCTCATCAACTGCACTGACCCTGATTCTGGTGCCCGTGCTGTATCGCCTGGTTGAGGGTCGCAAGGAACGCCGTGATTTGATCAAGGCGCTCAAGGTCGTCCACACACCGGTGGCCGGGCACACTTCCGCTGCATTCGAGGCGCAGGATTGGACTACCGGCGCCATCCCTAAGGTCCGCGGCCGCCGAGCAGCAGACTAAAGACTTCTCTCACCATCTCTCTCCCCTCCTCCCCCTTATCGATTACGCACTTAATCGACCGCTTTCACCGTTTTTGCCCCATTTTCGTTCAACAACTGCGTACCCCATCTGGGGTGGGGGTGTTCAGCGCGGCGAGGTGGCACCGAAGGCTAACTTCGGCACAAAATACAACGCCACAGCCGCAACGAGTGCGGTCACTCCGCAAATGGTCCAGACAAGCATGTAACCCTCAAGAGGCGCCGCGGTGCTGCCTGCTCCAACTGTTATGGACCCCAAGGCCTGGCCAGCAAGGGCAATGCCGAACACACAAGAAGCAAAGGCGCCACCCACGGTTTTGATTGCATTGGTCAACCCCGTGGCCATTCCAGTCTGGGTCAGCGGGGCTGCGGCTGCCGCGGCCGACGGCAACGCGGCCACCAAGGCACCGCTGCCAATCCCAGCAATGGCCATGTTCGTAAGAGCCTGAGTCATGGAGTCATGGAACGGTAGGAACAGTAGGTAACCCAGCGCCACGAGAAAAGCGGCCCCCATCAAGGTGATCCTCGGCGTCGTGCATCTTGTAACAACGGGGTATAGCAGGGCACCAACGAGCAGCCCCAATACATAGATGCCAATCAGAATCGAGACGGTGCCCGAGGTGGCCCCGAGCCCGTAACCCACCTCGGCGGGGTCCGTGCGCGCGAACGTGGACAACGGCGCCTGTGCCCCCAGGACCGAGACACCGAACAGGAACGCCGTGAGCTGGACCGGCCACATGCTGGGTTGGCGCAGGAGCCGGATGTCGATCAGCGGATCCTTATGACCCAGTTCGTGCTGGGTAAATGGGATCAGGGCTGCAATGCCAAGCACGACGGCGGCCCACGCCCACCAAGTGCCTGGGCCGTTGATCCGCATGAAGGTCAGGCCAGCGGTGATCAGCAACAAGCCCGTGGAAAGCAGGGTCAACCCCATGAGGTCCAGACGGCCACCCGTGCGGCCTTCAGATTCGGGCACGCCGAAGAGAACCACGAAGAAGCACAGCGTGACGGCGATGGCAGGGATCGTCAGTGTCAGCCATAGCTGGCCGGGCAGCGCACCGCCGATGAAGCCGCCAGCCAAGGCTCCGGCGATGACGCCAAATTCGAGTCCGGCGACGAGGATTCCGGCCGCTTTCCGGGTCAGCGCGGCGCCGTCGGGACGTTGGTGGGACCGGCTGTAGATCAGCGCGATTTCCAGTGGCAGCCAAACAACGTAGAAGCCCTGAAGCGCCCATGCGATGATGAAAACCCAGAAGTTAGGGGCGAACGCAACACCCCAGGAAGCTCCGGCCGTGAGTGCTGTTGAAATCAGCAGTACCTTCTTGTGGCCGATCATGTCTCCCATTTTGGCGAGAACCGGGACAACCAAGGCGCTAACCATCAGCTGGGCGGCTTCAAACCAGTTGACATCGGCGTCGTGAATACCGAGGGCGCGGGCAATGTCGGTCAACAAGGGCGTGTAATAACCTTGCAGGATACCGCTAGTGAGTTCCACGAGCACCAAGAAGCCGACTACCGCCGTGGCCGATGGCGCCAATCGGAGACCCGTTCCTGGCCTGCCGCGTTGCACTGATGTCATGAAATTCCTCCGCACGTTCTGTGACATGCATTACATGCCACTGGAGAGAATCCTAGTACCCGCTTGTATTTTGACCCGGAAGCTCCCCAGTTTCCCCATGCCGGGTTTCGACAGGGAACATTTTGCCCCTTCCTCCGGTTGAGCCATATAATAGATACAAACGTATATATCTCACGGTGATCCCGTGGGGCTAAGGAGCAGAAATGCAGTTCGGAATTTTCAGTGTTGGCGACATCACCATGGACCCGACCACCGGCCGCACGCCCACCGAACACGAGCGCCTGAAGGCAATCACCACCATCGCCAAACACGCTGAAGACATTGGCATGGACGTCTTCGCTACTGGCGAGCACCACAACCCGCCGTTCTACCCCAGCTCGCCCTCGACAATCCTTGCCTACATCGCCGCCCAAACCGAGAAGATCATCCTCTCAACCAGCACCACGCTGATCACCACCAACGACCCGGTCAAGATCGCCGAAGATTTCGCTACCCTGCAGCACCTCGCCGACGGCCGCGCCGACATCGTCCTGGGCCGCGGCAACATGGGCGCTGTCTACCCCTGGTTCGGCAAGAACAATCAGGACTCAGTGGAACTGACCGTGGAGAACTACGCCCTGCTGCGCCGCCTCTGGGACGAGGAAGTGGTCAACTGGGAAGGCAAGTTCCGCACTCCCCTGCGCGGCTTCACCTCCACACCCCGCCCGCTCGACGGCGTTGCCCCCTTTGTCTGGCACGGCGCCATCCGCACACCCCAGGTGGCAGAAATTGCTGCTTACTACGGTGATGGCTTCTTCGCCAACAACATCTTCTGGCCCAAAGAGCACTACATCCAGCTCATCAACCTCTACCGGGAACGCTACGCACACTATGGCCACGGCACCCCGGAACAGGCCATCGTGGGCCTGGGCGGACAGTTCTTCATCCGCAAGAACTCGCAGGATGCCATCAACGAATTCCGCCCGTACTTCGACAACGCCCCCGTGTACGGCCATGGCCCGTCCATGGAAGATTTCACTTCACAGACCCCTTTGACTGTGGGCAGCCCGGCGGAAATGATCGAAAAGACGCTAGCCTTCCGCGACTACTTCGGCGACTACCAGCGTCAGCTGTTCCTCGTTGATCACGCGGGCCTGCCGCTGAAGACAGTTCTGGAGCAGCTGGACCTCTTTGGTTCGGATGTTCTGCCAACCCTCCGCGAAGAGTTTGCCAAGAACCGCCCGGCGTCCGTTCCGGAAGGCCCCACGTTCGAGGCCCGCCGAGCTGCTGCCCAAGCTGCAGCCACCGTCGAAAGTTCCTCGGCCAACTCAGTCGAGGTGAAGTAAGGTGTCTGCCGCAACCCACCGACGCCTGACTACTGAATCGTGGGAATCACTGCTGCGGTCGCAGGTGGCAGTGATGCGCGAGTTGCACAAGGAGCCGCTCTTCAAGGAGGTCGGCAGCCGTGAGTACGACGTGCTGTACAACCTTTCGAGGTGCTCGTCAGGATGGCTGCGGCTCAATGAGCTCAACGACAACGTCCTACTGACGCAGCCAAGTATTTCGCGCATGGTGGATCGTTTAGAGGCCCGTGGCCTGATCCAGCGAAAGACGGTTGAAGAAGACCGGCGCGGAGTGCTGATCGGACTGACCGAGGCCGGCGCAGAATTGCAAAAGCGGGTTGGCCGGGCGCATGTGCAACACATTATGGAGATCATGGAATCGGCCCTGACCGACGACGAGATGCGCACCCTGCTCGCTGTGACCGACAAGCTGCGCATATCTGTAAATGAGCGTTGAGACTGGAGGCGTGAGGCTGACTTTGTAGCTTCCGGCCAGAGTCGATTTTCGCATACGGCGGGCCCTGATCCCTGGATCAGGGCCCGCCGTATTTTTGCTGGCAAGGCGCTCCGGCACCTATCCGATTGGACACAATACGACCCCTTGGCTAGCCGGGGCTGTGGATAAGTTCTGGCACGTTCTCTTCACGGTGTGTATTTTGGAAGGAAGCCACACGCGGCGAGCCCCAATGATGAGGCCCGCTACTCATGCCACACCTATGGGGGCCGGCGATCATGGATAGTCACGCCACAACCACACAGCAACGACGTCACCAGGACTGGCACCACGGCAGGCGCCGGTACCGCCGAGCTGACCGGCGCGGTCGCGGTCGCCACAGCATCCTGGCGAGCGGGACGGTGGTGGTATTTGCCGGGCTTCTCGCCCTCACCGGTTGCACCACACCCGGTGGTGGCAACAACCCCGGCACGGCTTCACCATCCGGCGCAACGGTGACGACAACAGCCCCTGCCACCACGGCTCCACCACCGACCACGGCCGCGGCCTACAAACGCGCTACCGATGCCGGACCGGCCGAGAACGTTCCCATCCCTGTGCTGCCTGAGAAAGCCAAGGAATTCAGCAAAGAAGGACTCATCGCCTTCGCCGAATACTGGTACAGCACCTTGGGCTACGCATTCGAAACAGGCGACCCCGCGCCGATGTTGGCCATTACGGATTCTGGTTGTCTTACGTGTAACGCCATGAAAGAGGCAGTTGTGCCATGGCATGCCGAAGGTCGCTGGATCGTGGGTGGCCAGATGGACGTGTTATCAACAGAATCGAATTTTTCTCCTGTGCAGGACGGCTCCTATCAGATAGTCGCGTTAGTGAGGCAGGACAACGTCAAGTATTTTCGTGGGGATAAAACTCTTGCTGAAGATAGGGGTGCCAAGCCTGCTGTCGCGGATCTGATGGTCGCTAAATATTCTTCAGGTCATTGGACTGCCGTCGACGTGTCACATATCCAAGGCAGCAAGCAATGATCCGTGGTGATCGGCTCAGTATTCGAATTCCTTGCACCCTAATTTTCACGGCCGCAATATTCCTCGGCTATGCGACTGTGTCCGCGGCCGGCGATCCGGAACCTCCTCGGCCCGACTGGGTGGATTCGGGAATCGAAACGGCGGTATTGGCTCCGATCCCAGGTTCACCAGGTCATTACACCCCGGTTCCTGCGGCTAGTCCGACCGACGTGTACCGATACGAGCCAAGGATCGCCTGTACACAGGGGGACAGCGTCATTTTTCCTGCATGTGCTGAAGTGATACCCGATTGTATTGCGGGCACTGGTAGTGAGGACGGAAAGCCCGGAGCACTCATCTACTGGTACAAAGCGCTCAGAATGGGCGAACCTGCTGTCTGGACATTTCATTCTGGACCTCATTGTGTCTACGACTCCAAGCCGCGTGACATCCTCGCTGAAATCGCCGCATCAATAGCCCACGAATTTCAACGCAGCCCCGTCGTCGCGGCCAGCATCGGCAGCCAACCAGGACCCCACACCCTCCGCGGCAAGGAAACCAACGTCTGGGCAGAGGCCACCACTCAAACCTTCAACCTCACCATGCTCGGCCAAAAAGTCACCATCACCGCCACCCCCGTCGCCTACACCTGGAACTACGGCGACGGCACTATCTGGGGACCCACCCCCACCCACGGCGCACCCCTCCACAAAGACCGCATCGGCGAACAAACCCAAACCAGCCACATCTACACCGAAACCGGCCACCTCACCATCAACCTCACCACCCACTTCAACGGCAGCTACACCGTCAACAACGGCCCCCAACTCCCCATCCCCGGCCAAGGAAACATCCCCTCACCACCTCTAGCCCTCACCGTCTGGCGCGCAGAAACCAACCTCTACGCCGACAACTGCTTCCAAAACCCCCAAGGCATCGGCTGCTAACCGAGTCCACGCAGCAGTTCGCGGTAGAACACCACACCGGTACCCAGCGAACTGATACGGACTCGTTCGTTCACGGCGTGAAGACTTGCCCGGTCGGCGGCATCCATCACGAGTGGTGAGAAGCGGTAAACCGCAGGGCAGATGGTGGTGAAATTCCGTGAATCGGTCGCACCAGTTTGGATGTACGGCGTTACAACAGCCTCCGGATATGAGGCTGCAACTGCGTTAGTCAGCAAGGAGAACTGTTCATTCTCAAACGAGGAAACGGGCGACGGATTGTGCCCGGAAACGACCTTGAGCTCCACCGACGGGTCGTCAATGATGGTGCGCACATGCTCAACAACCGATTCAACACTTTCACCCACGGCGATTCGGATGTTGGCGTTTGCTCGCGCCGTGGATGCCAAGACGTTCGCGGCCTTGCTGCCCTCCAGCATGGTCACTGCCACTGTGGTGCGAGTAAGTGCCCGGGTTTCATCTCCAACCATGCCAAAAGCCTGAGTTAGCAGCGACTTGAAGGCCCACATATTCTCAGTCACAAGCCGGAGGGCAAAACCACTATTCATCCCAATGCGGCGCATCATTTCAACGATCGGAGGTGGCATCGACGCTGGAAAAGGTGTCTCCTCGAGAGAAACCACCGCCTGCGCCAATCGCGCAGTAGCACCCATGCGTGGTGGTGTGGAAGCGTGCCCTCCGGCACCCCTAGTTAGGAGTTCCAGGTCCAGAATGCCCTTTTCGGTCACCCCAATGACAGCAGCGGGCGCCTTCAAACCCGGGAACGCACCGACGGCAACGGCACCACCTTCATCGAGCACAAGCCAGGGCTTTACGCCGCGATTGGCGAGTAACTCGGCAGCCAAAACAGCGCTGTCGCCGGCGGTCTCTTCGTTATTGCCAAAAGAAAGGTATACGTCGTGAGACGGCACAAAGCCTTCCTTCACAAGGGATTCAATGGCCTCCATGATGACAACGAGCGCACCCTTGTCATCAAGGGCGCCCCTCCCCCACACATACTGCCCATCTTGGTGGCCAGAGAAGCCCGGATGCGTCCAATTGTCCCGTGCGTCAACGGGAACAACATCGTAGTGAGCCATGAGTACTATCGGCCGGGCGGCCGCACCCAGCCCAGCGCCAGCCCACTTGAACAGCAAGGCATGACCGTTGACGAATTCTCGATCCAAAGATAGGTGAACCGTGGGATACAACCGTTCCAATGCCTCGATGAACCCCGTGAACTCCTCGAGCTCTATTTGGTCCCGTGAACCTGAAAAAACAGTTCTGAACGTGATGAGTTCACTGAGTCGATCCGCGGCCAACTGCGCAAAATCGCGGCCATTCTCGACGGGCCCCGTACTCTTACCGATCCCATGCACTAAATCAGACGCCGCGGTTGCGCCCGGCGCGTCGCCCAAGCTCCTGCCTGATCCACTGTCCACGCCGGCTCTATAGGCCCTGGCGCCCATCACGGCCGCGGTTCCGGCGGCACCCACAGTCAAGGCGGCGGCAACTACGCGGTTGATGAGGCTGGCTGATCCTTTACGCATGACTCGGATTCTATGCCACGGCGCTGACACCCAGCCCGTCGCCACGGCGGGCGCCAATGTCGCGGCGCGTACCAAAGTCAAGGTCACACAAATCTCCGCGCCAAGCCCCTGCCAGCCCCTCGAACAAGCTCACGTAAACACTGGGTGAACAATTGTTTCAGTGAATTGATTTTCATGGACATAGTGTTCATGGCCACGTACGCTACTTTTTGTGAGTACAACCACGCCAGCCCATCTGGCCGCAGAACAACCCCTCCCACTACTGATTCTTGATTTTGATGGCACCGTCTGCCTTGGCGACGGCCCAGTTCTTGCCTACGCCGAGGCAATCGCCAACCAAATGCCGGAAGCAGTCCAAAAGGTACTTCATGACGGACTGGCTTCCTTTCTGGCTGAAGACCCAAACGCACCCACTTACAAGGACGGCTACGCAGCGGTTGCAGCCCTCGCAGAAGGCTATACAGATCCTGCTGGTCGCCATCATGCCTATCTAGCAAGCCGGCAGCGCCTAGCTGACGGGACAGTAGAAATCAGTGCACCGGATGGTTTGGCCAGCTTCCTGGACAGCCTGGCGGGTATTGCGTTCAGGGTCCTGTTGACCAATGCGCCACTGGTCGGCGTGCAAGAATCCCTGTCCAAACTTGGCTTGTCCGATTCCGTGGACCTGATCATCCCCGATGCCCGCAAACCCGCGGGATTCACAGATCTGATTCCCATCCTCCTGGCAAACAAGGCCGCCCACGAGTTGCTCAGCGTTGGCGACGTCTGGATCAACGACATCGATCTGCCAGCCCGCGAGGGCTGCGCCACCGCCTTCATTGACCGATTCGAACACCGTACCGGAGCTGCCAGCCTGACCGCCCCGCGGTTTGAACTGCTGTATGACGCAATATCCGACTGGGCTCACGATCCAGCCGCTTTTATTTCCACCCATCCCAGCACGTCCACTCTCCTTTCAGAAAAGGCACCACAGTGATCAAGTTCCGTTTCAAACTCGCAGCCTTGAGCGCATTGGCACTGACCGGCACGCTTGCGCTTTCCTCCTGCGGCGTCAGCCAGGACGCGGCAGATTCTTCCTCAGGCGGGGCAAATTCGGCAGTCGCGTGTACCGGCACCAACGATTCCTCCGCCGCTGCCCCCACCAAATTGACGCTTGCACTCGTTCCTTCAGGTGATGCCAAAAAGCTTGTTGACACCGTCAAGCCCCTTGAGGATGCCCTGACTAGCCGTTTGGGCATTCCCGTCACCGGCGTCATCACCGCCGATTACCAGGCTGCGGTTGAGGCCATCGGCGCCAACCAGGCCCAGATTGGCATGCTCCCTTCGCTGCAGATGAGCCAGGCCTGCGACAAGTATGGCGCCGCACCTGCCCTGCAGACGGTCCGCAAGAACAAGTCGAGCTACGCCGCACAAATGTTTACCAACAACCCGGATAAGTTCTGCTCCGATACGCCCTCTGAGGGACCCAACGGCATGCTGTATTGCAACGGGACAGCATCCGGTAATGGCCCCGCCGGGCTGGACTCGGTTGCAAAAATCAAGGGCGCCACGGTGGCGATGCTCTCTCCTGCCTCCCCGGCAGGGTACATCTTCCCCGTGGCCGCTATGAAGGCCGCCGGGGTGGCTGTCGAGGACGTTTCTCCCATCAAGGTGACGGCCAATGACGCCTCTGTTCTTGCCGTTTACAAGGGCGATGCCGAGGTTGGCTTCAGCTACTGGGATGCTCGTGAGGTGGTTGCCAAGGACAACCCGGATGTCGGCAGCAAGGTGGTCGTCTTCGCCCTGACAGATGAAGTCCCCAACGACGGTATGTCCATCTCCAGCAAGCTCAGCTCGGACTGGCAGAAGAAGATCAGCGACGCAATGCTCGACTTCGCGGACACCCCCGAGGGCGTCAAGGCCCTGACGGCCATCTACCAAATCACCGGCATGAAGCTGGCGGACCCGGATAGCCTGCGTACCACTCAGGAAGCGGCCCACTCCATCGGCCTCGGCTGATACCGCCGGACAGCCAAAACACAGCACCAAACAGCAACGTCGCTGTCCCGCCCCTCGACCAATTCTTCGACGGGCGGGACACGCTGGCGCTACAGCAAAAGAAAGCAGATCCCATGGAGAACACCGGGGCGGATATCCGCTTTAACGATGTCTGCGTGACCTATCCCAACGGCTTCACCGGCCTAAAAAACATCAACTTGAGCGTTCCAGCCGGTGAAATGGTCGGGATTGTGGGCCTCTCCGGAGCCGGCAAATCAACGCTGGTACGCTCCATAAACGGACTCGTCCCCATCACCAGCGGCAGCATCACCGTGGGAGCACATCAGCTCAACGGGCGCGGAGCCCCGCAGCTTCGTGGCAAGGATCTGCGTGAGTTGCGTTCCAATGTTGGCATGGTTTTCCAGAGTTTCAACCTTGCCAAGCGCACCACCGTCATCAACAACGTCCTGATGGGCAGACTGTATCACTCGCCTGCTTGGCGCACCTTGCTGGGCGCCTGGAAGAACGACGACGTCGAGCTCGCCATGGCGGCCTTGGAACGGGTCGAGATTGTGCCCAAGGCCTACGAAAAGGCCTCCAGCCTCTCGGGTGGGCAGCAACAACGCGTGGCCATTGCCCGCACCTTGGCACAACGACCCAAGGTCATCTTGGCCGACGAACCCGTGGCCTCCCTCGACCCGCCCACCTCTCACGTGGTGATGCGCGATCTGCAGCGCATCAACGCCGAATTGGGGATCACGGTTGTAGTTAACCTGCACTTTCTGGACTTGGCCCGTCGCTACAGCGACAGGCTGATCGGGCTTCGTTCCGGGGAAGTCGTCTTTGATGGTGCCGGGGCCGACGCTGATGAGTCGGTCTTTGAGAACATTTACGGTCGGTCGCTGACAGCCGAAGATGTCCTCGGCAGCAAGGCCGAACTGTGAGTAACCCCGTAGTAATGAAAATCGGGCGTCCTGCTAAGCCGCGCCATGGCGCCAAGTCCGCTGCCGCCGTCGTACTTCTTGTGGCCCTCACCATCTGGGCGGGGATCGGCGTGCAGGTTGACGTGCCGGCGATCGCGGCCAACTGGCGCAACGCCACCACCAACATTGTCCAGTTACTGCAGCCCGATTACGGTTTTTTCCCGAAGACCATTCCGGCACTCCTGGAGACGCTGCAGATGGCCGTGATCGCTACGGCCACCGGTTCGGCAATTTCGCTTCCTCTGGCATTTTTGGCCTCGCGGGCCACCAATCCCAAGCTGGGACTGCTGGCAGGTGTGCGGTTCGTGATGAACATGATCCGCAGCGTTCCCGACATCTTGTTTGCCGCAATTCTTGTGGCCGTGGTGGGTGTAGGCGCACTCTCGGGCATCATGGCTCTGGTGCTATTCAATATTGGCATCATCGTGAAGCTGGTTTCGGAATCCCTAGACGGTGAGGACGCCGGCGCGCAGGAAGCCGCACTTGCGGCTGGAGCTAGTTGGCCCAAGGCCAACCGGGCTGCCATGCTGCCCCAGATCCTACCCAGCTTTGCATCTCAGGTTTTGTACACCTTCGAGCTGAACATCCGCGCCTCAACCGTCATCGGGCTGGTGGGTGCCGGCGGCCTTGGCATCTTGATCGACAACGTCCGTAGCTTCTTCAGGTACCACGAGCTGTCCCTGATCATTCTGGAGATCCTGGTGCTGGTCTTGGTGCTTGAATCGGTGTCCTCCTGGCTGCGAAAGAAGTTGGTATAGCGTGGCGAGCACACTTGCCCAGAAGCAGCACCCCGCCCGTCCGGTCAAACCAACGTCGAGGCTGCGCACCACGCTGTGGCTGGTGGTCAGCCTGATCATCGTTGCCGCATTTTGGTCCGTCAAGATCAAGTGGTCGACCCTGACGGATTTCCCGTCCCAACTGATCAAATACATTGACCTGATGCTGTTCCCGCCGGATTGGAGCAAACTTGGTGAAGCCTTCAAGGCCACCATTCTGTCCGTCCAAATGGCATGGATTGGCACCATCTTGGGCATTATCATCTCCTTTCCCTTGAGCTTTCTGGCCTCCAAGGGCCTGGCTCCGCGTGTTGTCAATACTCCCCTGCGCCTGATCTTTGCGGTGATCCGCGCCGTGCCTGAGGTGGTCATCGCGATTTTGATCCTCTCGGTCACCGGCCTCACGCCGTTCACCGGCGCTCTGGCGCTGGCGGTTGGCTCGATTGGCACCTTGGGTAAGTGGGGGTATGAGGCCTTCGAAGGAGTGGATCCCGGCCCCAAGGAGGCCGTCCGCTCAACCGGCGGCGGAACCCTGGCACTGATCCGCTGGGGCGTCTGGCCCTCCGCGGCCCCCGAGGTTCTTTCCTTCTGGCTGTACCGCTTTGAAATCAATGTGCGTGCCTCGGCGATCCTGGGGCTCATCGGCGCCGGCGGTATCGGCAAGATGCTCCAAGACAATGTGCAATTCCGCAACTGGGATGCCGTGGGCATGCTGCTCATCGTGGTTGTTGTGGTCACGATGGCGATCGATCAAGTCTCCGGGCTCGTCCGCAACAAGCTGGTCCACGGCACATGGCGGGCCCCTAGGCTGGCTTCATGACAACGCTGCGTATCCTCCACCTCAGCGATACCCATCTCATGGACGGCGGCGCACTCCACGAGGGCACCGTCGACACCGTGGCCGCATACCGCCACACACTTGAGGCGTTTGAGAACGTAGGTCCGCTGGATCTTGTGGTGGTGTCCGGGGACGCGTCCGACGACGGGTCCCCGGCTTCGTACCGCACCCTGCGTTCGCTGACGGAAGACTTTGCCAGCCGGCACCGTGCCGTGGCGATTTACGCTATGGGCAACCACGATCAACGAGGCGGCTTCCGCGCGGTGCTCGGCACGGGCCACCCCGGCTCTGAGGTGGAGAGATCAGCTGCTGAACCTTCTGCCATACCGGACGCGCCCATTGTTGGCGTGAGCGAGGTCGCCGGATACCGGATCATCACCCTGGATAGCTCCGTTCCTGACCGCACCCACGGCCACGTTGATGCCGCCCAACTGGCGTGGCTACAATCAGAGCTGTCAACGAATCATGGGTACGGCAGCGTGGTAGTGATCCACCACCCGCCTGTTGAGCCGGTTACTCCCCTGCACCACGGGATCGAGCTGATCAACGCCGCCGAGTTGGCAGCTGCTCTGGCCGGAACGGACACCGTGGCCATTCTCAGCGGCCATTACCACCACCATCTGAGCGATGTTCTTGCCACCGAATCCGGAAGCATTCCGGTGGTTGTAACCTCCGGCATCGTCAATTCCAATGACGTGCTGGCCAGTCCCGGCCATGAGCGGGCGGTCGCGGGAAGCGGCGGCACCCTCGTCACGATCAGTGCGCTCTCCGCCACGGAACCTTCCCGGCAAGGTACTGTGGCCCGGGTGCGAACGCTGCCATTCCGCTTCCACCTGCCCAAGGATGTCAGCCCGGACGTTGTTTTCGATCTGGGTGGCGCAATCGTCGCCAGCATTTCGAAGAGGATTGCCGCCACACCGGCAGAACGTGTCGCTACGGAAAGCACACCACCCACATATTTCCCCGCCGCATCCCCGGCGCCCCGATGAAAGGCCAACCAGTGACTGAGCATGCCCCGGGCCAGGTCGTCGCCCATATCCGTTCGTCCCGGCCGTCCCTGCTACCCGCGGAACAGGCCGTGGCTGCCGTGTTCCTTGAGCACACCCAGCAAATCGTGGAGCTCTCGTCTCAGCAAGTGGCTGAGTTGGCCGGGGCCTCACGGGCCACAGTGGTGCGCACCTGCCAGAGTCTTGGCTACTCCGGATACCAACAGCTACGAGTCTTGTTGGCCCGTGACGCCGGGTATGCCAATACCGACCAGCGCCCCAGGGTTGTGGGTGCTGCCGGCATGGTGGCCGATGCCTTCGTCCAGGTGGGCAACGCAGTGACGACCATGGCCGCCCTTTTGGATCCGGCCGCAGTGACCGGGTCGGTGCAGGCCATCGCGGCGGCCGGGCGGATGCTGGTGGTGGGCAACGGGCTATCCGCCCCTCTAGCCGCGGATATGGCCGCCAGGCTGAGCGCCATTGGCCGGCCCGCGGAATCCCCGCTGGATGTGATCGGCCAACAGATCGCCGCTAGACTGCTTTCCCCGTCGGATCTACTACTGATCATCAGCGGTAGCGGGGCCAACAGCTCGACACTCCGCGTGGCGCAGGCAGCCAAGGATGCCGGTGCCACGCTAGTGGTCATCACGGCGTTCGCACGTTCGCCCTTGGCCGCCATGGCAGATTTTTCCTTGGTTGTGGGCATGGGGGATCTTAGTTTCCGCGAAGAGGTCACGGTCACGAGCAGAATCCCGCAAACCATACTCATGGAGGGACTCATCGCGGCACTCACCGAGGAATTGGGTGAAAAGGCTGCATCCGCCAAGGCATTGGCGCTGGAAGTCATCAGCGGAAATCTTGATGAATAGCACCCCAGAACAGGAGGTAGGATGTCCTCATGACTAATGCGCCGTACCGCCTTGCCCGTGTCCGCCCCCTCGATGCTGAACGAGCAGGCGCAGTCGCCTCTCCTCTGCCCGAACAATTCTTCGTACGCAACGATGCCGCCGATTTTGAGAGCCCGGAGGGCCAGGTTTGGACTGTCGTTGAAACCCCGTTCCCGACATCACCGGCCAACCAGAACAGCGCCACCCGCGAGGGCTGGGTACTCGGCGCGACCGTCACACAGGAGCAGTTCGCGTTCCTGGCACCGTGTGCCCCCGTCAATGTCTTCGGAATGGCCCACAACACCGGAGCCTCCGGCCGCGCGCTTCCCCCGCAGGCGTTCCACAAAGCCGCCAGCTCGGTGGTTGGCCCCGGCGACGCGATCGTCCTAAGCCCCACGGTTGGTTACGTCGACCCCGAAGCTGAGCTGACCGTCGTCGTGGGTCAGGCCGCACGCAATCTGACTCTGGAAAATGCTCGCGAGGCGATCCTGGGCTTCACGATTGGCAACGACGTCTCCGCCCGTGACGCGCAAAAGACCGACGAGCTGTGGATCAGTGCCAAGAGCCCCGACACGTTTACCCCCATTGGCCCGTGGATTGTTGCGGGCCTGAAGGACGACGGCGTGGCCATCAGCATTGTGCACAACGGCACCGAACTGGCTCCCGCCACGAGCAACGATCTTGGCTGGGGCGTCGAGGAGATCCTTGTGTACCTCAGCGGTTTCATGACCTTGCAGCCCGGCGATGTCATCCTGACCGGCTTCCCGGCCGAGTGCCGCCAGCTCACCCCCGGCGATGAGGTCATCTGCCGCGTGGGCGGTATTGGCGAGCTGCGCAATCCCGTGGTCGCCGGCGTCTAATCCGTTGGTTCTTGGCTGACAGTTGCGGCACCCATGTTTTGGTGCCGCCAACTGTCAGCCAACTCTCATGCCGTGCATTGGGTTTTTGTACCGTTTAGCTGGCAGGATTGGTCTCCTATGGCAACAGCAGCGCCCCCAAATTCAGCCCCCGTGAACCCCGCTTCCACAGATGCGGACCGCGGGGTCTTTGCTGCACCCCTGGCTTGGTTGCGCAAGAAGCCGGCGCTGCTGGCTCAGTTGCGCGGATTCGCTCGTGTCGCAGTGGTCTGCACAGTAATTTCCATGGCTATTTTTGCTGCCCTCCGCCCCTCGGTGGGCACCCAATGGGCCAACACAATTTCACTGGTGCTGTGCTCGATCTTGAACACCGACCTGAATCGCCGCATGAGCTTTGGCTTGCGCACCCGGCACATGTGGTGGCGTGACCAACAGCGTGGGATCGGGGTTATGCTCCTGGCGCTGGCCATCACCACCGGCAGCCTGTGGGTCCTGCACCATGTTTCCCCCGGCGCCTCGATCGGCGTGGAATTGGTGGTCATCGTGTTGGGTAACGTGGCCTCCGCGGTGACCCGTTTTGTGCTGTTGCGGTATTGGGTGTTCCGCCGAGTCCGCCACGGGGTCAGCACAAACTCGAGCGCCGCCGCACCTAGCGACGGCACCCCGCTGAGTTAATCGGTAGACGCTGCTAGCTGCTGTGCTCGTAGGTGAGGCAGTCGGCGTTATCCGCGCCGGGCCCTACCCGGACCGAGGAAGCGCCGCACATGAGGTTTTCGTTGTGCGAGCATTCCGAGCGCTGGCAGGCTCCTACGGAAGCCAAGACTTTCGGCAATCCGCCGTGAACGCCGGTGTCGATGAAGGTGGCGCACTGGGCGTGATCAGCGTTTCCGCCGATCGTAATGCCGGCGGCACCGCAATGGGTGTGATCGTTAAAAGAGCAGTTGGCAACGGCACATTCGGTGACTGGAACTGTGACTGTCATGGCGTTCTCCCTTGTGCTGAATCCGGCCCCTGTGACCCGATTTCTCTCACAGTACGCCCAATAGCCGCTACCCAATTAGTGCAAATTTTCTGGAGCTATTTCCCACCCAGCCGGAGCATTCTGCCTACGGCGGCGGTGAGTTCAAGGCCTGCCGAAGTGAGTTGGGCTTGGGTGACATCGGCGGGAAAACTGAATCTCAGTGCGGTTTGTGCCACGACGCGGTCAATCCCCATGGCGCTGAGTACGGCCGACGGTTCGTCTGAACCTGCCGCACAGGCGGATCCCGAAGAACAGATGATGTCCCTGCGCTCCAGCTCAAGCAGCACCGATTCCCCGCTGGTTCCCGGGAAGCAAAATGACGCCACATTCGGCAGCCTCCGGGTCCGGTGACCGGTCAGCATGGCGGCCGGAACAGTGGTCAGGACATGCTCAATAAAGCTTTCACGCAACGCCGTGACGCGTTCGACGGCGGCGCCCCGGCCTGCTTCCTGCAAGCCTATTGCGGTGGCCAAGGCAACGGCGAAGGCCACGTTTTCCGTGCCTGAGCGGGCCCCGCGTTCCTGTCCGCCGCCATGGATCAACGGCTCATAACGAGTTCCGGAGCGTACATAGAGCAGTCCGACACCCTTGGGCGCACCCATCTTATGACCGGAAATGCTGAGTGCGTCTACGCCCAGCTCGCGCACATCCAAGGAAAGCCAACCCGCAGCCTGGACAGCGTCGGTGTGCAGCGGAACCCCTGCCGCCCGAGCCAAAAGAGCAAGTGCGGGAATGTCCTGGACCGTACCCACCTCGTTATTGGCGTACATGACGGAGGCAACCGCAACACCACCAGTCCCCACCATCGCTGCGAAAACGGCAGGATCCACAAGCCCGTTGGCATCAACTGGCACGACGTCCACCACGAAGCCATGAACCCGGTGCAAATAGTTCGCCGATTCCAGCACGGCCGGATGCTCCACTGCGCTGATCAACACCCGATTGAGGGCCGGATCCTCGGCCTGGCGCGCCAAAGCGATCCCCTTCAGCGCGAGGTTGTCGGCCTCCGTGCCGCCGGAGGTGAAGACGAGCTCCTCGGCATGGGCGCCTAACACCGCGGCGCACCGCTCCCTGGCGTCGGCAAGGGCGGTCGCCGCCAGTTCGCCAAGTTCATGGTGACTGGAAGGGTTGCCGAACTGGTTGGTCAGGAAAGGGAACATGGCCTCGATGACCTCCCGCCGGACCGGGGTGGTGGCGGCCGCGTCGAGGAAGATCACAACGGGTGACTCAGCTCAATATCGAGTCCAAGGTCAAGGGCCCGGACGCTGTGCGTGAGTGCACCCACCGAGATAATGTCAACGCCGGTCTTTGCGATGGCCGCAATAGTCTGCAGATTCACGTTGCCGCTGGCTTCCACCAATGCACGGCCGTTCACGAGTGCGACACCCTCAACCAGCTGTTCGTTCGTGAAGTTGTCCAGCATGATGGTGTCCACGCCGGCGGCCAGCACCGGTTCGATCTGTGCCAGGGAATCCACCTCAACCTCGAAGTGCACCGTGTGGGGCAGCTGGGCCCGCACACCTGCGAGCGCAGCCGTCAGCTTGGCCGGATCTCCGCCGGTGAGCACAGCCAGGTGATTGTCTTTTGCCAGTACGGCGTCCGAGAGCGAGAACCGGTGGTTGTGCCCGCCACCGCACCGCACCGCGTAGCGCTCCAGAATGCGCAGCCCGGGCGTCGTCTTCCGGGTGTCGGTGACCCTTGCTCCGGTGCCGGCAATCAGCTCGGCATAGAGCGCCGTCTGGGTGGCAATGGCACTCATGCGTTGGGTGAGATTCAACGCGATCCGCTCCGCCGTGAGCACCCCGCGTGCCAAGCCGCTGACGCTCATGATCTTGTCCCCCGCGACGAAGGTGGCGCCGTCGGCAATGAATTGCTCCACGTGCGATGCGGGATCCTGCATTTTCATGGCAGCCTCGAAGACGGCACCGCCGGAGAAGGTACCGGGCTCCCGCGCCACGAGCCATGCCGTTGCAGTTGCCGCCGCGGGCAGGAGCGTGGCCGAGGTGATATCGCCATACGGGGCATCCTCCGCAAACGCCCGGCGCAGAATCTCGGCGACGGCGGGCTCCGGCAAGGTGGGTGCCGGAAGGGTTGGTGCGGCAGTATTCAGGACAGGTGCGACGGCGTTCATACTGTTTCGCTTTCACGCTGGTTTTGGGCGGTGGCAAGGTGTGTGACGGACTGGTTTAGCACGTTGGGGTTGATCCAAAAGTTAGATTCCCGAACGGCCTTTGCATCTTGGGCAACCGGGCCCTGGGGAAAATCTTCACGGAAGTGTGCGCCTACGGAGTTCTCCCGGGCCAGTGCAGCGTGGACCAGCAGGCTGGCCACCAGACGGAGGTTTTCATCCTCGGCGTCTTGGCGGCAGCTGGGCAGGCTCGACTCCTGGGCAACGGGGCCGGCGTCGTAATTCGGGTCGCCAAAGAAATCGGGCTCGAGGAACGGCTCCGCCAACGCCTCTGCAGCCCGCTGCAAGCCAGCCGCGTCGCGGCCAACGCCGGCATGGTGGCTCATCAGCTGCCTCAGTGAGTGTCGAGATTGCGCCTGTCGGGATTCAGCTTGCCCCGAGTCCGTGTTTCGCTCCATCGTCGGCTGCGATTGAGCCACACCGGAGAGAGGGCGAGGCTCGATCTCCAGCGCGGGCCAGTCGCCCGATCCGCCGGAGGCTGCCCCTTCGGCGAAGGCAGCCGCATCCGCAAATGCTGTGACGGCCCGGCGGCTGAACACCAATCCCTCCAGCAGGGAGTTGGAGGCCAAGCGGTTTGCCCCGTGGACACCTGTGCAGGCAACCTCCCCCGCGGCGTAGAGGCCTGGGACGGAGGTCCTGCCCAGGAGGTCGGTGGCCACACCACCCATCCAGTAGTGGGCGGCAGGTGTAACGGGCAGCCATTCGCGGGTCCAATCGAAACCCAGGGCGGAGGTGGCAGCATCGATCGTGGGGAAACGCCTAGCCAGGTACCCAGCACCGTGGGATTCCTCGACGCCTGTTGCATCAAGATAAACGCACGCGGAATCCTCTGCATCAGCAGTTGTGGCTAGATGAGCCGCAATGCTGCGGGAGACCACGTCACGCGGGGCCAGATCACCTTCTGGGTGGTAGCGCGGCATGAAGCGATCGCCCTTGGCGTCGCGCAGCACGGCACCCGCGCCGCGCACGGCCTCGGAGATCAAGAAGTTCCCGCCAAGGGCCAGCGCAGTGGGGTGGAACTGGAAGTACTCCATATCCCCCACGATTGCGCCCGCACGCCAGGCGAGGGCAACGCCGTCGCCCGTGGCAACCGCCGGGTTGGTGGTGAACTCAAATAGTTGCCCGGCACCTCCCGAGGCAAGAAGGACCGCATCTGCCAGCAACGTTCGCCGTTCGTCGCCCGCGTCTCGATACGCCGCCCCGGCGATGACTGCGCGAGCCGGGGTCCCGGCGTCGTCCGATTCTGTGGGCGCGGTCAACAGCTCGGTCACGAAACAGTGTTCCATGACCGTGATGAGCCCCAGCCGGGCGGCGCTCCGTACAGCCGCGATCAGGCCGTCGGCAATGACAGCGCCGGTGGCATCCCCGCCGGCATGCAGGATCCGCGCGGCCGAATGGGCTCCCTCCAGCCCGAGTGCCCGTTTGCCGCTGGCGGGGTCCTGGTCAAAGGTGACGCCGAAGCGCTCTAGGGCGGTGATGTCGGAGGCCGCCTCGGAGCACAGGATCCGCACGGCCGCAGGATCGCACTGCCCGGCGCCTGCCTTGAGGGTGTCGGCGATATGCGCTTCGACAGTATCGCCCGGTGCGGCATCGTCCGGACCCAGGACGGCGCAGATGCCACCCTGGGCGCGGTGAGTGTTGCTCTGTGCCAGCTCGCCCTTGGTCATAAGAGTGACGCGCATCCCGGATTCCGCGGCCAAGAGCGCACCGTAGAGCCCGGCGATGCCGCTGCCCACAACAATTAGGTGCGAGTTATCGCTACGCATGAACGATGTTCTTGGGCTTGGCAGCCAGCATCCGTTCCAACGCAATGCGCGCGTTGACGGCTGTGGCTTCCGGGACGGTGATTTGGTTGTACACCTCACCGGCCACCAGACCTTCCAAGATCCAGGCGAGGTATCCGGGGTGGATTCGGTACATGGTGGAGCACGGGCAGATGACCGGGTCAAGGCAGAAGATGGTGTGCTGCGGGTATTGGGCCGCAAGCCTGTTGACCATGTTGATCTCGGTGCCAATGGCGAAGGTGCTGCCGTCCGGGGCCGCCTGGATGGCTTTGAGAATGAAGTCTGTAGAGCCGGCCTCGTCGGCGGCGTCGACCACCTCCATGGGGCACTCGGGGTGCACGATCACGCGCACGCCTGGGAAGTCCACCCGCGCCTGCTCAATCTGCTTGACCGTGAAGCGCTTGTGCACGGAGCAGAAACCCTGCCACAACACCACTTTGGCATTTTCCATCACGTCTTGGCTGTTGCCGCCCAGTGGTAGTCGCGGGTTCCACAGCGGCATCTCCTCAAGCGAGACCCCCATGGCCTTGGCGGTGTTGCGGCCCAAATGCTGATCCGGGAAGAACAGCACGCGCTGACCTCGCTCAAAGGCCCATTCCAGCACCGTGGCCGCGTTGGAAGAGGTGCACACAATGCCACCGTGCTCGCCGCAGAACGCCTTGAGCGCCGCAGAGGAATTCATGTAGGTCACAGGGATCACGGGGACCCGGCCTTCGGCGTCCGGCTCCGTTCCGTACAAGGCTTCCAGTTCGGCCCAGCAGGCCTCAACGGAGGGCAGATCGGCCATGTCGGCCATGGAACATCCCGCAGCGAGGTTCGGCAGGATCACGCTCTGGTGGCTGCCGGAAAGCATGTCCGCCGTCTCGGCCATGAAGTGCACCCCGCAAAAAACAATCGCCTCAGCTTTGTCACGCGTCTTGGCCGCGTTGGCCAGCTGGAAGGAATCCCCCACGAAGTCGGCAAACTTGACCACCTCATCGCGCTGGTAAAAGTGCCCCAGCACGACGACGCGTTCCCCCAGTTCAGCCTTGGCGGCGAGGATGCGGGACTCAAGTTCGGCGCCGGACGCGTCCTTGTACTCCTGCGGCAACTGGCCCTGCCGCGGCGTGGCTGCCGGGGCGACGTCCTCGTCAGAGGCGCCGGGCCCATAACCGGGGGTGCCGGCCAGCGCCTCCGCCAGATCAAATTCCCAGGGCCCCTTGGCCAGATCGTCGTCACAACTTTCCTGCGCACGGCCGGGCACGCCAAGCGGAAGTGCTTGCTCGCGGGTGATGAGCTGGATGGTGGTGTTCACGGATGACATGGTGTGCTCCAAAATGTGAGGCAGTTTTCGTTAGGGGTCTGGGTACTAAAGGCGGGAGAAGCTAAAGGCGGGTGGGCGGTGCACCGGGCTGGCCGCCGTCGCGCTCGCCGGTGTAGCGGTATAGGCGCGGAGGGCGGTGCTTGCCGCCCTGAAGAAATTCATCGGTGGGCTCGATGTGGGCAGTTTGCTTGAGCTGGCGACGGAAGTTGGCCGGGTCAATACTGCGGTTGAGAACCGCCTCATACACCTCGCGCACCTGGGCCAGCGTGAACGTTTCGCCGAGCAGGTGGTACGCGATGGACCCATAGGTCATCTTGTTCCGGATGCGCCACAGGGCGTAATCAACGATCTCGTTGTGGTCGAAGGCCAGCGTTTGCAGCCCATCCGCACGGAACCACTTGACGTTGTCCGTTTCCTGCGCCTGATCGGCCTGGGTGGATTGAACCAGCGCCCAGTAAACGATGGAGACAACGCGCTGGCTTGGCGAACGGTGCAGGCCGCCGAACGCGTACAGCTGTTCCAGATAGTTGGGGGCCAGCCCCGTGGTGTCCTGCAGGTTTCTGGCCGCAGCATCGAGGAGGGAATCCGCCTGTGTCAGCGGCCCACCTGGAAGGGCCCAGAGGTCCTTGAATGGTTCGCGAATGCGGCGTACCAGCGGCAGCCATAAGGTTGGCCGGCCACTGTTTTCACTGGGGCGCAGGGCGAAGATGACGGTGGAAATGGCCAGCGCGGGCGGCAGCGCCTGCCGCTCACTGATGTTGGCAGCGCTGAAACTTGAGGCATTACCGGCTGGGGCACTGAAGCCTGAGGCTCCGGCGACTGCTGTCCGATCCATGTCCTGCACCAATTTCCCTAGTTAGAGTCATATTGACTTGAACTGATTCTACGACCATCAAGTCTCCAGAAACAAATTATCCAGAGGCGAGGTCACCATCCGGGACACAAAGACGGAATATGGTCACCCTGCCGACCCACCATGGCTCGGCGGATGGTACGGGCCACTCATGGGATAATTCTTGGCAGGGGCCAACCGTTCGTCCCCTCGGCCTACCCGGCCCGTACCGCAAAAGAAGGCCCTCCACCACATGCTCCCCCAGACGTCCGCTCCAGCCCCCTCGACTACCGGGTTGGGATCCTCACTCAAACAGCGGCAGCTGACCATGATGGGTCTTGGCAGCGCCATCGGCGCCGGCCTCTTCCTCGGTTCGGGCGAGGGCATCATGACGGCCGGACCTGCCGTGCTGATCTCCTATCTGGTGGCAGGAACCATGATCATTTTGGTCATGTGGGCCCTGGGTGAGATGGCCGCGGCGAATCCCAACTC
The DNA here is from genome assembly GCF_049897845.1 of Arthrobacter sp. TWP1-1. Lineage (NCBI taxonomy): Bacteria > Bacillati > Actinomycetota > Actinomycetes > Micrococcales > Micrococcaceae > Arthrobacter > Arthrobacter sp. TWP1-1. The sequence goes on from NZ_JAFCXC010000003.1 coordinate 348,385, forward strand.
GGGCGCCTTCTCCGTCTATGCGGAAAAAGCTATGGGCAAAGTGGCCGGATCCACGGTTGGCTGGCTGTGGTGGTTACAGCTAGTGGTGGTCATTGCCGCCGAGGCTCTGGGCGCTTCTCAACTCCTCGTCTCGATCTGGCCCGTGCTGCCCGCTTGGGTCCTGACACTGATTTTTATGGTGGTATTTACTACCATCAACCTCACCTCCGTCAAGAACTACGGGGAGTTTGAGTTTTGGTTTGCGCTGTTGAAGGTGGCGGCCATTGTCTTGTTCATACTCTTTGGCATCGCCCTGCTGCTGGGCCTGGTCCCCGGCGCGACATCACCGGGCCTGGGCAATCTCGTCAACCACGGAGGCTTCGCCCCAACTGGCATGGCCGGCATTTCCACTGCCTTGTTCGTGGTCGCCTTCGCTTTTGGCGGCACCGAAATCGTCGCCGTTGCCGCCGCCGAAACGGCTGATCCGGCTCGCAGCGTGACGGTCGCCATCCGTACCGTGGTGTGGCGCATCCTGGTCTTTTACGTAGGTTCCATCTTCATTATCACCGCCGTTCTGCCGTGGACCTCCGAGGCACTGAGTTCCCCTTTCGCCGGTGTCTTGAACGTAGCGGGCCTGCCGTGGGCCGGCACGGCGATCACCCTGGTGGCCGTCGCGGCCCTGCTCTCGGCCCTCAACGCCAACCTCTACGGCGCCTCGCGCATGATCCACTCGCTGTCTGAGCGCCGCGAAGCACCCAGCGTCTTCGCCCGCACCAACAAGCGGGCGGTGCCGGTGGCCGCCGTCGTAGTTTCCGTGGCTTTCGGCTTCATCACTGTGGTGTGGGAAATGCTCTACCCCGACACCGTCCTGAAGGTGCTGCTGAACCTTGTGGGCTCCACGTGTCTGGTTGTGTGGGGAATGGCCCTGCTCTCACAGCTCATCCTGCGCCGCCGCGCCGACCGCGATGGCACCGAGCTTCCGCTGCGCATGCGCGGATTCCCGTACCTGACCATCGCCGGGCTGGTCCTGCTCCTTGCCATCTTCGTGGTGGGCTTCAGCGATCCGGTCAGCCGCACACAATTGCTCAGCTCATTCACGCTCATTGCCGGCATCGCAGTGCTCAACATGATCGCCCAGTTGCGCAAGCGAAAACGAGCCTCGAGCCAGCTCTAGACCGAAGTCCCCGGCCCGGTACAGTTTTCGCTATTGTTGACGTACGACGGCGGCACTGACCGCCGCGGGAAAGGTTGGGCTATGACTTCCCCCGGCAAGCACAAGGCCACGATGGAGCACCACACCACTGAGGGTGCCCCGGCAGGGCTGAATTCGGTTGTCTTTGAACCCGACTCCCCGGCGGCGTTGCCCCCGGTTTTTCTGATCCACGGCTTCGCGTCCTCGATCGACCTCAATTGGGTCAAGACCGGGTGGGTGAAAGCCCTCAACAATGCCGGCCGCCTCGTGATCAGTGTTGATCTTCCGGGGCACGGACACAGCGCGGCGCCCGTTGATCTTGATTCATATACGCCAGGCAAGATTCGAGCCGATCTCTTACAGATACTTTTCGATGAGGGCGTTCGTCCACTCACTGCAGCCGATCCCACTAGTGGCGTGGACCTGATCGGCTACTCCTTGGGTTCACGCTTGGCCTGGGAGTTTGGTGCCACACAGCCAGAGCTGGTGCGCAAAATGGTGCTCGGCGGACCCAACCCCGATGATCCGCTGGCCGATTTCGATTTACGGGCGGCGCAGGATTTCCTCAACGACGGCACCCCGATCGCCGATGAATCGACGGCATGGCTGCTGAACATGGCCCAGGTGATCCCGTCCAATGACATCTTCGCTCTTCTGGCCTTGATTCAGGCCGTCAAGATGGAGCCTTTCGATCCCACGGACGCTGTTCCCCGCATGCCGGTGTTGCTGGTGGCCGGAGATCTCGATGAACGGGCCCGCAGCATGGACCGGTTGGCTGCCCTCAGCAAGAGTGCAGCGCGTGTTGTCATCCCCGGGCGCAACCACAACAACACGGTCACATCGCGCGAATTCAAGGACGCCGCGATCGCGTTCCTCGCATAATAGCTCGCCCCAGGCCCGTTGACCCGTCACATAATGCCGTTATGAACTCCCATAGCGGCATTATGTGACGGGTCAACGGCTGAGGCACGAGGACTCTGCGTTAGTGGTTCCGCTTGAGACGGCCGCGCAGGCTCACGGCGGCGACGAGTCCCAGAAGCAACAAGGCCGAAGCCGCTACGATCGGGACGATGAACGCGGTGTGGTACCCAACGTTCTGTGCCAGCGAACCGGCGATGGAACTGCCCAGCGCCGTTCCAGCGACAATGCCACTGGCCAGCGCCGTCATGACGGTCCCCATCCACTGCGGCGGAGCAACTACGCTGCCGACGCTGAAGATGGTCACCATGGTGGGGCCAACAAATAGTCCAACGAGCAGCAGTACCCAGACCATCTGCCCCAATGACTCGGGAACAAGGAACATTGCTGCACCCGCCGCCATGAGCCCGGACGCCAACACCCAGCGCCATGAATAGCCGAACTTGGCGGGCCAATATGCAACGGACAATGCCGTCACCGCGGAGCTTGCTCCCATGATGGCGTACATGAGCCCGGCCTGATCCACGGATCCGTGGACGCCTGTGAAGGCCGTCAAGGCGGTCTGGGAGGAGCCGAAGAAGGCGCCCATGCAGAGCATGCCCATCACCGGAACGGCAACAAGGAACCAATTGGGCCTTTCGCCCGAAACGTAGCCGGCGTTGCCCACGGTGGTACTGGCTGGGCGTGCACCAACAACTCGCTCGGTGGGGTGAAGCGCAAAAAGCGTTACCAGGGCCAGCGTCATGACGGCGGCAAGAACCAGCGGCAACCAGGGCGCAACGAGCGACGCCAGAAGTCCAACGAGCGCCGGTCCCAAGACAAACGTCACCTCGTCGGCTGTTCCTTCGAGGGAAAGCGCGGTGTCAACGAGGGGGCCTTGTTCCTTGGCGGGGAGCTTTTTGCTCAACGCCATCCAGCGTACGCGGGACAACGGGCCAACCTGGGGAGAGGTAGCTCCGGCCACCAGCGCGGTGGCCAAGACCGTCAGGGTTGCCCCATCCGTGACGTCGGCGCCCTGTTCAGGCAGCAAGGCGTAGGCCAGGATCACCACGGCCGCGACCAGCACAGCGTTAATCACGGCAGCTACCAATAAGATGCGTTTTTGGCCCAGGCGGTCAGCAAGGTAGCCGGTCACGGGCGCACCGACGGCGGCACCAATTCCGATGCAACCTGCCGCAAAGCCACCGATGGCATAGGAATCGCTGACCGTGGTGACGAGCGTCAAAACACCGATCGTCAGCATGGCCAGGGGGACGCGGGCAAAGAGACCCAGTGGAATATAACTGGCACCGGCCAGCCGGGGCAGCGCCGCGTAGCGACCGCCCTTCGCTGCGGGGGCGCCTGATGGGCCGCTGCCGCGGGCGTCCGGGATGGACGCTGGGTCAGGGTTTGTTGGAAGTGAGGATTTCATGTGTATCAGGCCAGCTCAAAGTGCGTGTGCACCGTCCCCCCACCCGGCACACCGAACCCAAATACCTTTCCAGTCTAATGGGCTTTGGTGCGGGCCGAAACTAGGCCGAGTCCCCCACCGTCAACGTGGAACCGTTACGTCCCTTGTGGACATGCAGATGCATCGGAATGCGCTGCTTCATCTCGGCAACATGGCTGACAAGTCCCACCATCCGACCCCCATCACGCAAGCCCTCTAGGGCGTCCATGACCTGCTCCAGCGATTGTTCATCCAAACTGCCGAAGCCCTCATCAACAAAGAGCGTCTCAATGTCCAGCCCACCGGATTCCTGCTGGACAACATCGGAGAGTCCCAGCGCCAGCGCCAGTGAAGCCATGAAGGATTCCCCGCCCGAAAGTGTTGAGGTATCGCGGCTGATGCCCGTCCATTCGTCAACGACCTCCAGCCCAAGTCCCGACTTCTTGTTGCCCGACTTCGCGTCGCTGTGGCGAAGGGTGTAGCGGGCATCGCTCATGGTGGCCAGACGCAGTGAGGCAGCCTCGGCCACCTGTTCCAAGCGCGCCGCCAGGACATAACTGGTAAGCGTCATCTTCAATTTGTTGTCGCCCAGCCCGCGCACGGCGTTCGCCAGACCTTCCAACAGCTGAGCGCGTGCACGCAAAGGCGCCACTGCCTCCTCGAGCACCTTAAAGTGTGATTCCGTAGCGGCAAGCTGCGTTTGCGCCGAGCGAGCCAATCCCAACACCAGCTCACCCTGCCTAGCCCGCGCCTTGGCTTTCGCGGACTCCCCTGCCAAGCGCTCTAGCCCTTCGATAGTTGGCGGCGCTATCTTCGCGGCAACCTCAGCCTGGGCAGCAACAACCTCGGGCGCGGCAAGCCTGTCCGTGTTCACCGCAATATCCTTGGCGTGATGCGTCAATCTCGCCTCGAGTCCCGTGGCCTCAGCAGCAGTCAAGAGCGCCGCCTGTGCGGCCGGAACGTCCGCAAAGACGGATCCGTCAATGGCCTGTACCAGCGCGAGCTGTGCCTCGTCCGAGGCAGCGATTGCCGTGGCACGTTGCCGAACGGCGTGCAGGAGCGCATTGCCCGGTGCCTGTGCCAATGTCAGGGCAGCACGGCGGTCGGACAGGGACTCGAAGCCATCGCGGACAATCCTCAGATGCTCGTCCAAGGCTGCGAGCTCCTGGATAAGAGCCTCATTTCCGGCATGAAGCGATGCTGCCTTGCCGGTTGCTTCAAGCACGCCTGTCTGGGCCTTCGCGAGCTGTGCCCGAAGTTCCGCACTCTCAGCGTTAAGCGCCGCCAAGGTAGCAACAGCATCCGTGGCCGCCCGGTGCGCCGCCTTCTTAAGTTCGACGGCGGCCCGCGCCTCCGCCAACTCGCCCTCACCACCCCGTCCGGCTAGGACGGCGAGCGCACTCGTGGCCTCCGAAAGTTGTGTCTGCGCCTCGCGGGCTAAAGCTTCGGCTGAATCGAAGGCCTTTTTTGTTGCCTTCTCGGTCTTCACCAGGTCGGCACCGGAGCCGGCTAAGGGCGATGGTGCCGGGTGGACTGTGCTGCCACAAACCTGGCACGGCTCACCATCGATGAGTTCCGCGGCCAGCTCACCGGCGGCCTGACTGAGCCGAAGGTTGAAGGCGTCCAGCCACTGCTCCTTCGCGTCCAAGGCGTTGGCACGGGTAGCAGTCTGGGTCTCGGTGAGCTCCTCAACAATCTTGCGCTGGTCCTGATGGTCCTCAATGGCCGTGACAAGCTGCTCCGCCTGCTTAGCGTCCTGTGCAGCGTGGTCAACGTTATGGCCACCCTGGTGGAGTCCTTCTTGTTCTTCTGCTACCTCGGCCAGGCGTACGGTGGCGGCTGCGGCGTCCGCGGTGTGCTGTTTCTGGGCAGCAAGGGCCCGTGCCAGTTCCGCCTCCCCCGTTGCCAGTTCAGCGGTTTTGTTGCTGAGCCGCAATTCCTCAGGGACTGCGGCAGCCACGGCAGCCAGCCGAGTGGTCAGCTCCCGGTCAAGGGCCTCCAGCTCGGCTTCGGCGGCACTCGCGGCGGGTTTATCTAGCACCGAAGCTGCCAACTCGTTGGCGTCGAGGTCCGCTGCTGCGACCTCAACTGAGCGCTTCGCCTTCTCACTGGCAGCGGACGTCTTCACTGACTGGTTCATGACGGGAACCAGAATCTGGGCCGCATGGTGTTGGTCCTGATCAACGCGCCACTTCAGGGCATCGCCGGCCAGTCCCTGCAGCCGGGCTTGTTCGGCCAATGCGAGGCTCAGTGCGTCGTGCCGGTTGCGCCGGTCATTGCTTTTCTGCACCTCATCGGCCAAGGAATCCGCACTGCGCTGGGCTGACTCCGCTTGTCCGCGGGCACGGTCAACTGCTGCGGCAAGCTTGTCCGCCAAAACAGCAAAGAGTTCCAGACCGCTGAGGTCCTCCAACGATTCCAGGGACTCGCCAGCCTCGGACTCCACTGCCTCGGTCTCAAGCACCTCTGCTTCATCTCCGGCATCTTGTGCGGACCCAGCCTCCTGGGCCCCTTCTGCCGCAGACGCTGCCTCCTGGGATTGCACATCGGCCGCTAGTGCCTGTGCTGCCTGGCTACGGGCCAGCCGCTCCGCTGCCATCACCTGTGACAATCCGGCGGCAACCTCTGCCTGGGCTGCCTTGGAATCATTGCCTAAGCGGGCTTCCAAGTTCTGGTAAAGGTCTGTGCCGAAGAGTTTCTGCAGCAGCGTTTGGCGTTCTTCGGCGCTGGCCCGCAAGAATGCGGCAAAATCGCCTTGGGCCAGCAACACCACCTTGGTGAACTGCGCCATGCTCATGCCCAGCAGTTCCTGGATCTCCGCGGCAGCTTCGTCATTGCGGGTGGACTTAACCTCCCACCCTTCCGCTGTCTTTTCACGTAGTTGGGTGCTGGCCTGTTCCCGGGTGGTTCCGGTTCCGCGCTTGAGTGGCCGCATCCATTCGGGGCTGCGGCGTACCTCCAACCGCCGGCCCCCAGCACTGAATTCGCACAGTACTTCCGGGCCCACACCTTCGGCTGCGTGGTGGCTGCGAAATTGCGCTTGGGAACCCTGCCGCGTACCGGGTACACGGCCATAGAGCGCGTACGCGATGGCATCAAGGACACTTGTTTTGCCTGCTCCCGTGGATCCGTTGAGCAGGAACAGCCCTTGGGAGCCAAGGTGGTCAAAGTCCACAATTTCGCGTCCGGCAAAGGGGCCGAAAGCCTGAATTTCCAGACGGTGAATCCTCACAGCGCTACCTCCTGTTCCCGGACGCTGGCTAGGGCCTCGCGCAGGACACGTCCTTCTTCGGTGTTGGCGCCGCGTTCACGGACGTGGTCAAGAAAGCCGCAGCACAGTTCAAGTGCGTCGGCCGCCTTGGCGATGCGGTCACCGTAGCTTTGTTTGTTTGCGTTCCGCGCGGTTTCTGGTTCGAACATCAGCACCAGCGTGTTCGGGAAGCGGACGCGAAGACGTTCCATGGCCAGCGCGGGCCGATCGTTGTCGGTTAGCGTGATCTGGCAATAATTCTCTTCGGCGAAGGCCCACTCCGGGGAAGAAAGCAGCTCCTCGATTTTCCCCGAAAGGATGCTCAAGGCCCGTTCCGGCGACCAATCAACCTTGGTGACCTCCTTCAACCCATCCGCGGTGATCTCCAGCAGCCAGGCTCCCTTGTTGTGTCTGGCCTCGGAGAAGGAGTAGTGCAGCGGGGACCCCGAGTACCGCACAGACTCGCTGAGTTTCTGTGGACCGTGCAGGTGTCCCAACGCCGTGTAAGTAAAGGGTTCAAAGAGATCCAGCGGCACCGCACCGACGCCCCCAACGGACAGTTCGCGTTCGCTACTGGAGGTGATGCCACCGCTGGCAAAGGTATGGGCCAGCACCACGGAGGCAGTTCCGGGCGCACGGGTAGCCAAATCAGCCTTAATCAACGCAACGGCTGCTTCGGTGACACTAAAGTGTGTGCCTGTCTCAACTCCAAGATCCTGCGCAACTAGCCGTGGTTCAAGGAACGGGATGCCATAGATCGCCACCTGGCCATCCGATTCACCATCCAAAGGCAACAGCACGGGCGTGGCTAGATCAGCCAGTCGAGTCCGCAGATGCACCCCGGCACGTTCCAGGAGGCGGCCACCAAAGCCGAGCCTCGTGGCAGAATCATGGTTTCCGCTCGTGACAACCACCTGCGCGCCGGCTGCATTGAGCCTGGCCAGAATGTCATCGAAGAGATTCACCACATCCACGCTGGGCAGCGCCCGGTCATAGACGTCGCCCGCGACCAGGACAACATCAACGTTTTCGGCAACGACCGTGTCAAGGAGTTGCTCGGCAAAACGCCGTTGGGCCGCGAGTGTTCCCACTCCGTGGAAAGCCCTGCCTAGGTGCCAATCGGAGGTGTGAAGTAGCTTCATGCTTCCACGCTAGTGCAGGGCACCGACATTCTAGGATTCGCATTCCACAACCGGCCCCGCTAGGGACTCCAAACAACCGACTTAACGCAGAGCGGCCCTCCCCACACTTGGTGGGAAGGGCCGAATCCTAACGGCGAAGGTTACTTCTTGGCGCCGTCGAAGAAGGCTTGTGCGTCATCGACCGCGCTGCCCTTCACAGGGGCAGCCTTGCCGTTGATGCTCGACGCCGGAACGGGTGCGGCAGGTGCCTCGGCGGCTGAGTCATCCGTCTCCAAAGCCTCGGAAGCAACGGTGGCGGCGGGAACGGCGGAGGAGGTCTCGGCGTCGTCCGTCAGGTCTGCCACGGCCACAGCCGGTACGAAGGCGCGGTAGATAGCGGCGGCCAGGGCGGCACCAACCAGCGGGGCCAGCCAGAACAGCCACAGCTGGCCGGCAGCCCAGGACTCGGCCAGGAAGACCACGGAGGTGGCGCGGGCCGGGTTCAGCGAACCATTGCTCAGCGGCATGGTGATGGCCACGGCAACGGCAAAGGCCACACCGATCGCAACAGGACCGAGGGTTGTCTTGTTCCGGATGGAGGTGATGCCAAGGATCATGGCGGTTAGTACGGCAACGGCAACGACCTCCACGATCAGCACGCCCACCAAGGGCACCTGGGACGGGGAATGGGCGTCAAAACCGTTGGCCAGGGCTCCGAAGAGCGCCGCGGTCTCAGGCGTGGCACCGGCAGGCATGACCTTCATCATGCCCAGCCAGACTACGGAGGCCAATATGGCGCCAATGGTCTGGGCGACGATGTACAGGCCCATGGCGGAGTACTTCAGCCGGCCGGCCACGGCCAGGCCCAGTGAAAAGGCGGGGTTGAAGTAACCGTTGGAGATGTGGCCGAAGGAAACGATGGCCGCCACCATGGCCAGTCCGTAGGCGAAGCCAATGGTGGCCGCTGACCCTGTGGAGTTGAATAGTGCGGTGCCGAGACCGGCAAAGACAATGAAAAAGCTGCCCAGAGCTTCGATGGCGACGCGGGTACTCAGCGGGTAAGCCTGCACCGGGGCCTGGACTGTTCCGGATGAAGTCATGGTGTGTGAATCCTTCGGTTGCAAATGAAAAGAAAAATTGTGGGGCGTGGCGGGTGATTAAAACCCAAGCGCCAAAGCGCATACGGTGGCCACAGCCAGAGCCACTATAGCGGCCGATGCTGTACGTAACATAAGAGTCGGAACCGCTATTTCGGCGCTGTGACCGAGCACCCCAACGCCAGCATGCAGCAGCCGAATCCTGCCCACGGCGCAGACCACAAGGACGATCGTGGTGAGGCAGGCGAGCACGGCACAGATCCCCAAGCCAATGACTTGGGCGGAGTGGTCGGTGGTGAGCAATCCATCGGTTGCGCCTTCCGTGAGCCCGTGCAGCCAGCCGCGCCATATAAGGATGTCGGCGATGATGGCGCTGAGGACTGTTCGGCGCCAGGCCAACGCGGTGCGTTCGGGCTGCAGGCCGGGGTCACGCTCAGTTTCCCCTTGCGGCGTCAATTCCGGGACAAGCATGTCAGGGCCGGACAAGGATCAGCACGGCAAACACGATCGCCGCCAGCGAGACAATCACCGTCATCCCCAACATGAGCCACGAATGAGGCAGTTCCGCGTCGTTGCGCATGGCCTGTTCTTGGCGGGCCCAGCGGCGGTAGCTGACAACTGCGAGCGCGGCTCCGATAACGGCGAGGACCATGCAGAGGACGATCCGGATGATCGGCGGTGCGATCTCCGGTGCCAGCTGATCGATGGCTACCGCACCGGCAAGGAGGGCAAGCGCGGTGCGCACCCACGCTAGGAAGGTGCGCTCGTTGGCCAGCGAAAACCGGTAGTCAGGGGTTTTTCCGGTACGTCGCCAAGCTGGTTCGCGCATGGGTCTCCTCAACGCTCTGGGGTGGCAAGTTCAGCTTCGAGTCTACTGGGCACTCCATGACCTGCAGGAAACGGTAAATTGGACGGTATGACTACTGCAGCAGGCACCCTCAACGCACCTCCGGCCGACTTTGCAACGCGCGTCCAGGGCACGTTGATGGGCGGCGCTTTGGGTGACGCCTTCGGCTACCTTGTGGAGTTTGACTCGCTGGCCGATATTGCGGCCAAGTATGGCCCGGCCCTGCTGGTGGATCTCTCACAGGCGCCCAGCACAGCACACTTTTCCGACGACACCCAGATGACGCTTTACACACTGGATGGCCTGCTGGATGTTTTGGAATGGGCCAATAACGGTGTCGGCGCGGACATTAACGCCTGCCAGTGGCTCGCCTATCTGCGCTGGCTCAAGACGCAGGACATCGAGACCGCCGAGCACGCACCTGTGCAGTCTCCGCGCTGGATCGATAAGCAAAGCGTGCTGCACCACCAGCGTCACCCGGGCAATGCCTGCGTTACGGGTCTCGCCACGGGTGAGATGGGCACGGTGTTCCGCCCGGTGAACGTTGATTCCAAGGGTTGCGGCACCGTGATGCGTTCGGCCCCGTATGGTCTGCTGCCCAACATTGAGGCCGAGACCATCTACAAGATCAGCTCCGACGCCGCCTCACTCACGCACGGCCATCCCGCCGCCCGGCAGAGTTCCGGCGCCTTTAGCTGGCTGATTCATGCCTTGGTGATCGGCGGCCTTGGCCTGCGCGAGGCTGCTGCCTCGACCCGCGACCGCGCCGTTGCCGAGCCTGCCGCTGATATTGCGTTGCTGGCCCGCTTGGAGGCGGCCATAGCTCTTTCCGCGAACGACGGCGAACCCCTGTCAGGCGATTCCCTCACCGATGCGCTGGGCTTGGGTTGGGTTGCCGAAGAAGCCTTGGCGGTTGGCCTCTATAGTGTGCTGGCTACGGCCGGCGGCGCCGTTTCGCCGGTTGATCACTTCCTCGCGGCCATCCGGCTGGCGACCAACCACAGTGGCGACAGCGATTCCACGGCCTCCATAGCCGGGAACATCCTTGGTGCGTTTTACGGGGAAGCCGCCCTGCCGCCGTCGTGGTTGACCATGGCCGAGGCACCCGCACTGATCCGGCATCTCGCCGCGGAGTTCATCAAACTCACCACGGGAGAATAGCCCGCTAGTTCCTGGCGACCCCGACGTTGGCGCATTCCTCGCAAATCCCGGCGGGGATGATGCCGCGCCGCATGAGGAATCCGAAGGCCGCGCAGCCGAGGCAGAGGCCGATGAACGCTTCCAATGAGGCCGCAACGACCAGCAGGACCATGAGGGTCCAACCCGGCAGCGAGCCGCCGGAGACGAGCAGGATGAAGGCCGCGCCGGACAAGACGGCGCCGATCCCCTGCGCAAAGCGCTTGGGTGGACCCGGAACCAGTTTGGGTTCGCCCACGAGTGGGGCTAGGACGTTGACCGAGAGCAGCGCTGCTGGGGAGATCCGCGGGCCGAAGGCAAGGCGCAAAACAAAGCCGATTGCAACGACTCCCACCAGCCAGGGCAGCTGCCCAACGAGTGCGACAAGTGCAAGGACAACAACAATGCCTGCCGTGAACCTGGCGGCGTGATCATTGACGGGGTTAGGAAAAGCGAAAACCCGTTTCAGCACGCTCGGCCGAGGAGCCGGAATGAACTCAGTGGCGACGGCTTGGTGGCTGGTGAATTGGGTCATGGTTCAGGGTACGGCGGTGCTTGGCGACTTCTAAAGGATTGTTGCGCAGAATGACTAAACCCGCAGCCTCAGCCGGGGCGATCTGCGGGCGAACCGTCCCGGTCCAGTATTACAAGGCAGCGCGGTGGCGCGATCCTGCGGTAGGAACTGTCCACCAACTCCGCGATTTCCTGCCAATCCTGTACGTCAATGCTCAGATCCAGTCCCACCCAGCCGTATGGCCCAATGTAGGAAGGGATGTAAAGACGCGGATCCGCCAGCAAGGCCGCACGTTCATCGGCTTCCGGAAGAACCTGAATGGAGGCCGGTCGGGGGTGGCCCGTCTGACCTTGCCCGTAATAGGCAAAGATCCGTCCACACCTAAAAGTTGGCCGGCCAAAGGTTTCCTTCTCCGTGGCCTCCGGAAACGCCAAGCTCACACTCCGTAGTCGCAGCAGGAGCGGATCATCATCGGAGTACATCTTGGGATGAGCCATGCCAGTATCCTAGGCGCCAGCGTCTGGCGACCGCCAGCACCTCAATTGATTTGGTGCTCTAACCGACCATCTGCATGAATTCGCCTTCGGAGAGCACCTCGATGCCCTGCCCACGACGCTGCAATTCCAGCACGCGCGCGGCCTTCGAGGTGAGCCTGCCGTTGCGCAGATCGGAGGCTGTGAAGCCGCTACCCACCACTAGCACTGTGGTTTTCAGGGTGACACTGCTGGCGCACTGGGCGCCATGACCGGCGGCCCGGACCTTCGCCTCAGGTCGGCCAAGGCCAAGATCACCGGTAAACACGATGGTCTGCCCAAATAACGGGTGGGACATGTCTGCCCGTGGGTTCGGCACCGGGTTGGGGCCCTCGGTTGACCAACTTGAGCGGCCGGCGCGGGCGGTTCCATTGGCAAGCCCGGCTTTCATCTCAGCCATCTTCTCCAGGGCGGAGCGCGTTGCCTTGGACATGACGTCGGTGTCGGGGTTGTAGGCGTCGATGTGCGGCATGGGCAGCTTCATGGCCGCAAAAACGCCGCGCACCGAGTCCACCTCGTGCTTGGCTGCGATGTCAACCATGATCCCGGCACAGGCGCGGGCATCTTCGATGGCATCGTGGTGGTTGAGCAGCGGTACACCGGCAGCCTCGGCCACAAAGGGCAGCGAGTACGACGGCAATGAATAGTTCTTGCGCGAGAGCACCACCGTGCACGCATAATCGAACGCGGGCGCAGGCATGCCGGAAACCTCGGACGCCGAACGGATCACGCCAATGTCGAACGCCGCATTGTGGGCCACGAGCGCGTCATCGCCAATGAAGGCATGCACCTCGGGGAACACCTGCGCGAAACGAGGCGAAGCGGCCACGTCGTCGGGAGTGATGTTGTGGATGGTGATGTTACGGGCGTCGAAGTGGTCGTGACCCTCCGGAGGGCGCATAAGCCAGTAGCCTTCATCGACAATCACCCCGCCACGAACCTTCGTCAAACCGACGGAGCAGGGAGATCCCCTAAATCCGTTGGCAGTCTCAAAATCGATCGCAGTAAAGTCCAAAGCCACGATTCAAGGCTACCCCCGCGCACCCACACGAGGTGCATCGCGAGCCGGATCTCACATGGGCACCTCTCCCCTAGCACCCAGCTCCGCGTAAAGAATGACCGATTGTCAACCCCCTCCAATATCCTCCTTTAGGTGGAGGATGCGTTCAGCTAAGTACCGTAATCTTGGAGGGTGATACTTTCAGCTTTGAGTGACTCTGCCCTGCCTGCCCTCATGGGACGCGGGACTGTTCCTTCCCTCGGCCTCCTGCCTGATTGGCTGGACCCCATGAAGATCCTCGACAACCCGGCCATGGGCGCCTGGGTTGTTGTGCTTGCCTGCGGCATCATCTTTGCCGAGACCGGGTTGCTGGTCGGGTTCTTCCTGCCCGGAGACTCGCTACTATTCACCGCTGGTCTCTTGGTGAGCACCGGTTCAATGCCCGTCAACATCTGGGTCCTTATGGCTTTGCTGATCGTCTCAGGCTTTATTGGCAACCAGGTGGGGTATTTGATCGGGTACAAGGCCGGTCCCGCCATCTTCAACAAGCCCGAATCCCGGCTCTTCAAGAAGCAACACGTCGACAGCGCCCATGCCTTCTTTGAAAAGCACGGCGGCAAGGCCCTGATCCTGGCCCGCTTTGTTCCGATCGTGCGCACCTTCGTCCCCGTTATTGTGGGCGTGGCCAAGATGGACATGCGCAAGTTTGTACTCTTCAATGCCATCGGCGCAGTGCTGTGGGCCGGCGGCGTGACCCTGCTGGGCTACATCCTGGGCAACAAGGTGCCGTGGGTGCGCGACAACCTTGACATCATCTTCATTGCCATCGTGGCCGTCTCCATCATCCCGATCGGCATCGAATTCCTGAAGGCCATCAGCAAGCGCAACAAGAAGAAGTCCTCGCAGGCCTAAAAAATTTGGCACCAAGTACGACGGCGACCCCCGGCATAGTGCCGATAGTGCCGGGGGTCGCCGTCGTTTCGGCTGATTAGGCTTGTCAGCCGTTGGTCGGGCTTGTCGAGATCCAGGTCTCGACAAGCTCGACCAGCGCAACTGTTAGGCGAGGGCCTTCACGATGTGCGGCAGCAGCGCCCGGAACGCGTTGCCGCGGTGGCTGATGGCGTTCTTTTCCGCGCCCGTCAGTTCCGCACAGGACTTGTCCAGTCCCACAGGCTGCAGGATCGGATCGTAGCCAAAACCGCCTTCGCCGCGAGGTTCGTGGAGCAAGGTCCCTTCAAGGGTTCCTTCCTCGACAACATCCACGGTGCCATCAGGGCTGGCGAGCACGGCGGCACACACAAAGCGTGCGCCTCGATGTTCTTCGGTAATATCCGCGAGCTGTGCCAGCAGCAGATTCAGGTTCGCGCCGTCATCACCGTGACTCCCGGCCCAGCGGGCTGAAAAGATGCCCGGGGCGCCGCCAAGAACATCAACGGCAAGACCCGAGTCGTCGGCGATGGCCAAGGCGCCAGAGAACTGTGCCACGGCATGAGCCTTCAGCCGGGCGTTCTCCGCGAAGGTGACCCCCGTTTCGGCGACATCCGGAGCCTGGATCGCTCCGGCGTCGAGCACGTCCGTGTCCACATCCAAACCCGGCACCTGACCGCGCAGCAATTCGCGCAGTTCCCGAAGCTTGCCCTGGTTGTGGGTTGCCAAAATGAGTTTCGGCGCGGACATTAGGCGCCCAGGGTCTCGCGCTGGATGCGGCTCAGTTCCGTGGTGCCGATCAGGGCCAGGTCGAGCAGCTGGTTGAGCTCGTCGCGGTCGAACGGGGCGCCTTCCGCGGTGCCCTGAACCTCGACGAACTTGCCGGAGCCCGTGACAACAACGTTCATGTCGGTCTCGGCACGCACGTCTTCAACGTAGGGCAGATCCAGCATGGGAACGCCGTCGATGATGCCGACGGAGATCGCGGAGACGGAATCGATGAGCGGCTGAGCGTTCTTCGCAATCAGCTTGTTTTCCTTGGCGTAAGCGATGGCGTCGGCCAGGGCAACGTAGGCACCGGTGATCGCGGCCGTGCGGGTGCCGCCGTCGGCCTGCAAAACGTCACAGTCCAGGACGATGGTGTTTTCGCCCAGGGCCTTGGTGTCGATGATGGCGCGCAGTGAGCGGCCAATCAGACGGGAGATCTCGTGCGTGCGGCCGCCAATTTTGCCCTTGACGGATTCGCGGGAGTTACGGGTGTTCGTGGCGCGCGGGAGCATGGCGTATTCGGCCGTGACCCAGCCGGTGCCTTCGCCCTTGAGCCAGCGCGGGACGCCGGGGGTTAGGGAGGCGGTGCAGAGCACGCGGGTGTTGCCGAATTCAATCAGGGCCGATCCTTCGGCCTGCTTGGACCAGCCGCGGGTGATGGTGATGTCGCGGAGCTGGTCATTGGCGCGCCCGTCGGCGCGAAGTGTTTCATTGGAAGTCATGCTAATAAGGGTACCGGTCGAGGCACGCGGGCACGGCAATGGCGGCCCCCATCCTTGGAAGCCGCCATCTTGTTCCAGTATTAGTTCCGGACAGTACTAGATCCGGGCAGTACTACCGCCCCTTGGTTGCCAACTTGTAGCTCTTCTTCGCCGCGAAGTATGCGGCACCGGGGCCCGTGAAGCACAGCACCATGGCACCGATGCCCAGCAGGATCTGCAGGATCGTGGCGATCCCACCCGGCATGGTCAAGCTCATGAGTTGCGAGAGCGATACAACTGCCAACACGGCGCCGACAATGCGGGCCCAGCCCATGCCCTTCTTCAGGAACAGGCCAATCAGTACATAGAGGATCACGGCGACGACCGCCATGACAATCGCGGTTCCGGTGGACGCCATGATGGCATTGTCGAGTATGTTGCCGCCGGCGTCTGGCAGGCCTTGAGACTCCAGTTGATCCTTCAGCTGGGTGCGGAAGTCATCGGATTGCATTTGCAGAACAGCAAAAATGGTGGCGATGACCTGCAGCACGGCCGCACCCACCAACATGAAGAAAACGGTGTTCATGATGGGCGGGGCAGCAGGGGCCTGGACTGGGGAAAACTCGCTGGGTCCGGGGTTGTAGCGGGGCATCTCGCTCATGGTTAGCATCCTTTGTAGGTGAAGTGCGACGGCGTCTGCCGCCCTTTTCTGCCACCGAGCCTAACCGCCCCGAATAGTTAAAGGGATAGTCCTTTCGGAGGATATTCGCCTCATCCTGAACACTTCGTCCAAAAGGACAGCTAATCCAAAAGGACTGTCATTCCAAAGGACAGCTAAATCGTGTAGTGGACGCCTGCCACTGCCGCGGCCACGTCGCCGGTGTACACCTCACGGGCCTCCGTCACAACCTTGTTGGTGTCGGTCCAAACCGGAATATGGGTCAACAGCATGCGCTTCACGGTGGCGCGGGCCGCGGCCTCGCCTGCCCTTTTTCCGGTGAGATGGACGTCCTTGATGTGGTCATCGCGGCCCTCTTCGAAGGCGGCCTCGCACAAGAACATGTCGGCGTTCAGCGCGGCATCTTCCAAACCTTGGCAGCTGTCTGTGTCACCGGAATACGTCAAGACGGCCGTTCGGTCAACGCCGGTTCCGTCGTACTCGGTCACCTCTACCCGAAGCGCGTAGGCCTCTGGAACCGGGTGGTTAACGGCGTAGGGCGTCACCTTGAACGGGCCCACCATGACGGGCTCGCGTTCATTCCAATTGCGGAAATCAAACTCTTCGTGCATGCCCGGATCTAATTCGAGGCCATAGGCTGTGGCCAGGCGATCGGCCGTTTCGGCCGGTCCCCAGACAGGAATCCGTCCACTCTTCCAACCATCGGGGCTCCACCGGACCGCAACGTGCAGTCCGCACAAATCCATGCAGTGGTCCGGGTGCAGGTGGCTGAGGAAGATCGCATCGATATCTTCCAGATCCATATACTTTTGCGCTGCACCAAGGGCACCGCTGCCCAAGTCGATCAGCACCCGCCACGGCCGAACGCCGTCGTGCGCCGTAAGCAGGTAGCAAGATGCGGGCGATGACGGACCTGGGAAGGACCCGCTGCATCCAACAATCGTCAACTTCATGTTCGCTCCCCCACGCCTGTTTCCGGAACTGCCAGTCTGCCGACCGAATCGGCTAATACAAAATTCGAGACCCGGCTGGCAGCCGCACTGGGTGCATTGTTGCGGGCAGCCGCCAACATGTCTTCAGTAATGAGCGCCAGTGAACCGGTGGGATAGTGCGCCGCGACGTGGCTCACCTGTTCCACGTCCAGCACCTCGGGCCCAAGGAAACGCCGGGCCAGTACACCAAAGCTGGCCGCATCGCCGGTGGAGAGGAACTGATGCTTCGGCGCTCCGCCGGACACCCGCTCCAAATCATGACTCACGAGTGCCTTGTAGACGTCCTTGGCGGTTTCTTCGGCGCTGGACACCAAGGTCACGGAATCGCCCATAACGTATGAAATTACCCCGGTTAGCAAGGGGTAATGGGTGCAGCCAAGGACCAGCGTGTCCACCCCGGCAGCTTTCAAGGGGGCCAGATACTCTTCCGCGGTGGTCAGCAGCTCCGGGCCGGCCGTGATGCCGGATTCCACGAAGCGAACAAAATCAGGGCAGGCAACGGAGGTGATACTCAAGTCCGGAGCCGCGGCAAAGGTGTCATCGTAAGCTCGCGAACCAACCGTGGCGACAGTGCCAATCACACCAACCTTGCCTGTTCGGGTGGCGGCCACGGCCCGGCGCACGGCCGGTTGAATGACCTCAATGACAGGGATCCCATAGCGGGCCGTGTACCGTTCCCGGGCGTCGCGCAGAACCGCGGCTGATGCGGAGTTACAGGCAATCACCAGAAGTTTGACGCCAGAATCTACAAGTTCATCCATGACGCCGAGCGCGTTGGCACGAACTTCCGCGATGGGGAGAGGTCCATAGGGACCGTTGGCGGTGTCGCCTACGTACAGGATTGACTCGTTGGGCAGCTGGTCAATGACCGCACGGGCCACCGTCAATCCGCCAACCCCGGAATCAAAAATCCCGATGGGCCGCTCGGCAACGAGGCTCGTCCGCGAGCTGCCGGCTGATGTGTGCGTTGGGTTGACTGAATGTGTGCTCATGATCGATACAACAATAGTTCTTTTGTTGGCCTAACAGCGTCAATTGCGCCCAATAACACACTTACGCCCGGCGTACCCTACTTGCTGCGCGCCAGCGCGGACAGCATGGCCTGGACCAGACTTTCCTGAAGCCAGGAGACGAAGTTGTACACCAGGGACAGGTAACTTTCCACGTCTTCGGCGTCACCCCAGTCCTGCACCTGATGCACCTTCTCGGCGTCCTCTTCGTCCCTGATTTCCAACCTTTCGGCCAAGACAAGACGGACATCGTTCAGGGCCATGGCCCACAGCTTTGCTGCCTCCGGATCCAGAACCAGCTTCTCGGAGTCCAAGCCCATTGACGCAGCGCGCAAGGCGCCAATCTTTGTTTCCCGCAGGGAGCGCTCGGTGAGCTGGCGGAACTCAAGGGCCGCGTCGTCGTCGTTCCTCACGGCGTCCGGCAGAAGCCTGAGCAGAGCCGGATCACCCGGGACAGAGACGTCCATGTCCAGCCCGATCAAGGCCGCCAGAGGATCCTCGTGCGCGGGCGTGTCGGGTTCAAGCATGGCGATGATGTCGGCGAAGAGCTTGCGCAGGAGGTCACGCTCGGCGATTTCAAGGAATCCGGTGATGCCGCGACGGCCGGCAGAGAATGCTTTAGCCACGGGGGCCACCCTTCTGGACAGTTGCCCACAGGCCGAATCCGTGCATGGCAACGGCATGCGCTTCCATTTTTTCCTTGGCTCCATGGGCCACGGCGGACTTGCCCTCGGTATGGACCTCAAGCATTAATTTCGCCGCCTTTGCCTCTGAATAACCAAAATAGCTTTGGAAGACGTAACTGACGTAGCTCATCAAATTGACCGGGTCATTCCACACGATCAAATCCCAGGGGATGTCTGGGGAGATGAGTTCACGCGTTGAGACTTCCCGGTCTGTTTCCGGGGCTGTGCTGACACTCATATGTCCATTCTAGTGTTGCCGCACTAAAGTAAATTCCGTGACTACGCCATCAAGCTGGGGCCAGCCCCGCACATCATTGTTTACAGATCACTACGAGCTGACAATGCTTCAAGCAGCCCTGCACTCCGGCGCGGCACACCGCCGAAGCGTGTTTGAAGCCTTCGCCCGCCGCCTGCCTGACGGCCGCCGGTATGGGGTTGTGGGTGGAACGGGCCGCATCTTGGAGGGTCTGGAGCACTTCCGCTTTGGCCCCGAGGAGCTGAATTTCCTGGCCCAAAACAACGTAGTCAATGACGAAACGTTGTCCTGGTTGGCCGATTTTAAGTTCTCCGGGAGCGTCTACGGTTACGCAGAGGGCGAATTTTACTTCCCGAATTCGCCCATCTTGACGATCGAATCCACATTCGCCGAGGCCTGCATCCTTGAAACATACGTCCTTTCCATCCTGAACCACGATTCCGCCATCGCCTCCGCAGCCTCCCGCATGATTGGCGCCGCCGGCTTCCGCCCGTGCATCGAGATGGGATCCCGGCGCACGCATGAGGAATCCGCCGTTGCAGCTTCCCGCGCTGCCGTGATCGCCGGTTTCCATGGCACCTCCAATTTGGAGGCCGGCCTGCGTTACGGTGTGCTCACCCTTGGCACGGCCGCGCATTCCTTCACCCTCCTGCATGATTCCGAAGAGGAGGCCTTCCGCGCCCAGCTCGGTTCCATGGGCTCTGGCACCACGTTGCTGGTTGACACGTACGACGTCGAAGCCGCCGTCCGCAAGGCGGTCGCCATCGCCGGTCCCGCCTTGGGCGGCGTGCGGTTGGACTCGGGTGATTTGCTCGCCCAGGCGCGCGACGTCCGGGCGTTGTTGGATTCGCTCGGCAATACCAACACGCGCATCACCGTGACCAGCGATCTCGACGAGTTCGCCATCGCGGCATTGGCTGCGGCGCCGGTTGATTCCTACGGAGTTGGCACGTCCCTGGTGACAGGCTCCGGGGCGCCCACCGCCTCCATGGTCTACAAGCTCGTGTCCCGCGAGGGCGACGACGGCGAGTTTGTCTCCGTGGCCAAGGCAGCCAAGAACAAGGCCAGCGTGGGCGGGCGCAAGTACGCGCTGCGCCGGCTCAACAAGGCGGGCATTGCCACGAGCGAGGTGGTTGGCATTGGCCACAACCCCGCCGCGGACAGCAACGACCGGGTCCTTCTGGAAGAATTCATGACCGACGGCGTCCTAGTGCCGGGCTGGACCGGCTCAGAGGGAGTCGTCCGGGCCACGGCCCGCCACGCAGCGTCCATGGCCGAAATGCCTGGAACCGCCCGCAGGCTCCAGCGCGGGGAGCCAGTCATCCCCACCGAATACGAACAAGCAATACCAGTAACGAAATAACGAGGAGCACCCCATGGCTAAGGCCCTAATCATTGTTGACGTGCAGAACGATTTCTGCGAGGGCGGCTCGCTTGCCGTTGCCGGCGGCGCCGATCTTGCCAGCGAGATCAGCGAACTACTGGAGAATGCCACGGACTTCGACTTCATCGTGGCTACGCAGGACTGGCATGTTGATCCCGGCAGCCACTTCTCCGAGACTCCTGACTTCGTGAAAAGTTGGCCCGTACACTGCGTAGCCGGTTCTAAGAGGGCCGCTCTGCACCGCAACCTCGACACCGAGGACATTGACGCCTACTTCCGCAAGGGCAAGTATGACGCCGCCTATTCGGGCTTTGACGGCCTACTGGCACCCGAGGACGAGGTTGCAGTGGGTGAACGCGAAGCCAACCAGAGTGCCGACGAGGACGCCGAGGATCCCGTGAGCCTCGACGAATGGCTACGCGAAAATGACGTCGAGGACGTTGTGGTGGTAGGCATCGCTACTGAGCACTGCGTTCGCGCCACGGCCCTGGATGCTGTCAATGCGGGCTACAACACCACGGTCCTACGTGATTACGTCGCAGGCATCGACGAAGACGCGGCCGAAGAAGCGTTAGAAGAACTCGAAGACGCGGGCATCGAGGTCAAGTAGCGCGTACGCGGGCCGATCAGCGATGGTGAGGGCCCGCCGTCGTGCTTGAACTCCAAAATGCCACCGCCTCCCATTAATGAACCCCGTAGACGGGGCTCATTAATGGGAGGCGGTGGCAGAAACCGCTGGCCAGACTCAGCGGAGTTATCCACAGGTCGGCAAGACGCTCTTACATGACGAGTTCTGATCTGGAACGCTTAGAGCTATGAATACGCCACGGCTGATTCTCTCCTCCGATGTATCGCTCGCCGGCCAAGATTCCCGGATCCTTGCAAGGCTCTGCAGTAGCGGGCGCTACGCCCGTGTCCGGCGCAGCGTCTACGCGGAAGCGGAGGAATGGCACGCCCTGGATGAGCCATCGCGATATGGGTTGCGTGCCGCCGCGTTCCAACTGACCACCAAACGCCAGCCCGTCTTTTGTCTCGAATCAGCCGCAATGCTCTGGGGCTTGTGGATCATGGGGGCGCCACGAAAACTTCACATCCAGACCTCGTATGCGAACGGCGGGCGCAGCCGCGGCGATGTGGCCCGACACCTTGAGAAGCCCGGCGACAACATCGTGGCTTGCGGCCCGCTGCTTTTGACGGACAAGCTCACAACTACCCTCCACCTGATCACCCGGCTGAAGTTTGAGCAGGCCGTCTCAGTCTGCGATTCCAGTCTGCATCTGGTCAGGTACCAGCGGCCCGGCAATATTTTCACACCCGTGGACATCCCCACCGTGGAGCACGACCCCTCCTGGAATCATGATGCACCGCAAGGGCCACCTCTGTTGAAATCAGAGCTGCTCGCCGCTGCCGACGCCCTACCGAAAAAAGCTGCCCGGAACAGGGCCGTCGCCGTGATTGACTTCGCCTCGGGTCTTTCCGGGTCTGCCGGCGAGTCCTTCAGCAGAGTCAGAATGGCACAGCTCGGCTTCATCGCCCCGGAGCTGCAACACGAGTTCGAGCTCCGTGACGGGCGCAAGGCGCTGGTCGACTTCTGGTTTAAGGACCAGCGTAAAGTCGGAGAATTTGATGGACGAGCCAAGTACCTGCGGCAAGACTGGGCTGGAGGGAAGAGCACCGCGGACCGGGTCATCGACGAGAAAAACCGCGAGGACCAGATCCGCGCTCAAAACGTTGGCGTATTCCGATGGACGTGGGCGGAAATGCAGGACCTTGTCGGCTTTGAACGCTTACTCCGTGCCGCTGGCATCCCGAAAAGATGATGCTCACTCAAAAAATGCCACCGCCTCCCATTAATGAGCCCCGTCGGCGGGGTTCATTAATGGGAGGCGGTGGCGAAAACCGCTGAGCTCGGCCGGCAGCATCATCCGGCGCCGCTACTTGCGGCCGATGAACCAGTCCTGCAGCTTCTTCATCCGAGTCTGTAGCTGAGACTCGTTGGCCTGAGCCACGGCGGGTCCGCCGCAAATGCGCCGCAATTCGCTGTGCACCATGCCGTGGGGCATGCCGGAACGCGCACTCCAAGCCGAGACGTTCTTGGCCAGCTCGCCGCGCAGGTCCATGAGCATGCGGTGGTCAACCAGCGGCGGCGCCTCGGGCTCGGGTGCCTCCGGAGACTTCTTGCGTCGCCGCGTTTGCTGGTCGGCCTGGCGCTGTCGCAGCAGTAGGCCCATTTGGTCGGCGTCGAGCAGTCCGGGAATGCCGAGGAAGTCGAGCTCGTCGTCGCTTCCAATGGCGCCGCCGGTACCGAATTCGCCGCCATCGAACAGCACCCTGTCAAAGGACGCCTGGGATTCCAGGGCCTCAAACTTAAACTTCTCCATGGTGTCGGAGGCCTTTTCCTCGCGGTTGGCCTCCTCCATCTCGGCGTCTTCCTCGATGAATCCGTCGGGGTCCTTGTCGGGGCGGTCCAAGGCGTGGTCACGTTCGAGTTCCAGCTGGTTGGCAAGCTCCATCAGGTTCGGCACCGAGGGCAGGAAGATCGACGCCGTCTCTCCCCTTTTGCGGGCGCGCACAAAGCGGCCTACAGCCTGGGCAAAGAACAACGGCGTGGCGGTGGAGGTGGCATAGACACCAACGGCCAAACGGGGCACGTCAACACCTTCGGACACCATGCGGACGGCCACCATCCAGCGCTTTTCACCGGCCGAGAAGGAATCGATCTTGTCGGAGGCCTTCGCATCATCGGACAAGATGACTGTGGGCGACTCCCCCGTGATCTTCTTTAGCTGCGCCGCATAGGCGCGGGCGTCCTCGTGATCGGTGGCAATCACGAGGCCACCGGCGTCGGGCACGGCACGGCGCACCTCGGTGAGGCGCTTATCGGCCGCGGCCAGAACCGCCGGAATCCACTCCCCTGCCGGGTTCAACGCTGTGCGCCAGGCGTGGGCGGTGACATCCTTCGTGACCGCTTCGCCAAGGGTTGCGGCCATCTCCTCACCGGCACTCGTACGCCAGCGCATTTGGCCCGAGTAAGCCATGAACATGACGGGGCGGACCACATGGTCCTTGAGCGCTTCGCCGTAGCCGTAGGTGTAGTCGGCCTTGGAACGGCGAATGCCATCCCTATCCTCGGCATATTCCACAAAGGGGATCGCCGCGGTGTCGGAGCGGAACGGTGTTCCGGTCAGCGACAGGCGCCGAGCGGCCGGCTCAAAGGCCTCACGGATACCGTCACCCCAACTCAGCGCGTCACCGCCGTGGTGGATTTCGTCCATGATGACCAAAGTCCTGGCGGCCTCGGTCTTGGCACGGTGCAGCATGGGCTTGCTGGCCACCTGCGCATAAGTCACGGCAACCCCAACAAAGCCCTTGCCATGGCGGCCGTCGGCGTTCTTGAAGTTGGGATCAATGGCGATGCCGACCTTGGCCGCGGCATCGGCCCACTGGCGCTTGAGGTGGTCGGTAGGCGTCACCACGGTGACCCTGTTGATGATCCCGCGGGCGATCAGCTGCGTCACGATGTGCAGCGCAAAGGTCGTCTTACCTGCACCCGGCGTAGCTACCGCCAGGAAGTCTTTCGGGCTCTCCTGAAAGTACTTTTCCATGGCTTCTGACTGCCAGGCCCTAAGCTTCTGGGCCGTTCCCCACGCTGCGCGTTCAGGGTAGGCCGGAGGCAGGGACGGTCCGCCAAACAAAGTCTCCGTCAAAAAAATCCCGCCATCCTTGTCACATCTTCCACGCTTCCGCACCCGAATCCGGGCACGGCCAAACAACGGCATACACCGCTAAAACTGTTGGTAGTTCGAAACTACTCTTTGGGCTTCTTGGGGCCCTTACCCTTGCCACCCTCGGGCATCAGGCCGTCATAGATGGCCTTGCAATCGGGGCAGACGGGGAACTTTTTGGGATCGCGCCCCGGAGTCCACACCTTGCCACACAGGGCCACAACGGGCTCACCTGTCATGGCCGATTCCATGATCTTTTCCTTGCGCACATAGTGCGAGAACCGTTCGCTGTCGCCCGGCTCAACTTCTTGGCGCTGTTCCTGGCGCTCAATGACGGCTGTTGACCCGCCGCTGCGCTCGGGATTTCCCATGGGATGGTTTTCGAAGGGGTCTGGAGGCAAACTCATGAAACTATTCTAGCGTCTCCGCGTCCGCGACTCACCGAGGTTTGGGAAAGTGGTGCGGCGTTCGTCAATACACGCCCGAAGGTGGTGCGGCGTTGGGCTGTGGGTTGTTAAAGCACGACGCCGGGAGGCGGGTTAAGTGATTAACCCAACTCCCGGCGTGGGTTCGGTGCAATATCTTAGAGACCCTGCCAGACCGGCTTGTTGTCGTAGGCGTGGCGGTAGGTAGCGGCGCCGGAAAGCTTGGACGCCGCGGCCTCGTCAATGATGACTGTGGCACGCGGGTGGAACTGCAGGATCGAGGCCGGGCACGATGCCGACACGGGGCCCTCAACGAAGTCGCGCACGGCGTCGGCCTTGCCCGCGCCCGTGGCAACCAGAACCAGGTGACGGGCATCCATGATGGTGCCAAGACCCTGGGTCACTACGTGGTGGGGAACCTGGTCAATGTTGTCAAAGAAGCGCGCGTTGTCCTGACGCGTCTGCTCGGCCAGGGTCTTGATGCGGGTACGTGAAGCCAGGGATGAGCCGGGCTCGTTGAAACCGATGTGGCCGTTGGTGCCAACACCAAGGATCTGCAGGTCGATGCCGCCGGCAGCAACAATGGCGTCCTCGTACTGCCGGCAGGCAGCCACGATGTCCTCGCTGGCGCCGTCCGGGCCGTGCACGTTCTCCGGTGCAACATCGACGCGGTTGGTGAATTCGCGGCGGATGACTTCGCGGTAGGACTCGTAGTGGCCAACTGGCAAGCCCACGTACTCATCGAGGGCGAAGCCCCTGACCTGTGTGAAATTCAGGCCTTCTTCATCATGGCGGCGAGCCAGTTCGTTGTAGATCGGCAGCGGGGAGGAACCCGTGGCAAGGCCAATTACGGCGTTGGATTTGTTGCGTACCAAGGCCTCGATGGCGTCGGCGGCCAGGGCGCCAATTTCCTTGCTGCTGGGGAGGATGATGACCTCCATGAAACACGCTTCCTTTCAGGGGCACACAGATGTCTGTGCAATTCTCAAATATCGCTGGTCATTGCTGCCTCTAACTCTAGCTATTGCCAGCCGCCTTCCACTAACGGTGACCAAGAACGGTGGCTAACGGTTCACCGAAACCGCAAGCAACAATTCCGGAGCCCGATCGTTGTAGACCTTGGCACCCAGGCGGACGCCAATCACCAGGAACACGGCGCCGAGCACAACACCGACCACCAAGGCCAACCAGGCAAATAGCATTTGCCCTGTTGCCAAGGCCACGACGGACAGAATCAGTTCCGGCAGCACCATCACACCGAGCCCGCCAAACCCGGCCAGCTGGATCAGCGCGGTGGACAAGCCGTTGCCCGGGCGGGTCTTCAGCGGGCTCTCACCCGGCAGCGGTGCGTTCATGGTGAAGCGTGCCGAGAAGACGCTGGCCAGTCCCAGTCCCGAGCCCACAACGCCAAGTACCAGGCCAACGGTCGCCACCAACTGACCTAGGTCTTGAATCAGGATGCCACCAACGACGGCGTACACGAGTCCCAGCGGCAGCGCCAGAACGCCGGCGGCCAGGGCACGTCCGATGCGGTCTGCCCGGCCGTCAACACCCGTGGCGATGTGCAGCGCAAACGCCGTGTTGTCGTAGGAAATGTCGGCACTGATGGACCAAACAACCAGGAACGCCGCCAGTGCCCCGCCGAAGCCCAAGGCCACGCCGAGCGCATCCGACGATCCTGCCTGCGCGCCGGCAAACACAAAGACCAACGGCATCAGCGGAGCTATCAACAAGCCCGCGCTGTACCTCGGATCACGGAACCAGTAGCTCAGGCAGCGAGCGGCAATGGCTCCCGCGGGTGTTGCCGGGAACCAGGTGAAGAAGCCGAGCTTTCCGCCACGGCGCCGGCCTCCGCCGGCGTAGGCCGGAGTTACCAGCGCGCGAGCGAGGCACACCTTCCACACCCAGACGAGGGCACCGATACTCGCCACAGCGATGAGGAATTTCAGTCCGGCGGCACCAAAGTGGCCCTGGGCCACGTCCGCCGGAACGGCCCAGATGGCGCCCAACGGCGTCCATGAGACGGTGTTGGCCAGTGCCGGGAGGTATTCGCGGAGGTTACTCACGCCGTCGGACACGCTGGTGATGATGGGCCCGAGGAACATCAGCGGAAGCAACAACACAATGCCGCTGAAGTCCTTGAAGCGCCGGGTCGAGGCAAGGCTTGCACTGGCCGCCGTGATGGCACGTGAGGCGACGATGCACGTCACGGCACCCACCACGCCACACACGAGAGCCACGAGTGCGGCTAGAGGATGGCGCCACCAGGACGCGGCGGTGCCAATCGAGGCGATCAAGGTTATGGCGCCTGGCACCCCAATGAAACTTGAGACCAGCAATCCGGTCAGCATGGATTTCATCGGGATGGCATAGGTGGTGAAGCGCGCAGGATCAAGGGTCATGTCCAGGCCCGCAGCCACAACAGGGATAATCAGCCAGCCCAGAATCAGCGCCGCACCAGCGAGCACAATCACCGTGCCAATGAATTCGGCTTCACCGGAGCCCATGAGTGCCAGCCCAACGATGACAGTGACCAGCACACCCAAGCCGTAAATGCCGCCAATAATCAGGCCCACTAATTGCCAGGGGCTGCGCTTGAGTGAATTTCGCAGCAGGGTCAGTTTCAGCCTTACGAGGTGCGCAACCATGCCAGCCCTGCACTCTCATTACGGCCGCCAACCAGGTCAACAAACTTCTCTTCCAGGCTCTGGTTGCCCCTGACCTCGGCAACTGTGCCTGCGGCAAGAACACGGCCACCGGCAATGACGGCAACGTGATCGCACATGCGCTGCACCAGATCCATCACGTGGCTGGAAACAATCACCGTGCCACCGGACTTTACATAGTCCTCCAAGATATCTCGGATGTTTGCGGCCGAGACCGGGTCAACGGACTCGAACGGCTCATCCAGGACCAAAAGCTTTGGGGCGTGGATCAACGCGGCAGCCAGGGCAATCTTCTTGGTCATGCCGGCGGAGTAATCCACCACAAGGGTCCCGGCGTCGCGGGTCAGATCAAGTGCGGACAACAAGTCCTTGACCCGGGAACTCACGGTGTCCTGGTCCATGCCGCGCAACAAGCCCGCATACGTCACCAACTGCTCGCCGCTGAGCCGGTCGAAAAGTCGCACACCATCGGGCAGCAGCCCCATGAGCCGCTTTGCCTCCAGGGGCTCCTTCCATACGTCCAAGCCATGGACGTGGACCTGCCCGGCATCCGGACGCAAAAGACCCGTCGCCATGGACAGTGAGGTGGTTTTGCCTGCACCGTTTGGGCCCACCAACCCGTAGAAAGAACCCGCTGGTACATCCAGGTCAATGCTGTCGACGGCGGTCTTGGAACCAAATCGCTTGGTCAATCCGCGGATTGAAAGGGCCGGTGGGCGCCCTTCGCTTGGAGATTGTGCAAAAGAGTTGTTCATGCCCACACACTAACAATCCGGTTTGGTGAAGCGCCTGCTCCCAAAGGATGACATTGCCTGGGCGTTAAATGCCGCGGCTTCGCCGCAACAGGCCCACAACATGAATGAGTGGACCGCTACGGCGAAGCCGATGACGGATGAAGTGCCTGCTAGAACAATGCGCGGGCAAGCGCCTGTCGCGATGCCGAGACGCGCGGGTCACTAACGCCCACCACGTCAAAAAGCTCCAACAGACGTACCCGCACGCTGTCGCGTTCGGGGCCGAAATGTGTGCCGATAAATTTCACCAAACGCGCGAATGCGTCCTCAACATGGCCGCCTGTGACATCAAGATCCGCCACGGCCAACGCGGCCTCGAGATCGTCCGGATCCCCGGCCGCACGGGAACGGAGTTCATCAGCCTGGACCACATTGATTTCGGCTGCGCGACGCATCAGGTGCACCTGCGCCAAACCAATCTTGGCATCGCCATCGTTGGGCTTTTCTGCCAGTGCCTTCTCGTAGCTGGCCTCCGCACCGGCCAGATCTCCGGCGTCGATGGCATCGCGGGCGGCCTGATGCAGTGGCGGAAGCGACGGTTCCGGTGCCGCCTCGGGATCCGGAGCGCCACCAAGATTCCCGGTCACTCCATTGCTGGCCGCGACCTTGAGCAGTTCCTCAAGGAACTCCCGAACCTGCTCTTCTGCAAGGTCGCCTTCAAACATGGGAACCGGCTGGCCATTAATCAGCGCAACTGCGGTGGGCACGGCGGTGATGCCAAAGGCCTGGGCGATCTGCGGGCTGCTGTCCACATCCACCCGGCCCAGCGCAATCCTGCCACCGTATTCGTTCATCAGTTTTTCCAGCACCCCGGTGACCTGGGCAGACTGGTGGGAGCGCCCCGAGCCCAGCGACACCACCACGGGCACCTTCTGTGAAAGCTGGACGAATTCCTGAAAACTCGCCTCGTTTACATCAACGGCGTAGGGCGACCCTGCGGAGGGAGCCCCGGGCGCTGTGGCCCGGTTTTTCAAGGCTGAAAGGTCGACGGCGCCACGGAGGTTGATCCCGGGCGTCCCGTTTGGCGGCATGGGGGTGTTTTGACTCATGAATTCACTCTAACTGTGCCGACCCGCGGCGATGAGACTTCTCGCCGCGGGTGAAACTTGACGAAGCTGGCTTGCAAAGTTCCGGAGCTTACTTGAACGATCCGCCAACGAGGTCGCGGGTAGCGGACAAGATGGTGATCTGGTCCTCACCGCCGGCCGGGGGGATGTACATGACAACGGGCTCGGCATAGTTCAAGGTAAAGCCCTTGGTTGTTTCCGTGCCACCCGTGAAGACGGCGGCATCGGCACCAACGGTCAGCTTGGCGTCTGCCTTGCTGGTGGCGTCAATCCCGAAGGTGTAACCAACCACCACCATGGCGCCACCGTCCGCGGTGCGCAGGGAAACAACAGGGTCGCTGCTGGCCTTGTGACTGAACACGTAACTGGCGTCCTTGGCATCGGCAACAACCTTTTTCTGCAGGTCAAAGACGCTCGTGATGTAGATGCTGTCCTTGAACGAGGCCTTGAATGAACTGTCGTCCTTGGTCAGTCGGTCACTGAGCGCGGCAACTGCTGCATCCGGACTCATCAACAAATCGCTTGTATCGTCCTTGGCTACTTCCTTGGTGCCTTCTTTATCCACGGTGGGAAGCGTCTGGCCGGGAAGCAACGGTGTTGCCTTGACGAGCTTGTAGTTCTCGCGGGCGCTTGCCTGCACCAACGTCAGCAACTGCGGCAATTCGTTATTTTCACCCTTGGTGACGAACATGGCCGAACGTGGCCATGTTTCGGTGGTGGTGACAACCTTGGCCAGCAGAGTTGTTGCATTGACCGGCTCTACGGCAGCCTGCTTCTCAACGGCAGAGCGGATCTTGTAGTTAGCGGTTCGGACCTCCAAGGCCATGCCACCAACTCGCGATTCCAATTCCTTGGCGTTCTTGGCATTGTCGCCTGTTGCAACCACGGAGGCTACCGCGTCGGCGATGCGCTCAACCTGGCTGTCAAGGAGGTTCGGGAAGCCCGTTGCCGGCGCCGTGATGGCACCGGCGGTGGACTGCGCGTCAGCGCTGGCGCTCGGCGCCGGGGTGGTGGCGTCATCGGCAATGGCCGGGCTGACACTGCCAGCCAGGAGCAGTGCCGCCAAAGCGGCGCCCCACCGGGTCTTGGTCTTCGCTGTGTTGGACTTCAAGGAGTCGACCGAACTGTTGTCTACCGAAGCACGGAGCTCTGACTTGCCATCCTTCGTGCCTTCTTCCTTGGAGTCTGCAGCCTTCTTCCGTGCGGCAGCGGACCAACGCGGTTTGCCCTGTTTGGGGCTACTGTCCTGGCCCGAACCGCTTCCGGAACCGGAATCGGAATCGGAATCGCTGCCGGAGTCCTTGCCAGAGTCCTTCTCGGAATCCGTATTGGAAACGCTGTTGGAATCGCTGTTGGAATCCTTGTCGGATTCAGAATTAGCCTTGCCCTGAGGGGCGGCATCGGATGCTGGCTCCGCGTCGTTCTTGGCAGACCCGGCAACATCATCAACAGCGACGTCATCGCCGCGCAAGGAAATAGGTAGGGCCGAGGTGGCGTCGTTGACCGGGACGTTGGCGGCAGCTGCGCCGTCGTTCTTGGGCTTGCCTTCTGCCGCGGCCGCAGCAGCGGCACGCCGGACGTCGGCGATCGTCTCGTGTGTGGGGGCCTGCGGCTCATCCTTGGCGGCCTTGGCGGCATCGCGAGCGGCCAAGATCTTGGCTACCTCAACGGCACCCGTGGACGGATCAGCCGGGCGGCCAGAGGAACGGCGCCCTGCCGCAGCCACGGCCACGGCATTCTTGGACTTGCGCGGCGCGATGAGGAACAGGAGGGCAGCCAACGCTAGTAGCGCCGAGCCAATGACCATGAGCGGTACGGCCCATGGGGTTCCTTCTTGATTTTCCACGGTGATGGAAATGTCTGTGGGGGCAGCGGCCTTACCATCCGAGGAAAGCAGCAGCGCCCAGTCTCCGTGACCGGGAGCCTGCCACGTGTAGCTCATCTCACCGGTGCCCTTTTCTTCGCTGACCCACATGTCGGAGCCGCTTGGGTTGGGCACGGTTTCAGCACCGGTTTTACTCTCGCTGGTCAGCGCAGAGAAGTCCTCATTGGCGGCGCCAACCTTGGTGTAAGCGGCGTCGCCGATCCAACCGGTGATGTCGCCTTCACGGGCAACGGCCAGCTGGATGGGGCCATCATTTTTGATGGTCATGGTGAACTTGCCCTCACGAGTGTCAAGCAGCTCGGGGCCAATGACTGTCAGCGGCGCCGGGCTCGATACTGCCGGGGCACTGGCCGTCAGCGTGGCAGGGGGAAGCCAGATGGTGCGCTGGCCTATACCAGTACCCAACACCAAGAGGCCTAACACGGCCAGGACGATTGCTATTTTTGAACGCAAGAACTTACCTAACATCGACGGAACACTGCTGTGGTCGTTATTTCAAGGGTAACCGAACCGTTATCTAATGGTCATGCATCTTTGACTATTCTCACGTTTTCCAGCTCGTGGCTCTCCAACGGAACCGGTCCACGCTGGTACTCTCGAGGCACAAATGAGAATCGCAACACCTGCGCCCGCCCCGATCCAAAGGCAAAACCGTGAGCCCGTCCCCTGAATCAAGTCCAACTGGCCCTGAGGACACCCCGGCCGTTCACAACGCGAACAAATCCCAGTCCCCGGACGACGCCGGACAAACCTCACCTTCCGCTGTTGCCGGTGACACACCGGCTGCCTTCGACGCAGACGGTACTGCTGTGGCCGCCCCGGTTGCCGCCGAAGCAGCAGCCCTGCGTGCGAGCAAGCAGGCTGCGCCAAGAGGGTGGCGGGCCTGGGTGTTGAAGGCGGTACGACAACCGATTCCTGGCGCCCAGCCTCGGGTTCGCTTTGATCTTCCGATTGAACCCGGCGCGCAAGAGACACCCCTCGCGGTGGAGGCTTCGCAGACATGGAGCATGTTCCGGCACCCCATTTACTTCGGCTTCATGGGCACCCTCGGTGTAGGCATCGCCTTGTTCCTGAATTACATGTTGGCCAACACGGAATCGCTGCTGTTGTGGATCGTGACGGCACTGTTTATTGCCCTGGGGCTTGATCCAGTGGTCCGCTGGTTGGAAAGGCGGAAGGTGCCTCGCGGGCTCGGCATTGTCATTGTGTTGTTGGCCTTGTTGGGAGCCGTGGCAATCTTCTTCGCCACTCTCATCCCCACCATCATTGAGCAGACGACCCAGTTGGTGAACAAGGCCCCTGGCTGGATCAGTGATTTCCTGAATTCAGAGTTCTTCAAACAACTGGACGTCCAGTATCACGTGTTGGATACCGTCAACGAGCAGGTGGCCAAGTTCTTCCAGGACGCACAGGCCGTGGGCGGCATCTTTGGCGGCGTCGTCGGCGTTGGCACAACGATCGCCAACGGCCTGTTTGGCACCTTGATTGTCCTAGTGCTGAGCCTGTATTTCCTGGCTTCACTCCCTGCGATCAAGAAGTGGGGCTACCGACTGGCCCCCCGCTCGCGCCGCAACCGGGTTGAGGAACTGAGCGAAGAAATCACCCGTGGAGTGGGCAACTACGTCATCGGCCAAGTCTGCGTCGCCGTTCTGAACGCCGCCTTCGCCTTTATTGTCATGACGATCCTCGATGTCCCGTTTACGGTCCTGCTGGCCTTCGTGGTGGCGTTGATGGCGTTCATCCCCTTGGTCGGCGGCACCATCGCGGCCGTTATTGTCATTGCCGTGAGCTTGACCGTTGGATGGCAGACTGCTCTTATCTACGCCATCTGCTACCTGGCGTACCTGCAGTTTGAGGCGTACTTTGTCTCACCGCGCATTATGCAAAAAGCCGTGGCGGTGCCTGGTGCAGTTGCCGTTATCTCCGTCATTGCCGGAGGCAGCCTGCTGGGCATACTAGGAGCCCTGATTGCCATTCCTACAGCGGCCGCGGTCATGCTGCTGGTCAAGGAAGTCTTTATTACCCGCCAGGACAAGCTGTAGCGTTGCGTCTTCCCGGCGCCAGACCAGCTAGGTGCCGAGAAAGGCTAGATAGCCGGAACTGAGGCGACGGGACCGTGCCATTCAGCCGGCAACGTCACCTCGGCGCCCAGCACGGTGGATGCGATTTCATTGAGGGCTCTGGCGGCAAACTTCTCGCCAACCCACAGGTGCTTTGCACCATCCACGGGCACCATCGTGGCCTGCGGGACGAGGGCAAACCGCTCCGCCGCCTCTTCCGGGCGCAGGTAGTCATCAAATTCGGGGACCAGCACCGTCAAGGGTTTAGCGACCGTGGCCCAGCTCATCAGGTCAACATCCTGGGCCCGGTGCAGCGGCGGAGATAGTAGGATTGCGCCCTCCACCGATTCGACGACCGGGGATACAGCCCCATACTTGAGCACAAGCTCGGTGCCAAAGGACCAGCCCACGAGCCATCGGTTGGGCAGTCCGCGTTCCACAGCAAATTGCACGGCCGCCTCGACGTCTAACCGTTCCCCGATGCCTTCCTCGAACGCACCTTCACTGGTGCCGCGCGGCGAGGTGGTGCCTCGGGTATTGAAGCGCAACACCGCGATGCCTGCTAACGCAGGGAGCCGATACGACGCCTTCTTGTACACGTGGGAATCCATGAATCCGCCGTGGGTGGGCAGCGGGTGGAGTGTGATCAGCGTGGCCTTGACGACGCCGTCGGCCGGCAGCGCCAGCTCCCCCACCAGGGTCAGACCATCGGCGGTGTGCAGCTCGATGTTCTCCCGCACGGCCGGCAGGATGCTGGAGGCCCGGATGGGACCGGTTGCCTCGGAGAAAATAAGGGTGGCGGGGTCGAATTCCATGCCTTCCAGCCTACCTGTAGCGAAAGCTGCGTCCGCGCCAGCAGTTGCTGTGCCAGTGGCGGCGATCCCGCAGGCCAGCCTCGTTACCAAACATGGCATCTTCCTGCCAGACCACCAGATGGGGCACGCCCGGGGCGATCTGGTGATGGCAGCCGGGGCAGGTGTAAACCTTTTGCGCATTTCCGGCGCTAATGGTGCCTACGGCCCAGACGCCGTCGGGCGCGGATTCTGTTGCCGGAATGCCCATGCGTGCCCGGTTGAGATCCAATCCGCCGGCACCGGTGGAATCGCTTGCCCGTCCGGAAGATGTTCGACGGCGGCGGGGATGGTTGGAACGGGGCATCTCACCATTGTGCCGCACGGGCGGGCACCAGGCGAAGCCGGCGCCAGCGGCTTAACCTTAGGAGCGCGTGTGGGCCCACGCGCCCGAGGGCCCCGAGACGAAGACGCGCCAGCGGCTTAACCTTAGGAGAGCGTGTGGGCCCACGCGCCCGAGGGCCCCGAGACGAAGACGCGCCAGCGGCTTAGTCTTGGGAGGGCGTGGGGACTAGAGTGGAGCGCGTGCGTTTAGTCATTGCCAAGTGCTCCGTCGATTACGTCGGACGCCTTAAAGCCCATCTTCCCCTCGCCGTACGGCTGCTGCTGGTCAAGGCCGACGGCTCCGTCCTTGTGCACTCCGACGGCGGCTCCTACAAGCCGCTGAACTGGATGAGCCCACCGGCGACCCTGCGAACCGTGGGGCCCGCGGACACCGAGCTTGAGGACGGCGTCATTTCCCAGTGGATCGTCAAGTCCACCAAGGCCGATGAGCAGCTCATCATCAACATCTATGAGGAGCTGCACGATTCCAGCCATGATCTGGGCACCGATCCTGGATTGATCAAGGACGGCGTTGAAGCGGACCTGCAGCGACTCCTGGCCGAACAGATTCACCTCCTGGGCGCCGGCTTCACGTTGATCCGTCGCGAATACTTCACCGCCATCGGACCCGTGGATATTCTGGCCAGGGACTCTTCAGGAGCCACCGTGGCCATCGAGCTCAAGCGCCGTGGCGACATCGACGGCGTGGAGCAGCTGACACGTTATCTGGAGCTGCTCAACCGCGATCCACTCTTGGCCCCAGTCCGTGGCATCTTTGCCGCCCAACAGATCAAGCCACAGGCTAAAACCTTGGCCAATGATCGTGGTATCGAGTGCAAGACCCTTGATTACGACGCCATGCGCGGCGTAGATGACAGCGCCTCACGCCTTTTCTAACGGCTTGGACGTGCAGCCTGACTAGACTTGAGACATGACTGCTCCCACTCCTGCACCCGTGTCCGAGAAATTCCTCATCCAAGGCGATGTTGTCACAGACAACGGCATTGTTGAGGGCGGACTGCTCGCCATTGAGGGGGACCGGATCGTATATGCAGGGCGCGCTGACCACTTTGACGAGCCAGGCTTCGACGCCGACGAGATGGATGCGGCCAACGTCATCTCGCTTCCCGCCGGACAGCGGATCCTGCCGGGCTTGATCGATGTTCACAACCACGGCGGTAACGGTGGAGACTTCCCCAGCGGCGACGAGGCCTCGGCCCGCGTGGCCGTAGACTTCCTGCACCGGGCCGGCACCACAACCCTGCTGGCCAGCATGGTGACAGCCTCCCCCGAGGACCTCCTTAAGGGCATCGGCGTTTACGCCAATTTGACCGACGAGGGGCTCCTGGCCGGCATTCACCTCGAGGGCCCATTCCTCTCGCACGCACGCTGCGGCGCCCAGAACCCGGCTTTCCTGCTCGATCCGGACATGGACCTCACGGTCGCGCTCATCGAGGCCGGCCGGGGCGCCATCACCACTATGACGTACGCCCCCGAACTGCCTGGGGCTGAGGAATTGGTGGACCTGCTCACCAACCATGGCATCACCCCGTCGCTGGGGCATACCAACTGCGATACCGTCACCGCTGCAGAATCACTTGAACAGGCTCGCGAAGGCATGGATTCTGCCGGGTTCGACGGCGTGTCCGGGCGTCCCACGGTCACGCACCTTTTCAACGGCATGCCGCCCATGCACCACCGGTCCCCCGGCCCAGTCGCAGCATGCCTGCGTATTGCCAGCGCAGGGAACGCCGCCGTCGAACTTATTGCCGACAACACCCACTTGGATCCCGAGACCGTCAAGACTGTTTTTGCCCTGGTTGGCGCCTCGAACATCTTGCTGGTTACCGATTCCATGGCGGCGGCGGGTCTTGCCGACGGCCAGTACATGCTGGGCCCTTCACCTGTCACCGTCGAGAACGGCGTAGCCACCCTTGACGCGACCGGATCCATTGCCGGCGGTACGGCGACCTTGCTGGATGTGGTTCGGTTGACCACTGCGGCCGGTGTTGATTTCACCGATGCACTCATGTCCGCGACGGCTGTTCCAGCCGCAGTTCTAGGGCTCACCGACGAGGTGGGATCCCTGCGCCGGGGCCTGCGTGCCGACGTGCTAATCGTTGACGACAAGCTGGCCCTGCAGCGGGTCATGCGTGCCGGGCAGTGGCTGAATTAGTTAGTATTTCAGACCCTTTTCCACTACTCGGAGATCCAGCGCGGTGGTTTCAGGAGTTTAGCCACGGAGCGCACGGATATGTTGGGCATATAGGCCTGTGCGACGGCGCCTCCCATGGCCGGCAGCGACAACGGATCCTGGTACATCAGATACCAGGATGTGTGACGGGGCTTGAACCGCTGTTTGAAATTCGCCAGAGACGCAAACCCGTAGAGGGGTTCCAGGGTTCGGGCTAGGAGGCCAAGAACCCGGCCGAGGTTGTTGTCCTGTTCCTGGGCGTTGGCCAACGGGGATCCCGAGAGCGAGATGTAGTCCACCGTTTCCTTGAAGTGTTGCACGGCTGCGGCGATCAGGAATTCCATCACCCCGTTGTACGCGCCTGTATTGCGGCGCATGAAATCCAGCGTCCAACTCACCACCTGACCTTCTGCAAATACCGGCAGCCAGCTTGTGACGGCATGAATTCGTCCCGCCTCGTCAATGGCAAGACACAGCTGAACGTTGTCATCCTTGAGCTCCTCAAGGCCACCGAGTGTGAACCCCAATTCAGGCAGTGACTGTCCCGATACCCAATCCTCGGAAATCTCATGAACTTGCGTTCGCTGTCCTGAAGTCAACGACGAGTAAGTACTCCAGTGCGCGCTCACGCCAAGTTTCCCTGCCTTGTTGACGGCCGTTCGAATGTTCTGCCAGTCCTTGCCCTTGAAGTCCATGCCGTGCACATCTAGGAGCGTTTCCGCGGCAACAGGAATCCGGTGGAATCCACGCGCTGCCAGCGACTCAACCGTCGGCTCAGCCACCGAGTAAAAGCACGGTGTCAGCGACTCATGGCTGCAATAGTCCAGAAATTCGGCCAGAGCTTGCTCGGCATCTCCGGCAACACCTACGGGATCTCCCACAGTCACAGCCACACCATTGTGCACCTGGTAGGCAATGCACGCTGTTCCGGCGTCGTTGAACCAGTATTGATTCCCTGGCCACAGCGTCATCCAGGACAAGGTTCCACCGCCCCTGTACACCAGCGCTTTTGCTCTCTCGTGCTGATCCGCGCCGCTGCGGCGTGCCCGGCTCAAGAACACGCCTAAGATGCTCACCCCGCTGACCAGCCACAGCAACGCCCCGCCAAAACTAAACAACAATTCGGAAAG
This sequence comes from Arthrobacter sp. TWP1-1, assembly GCF_049897845.1. Classification (NCBI taxonomy): domain Bacteria; kingdom Bacillati; phylum Actinomycetota; class Actinomycetes; order Micrococcales; family Micrococcaceae; genus Arthrobacter; species Arthrobacter sp. TWP1-1. The sequence goes on from NZ_JAFCXC010000003.1 coordinate 385,965, forward strand.
GAAGCCGTGGGGATACACACTCTCTGCGTAGGTAAAGGGGAACGGGTAGGGAAGAACAATCCGGGGAATGCCAGCCAACAAGCCCAGCATGCCCAGCCGCCCGTCCTCGTTTCCTTCGGCCAACCACACCACCGAGTAAAGGCCAATGAACGCCATCACAAACAGCGGCAGGAAGACCGCCGAGCGTCGGCGCAACGCAGGATCGGGGTCAACCCGGAAATGGCGTCGGCTGGCCACGAGGAGTCCGGCAATAATCATGGGCACAAGAACTACAGGTAGCAGGTTCCATACAGACTCGCTGACGTCCAATGTCCGATGGCCATGGCGCAGCGGCATGCCAAGGCCGGCAAAGACCTGGAAGTAAAACGCTGAGATGACACCGATCAACAGATGCGCATAGACGGCCACCCAGAGAGCCAAACGATTTCCCCGTCGCATGCCTTCCGCACAGGCCAACAGCAACACCATGGGCATCAGCGCCACCGCATGGCCGCCGGCCCCCAACATGCCAAGGTTCTCCACTGCGTTGTGGCAGGCTGCCGCCAAACACCCGCCGGGCCATTGCTGGGGATTTGGTTCCTGGCTCGTGATCCAGGTCCGCAGCACGGCGAGCGGACCTTCGGGAACATGAGCCAGGGCAGCGACGACGGGGCCAATCGCGAAGACCGCAACAATCAAGGCCAGGTTCGTCCGAACTTCCCGGGAGGTGGAACGGCTGATGACACCCTCACCGACGGCAGGCAGGAACAGCCTCCCTAGGGCCAGCCCCGCCACCACTGCCAGCAGGATAAAGACGTGCTGCGCGTGGCCAACATAAACGCTGAGCATAAGCGAGATGGCGAGCATAAGAACTCGCAGGCGCCGCCGCCACAGCAAGCTGATGGTTTGACTGGCAGCCATCAAGGCCCCGGCAGAGGCAGCAAAAGGTCCAAGCAGCGTTGCGCGATCCAGCCCGGCTGGCATGTCTAGCCCGGTCCAATTCGTCACCGCCATGAGCAGACCATAGAGGACAACTCCGGCCACCTGGGTTGAAATAAACAGTGCCGCAACGCGTCTGGTTCCGACAGTAGATTCGGCGAGACCGAGCACTAGGGCCAGCACGGCGACGGCCAGCAGCATCGATGCAGTATTTGAGCTCAGGAAAAGCGTTGAAAAGGCGTTCCACCATGAAACCCTCAGCAGATCGGTGGCTTGGAATCCCCAGAAACCCGCCGTGTTCCCGCCCAGCCTGTCAAGGAACGCGCCCGACACCACATGGACAACTACCGTGGCGGCTATGAGGGATAGGGTCAAGGGCATCCGACGGGACAAGCGCAGGAGACGTCGCACCATGTTCTGCACGCCAGTCGCTTCCGGCTCCATCAAGGCAGGCCCAGACCACTGAAAATGAAGGCCAGTCCGTGAGGCAGCGCGGCATTGACCACGGTCCAGGAATGGCCGCCCGGATAGCTGGCAGCTTCGATGGTCATGCCCGCTTGACGGCTGGCTGTTTGGAGTATCTTCACGTTGGCAGAATACTGCGCATCTTGTGCGCCGGCGGCAAAGAACCCACGCACCTGGGGGTACTTCTTCTCTTCTAGCAGAGTCAAGGGCACCTGGGCATCGAAGGCAGCAGCATTCCCGTGGAAGGCCCTTTGGATCGTAATTGATCTGTCGACCGCCAACGCCGGTTCTCGTTCAGGGGACACCGCCATGAACGAGGTGAAGACGTCCGGGTGCCGCGTCACCATCTGCACGGCACAGGTACCACCATAAGAGAAGCCACCAACGGCCCAATGCGCCGGGTTGGCATCAACATCCAGATTTCCCTTGATCCACGCTGGAACGTCCTTGGCCATGTACGTATCAACCTCGCCCAGCGATGAATTCAGGCACATGGTGTTGGCGGCATCGCTGCCGTTCGGATCGGGAATCACCACAATGGGAGCCACTCCCCCATGGACGTCCGCGTAGGAGTTGAGCGTGTTCACCAGATCGGAGGAACGCAACCATGAATCCGGTGCGCCGGGCTGGCCGCTCACCAGGACCAGAACAGGAAGCACTGGTCGGTTGGGTGCTGAATACGCTGGCGGCAAGTACACAATGGCATTCCTCGCATGGAAGCCCGAATCAGTGCCTGGAATCTTCACGGAGATGACACTCCCCTCGTTTGGTAACTCTACGCCTCCCGTCCACCGTGCCGAAAGAGTTGTGTTCATGAATTGTGATCCAGGTGCGAACTGCATGCGAGGAGGCGCGGCTTCAGCGATCTGCAGGGGAGGTACGAACAATGTCCCCACGGTCGGATATTGCCCAAAGGAGGCATTGACCTGAACGCCAACGAACACCATGACAAGAAGCGTAGCGACAGCGCCACAGGAACGGCGCAGCCTTGAGGCCTGGCCGAGTGCCGGGTTCGGTTGGTGGCGGCGCAACCCCGCCAACGCCGTCGTGCTTCCCAAGGTGATGGCCCACACGAGGAGAGCTACATAGAAAACTACTGTGGCGGGAAGATCTTCAGCCCACCAGTAGAACACGTGGATGACGGCCCAGCAAGCCACTATGCTCAACAGCGTCGATCCGGCAGCGGATATGAGCACAAAGACCCACCAGGTGCCTGAACGCCGGAGCAGAAGAAAAAGGATAGCCACGCCAGCCATCAAGGCCGAGATTATGGGGACGGGCCCGTCGATCAGGCTCAGTTCATTCATCCAGCTCACAGGAACGCCGCATTCTCTCAAGTTGATCCACACAAAGAGGTGGAGGCAAAGAGAGACTAGCCAAGCTGGCTGGAATTTTCCTGCGATATGTCTGGGTGCGAGCCGGGGACAGCAGGCTGCGTGGGCGTCCTAGCGCCAGGTACCGACGCCCGTATGAGGTCCGGCCTCAAGCCACGACGACAAGCCTGCGTAGGCGCCAAATTTCATGGCCAGCAGAACTTCCTGCCCCTCATAGGAAAGGACCACAATGATCGCTCCTGGCGGAACGCGGGTCAGTTCCTGCTCACTGGGCTCGCGGCGGCCAATCAGTGAGATCTTGCTGCGCGCCATGGTCTTGGCTGGCAGCGGACTTAACGAAAAAAGCCGCAGCCATTCAAGGCCCGACTCCCGGTAACGACAAACCCCCATCGCCCAGCGATTACTCACCGTGGAAATGGAGGCGTCCACCGTGCCCAGGGCGCGCCGCAACATGATGCGACGCACCCCAAACAGGCACAGTGTTATAACAACCAGCAGGAAAATTCCCGCCAGTGCGATGAACGCGATAAGGGCTTCGTTCATCAATTGATTGCTAGCGAATCCCTGAGCCAGACGTTGCGCCGTCTTTCAACTGCGCATTGTCGGCAACGATCACGACTCGGTTTTCATCAACCGAGAAGAAGCCACCGTCCACTTCAACTAAGAAGCGGGCACCGTCAACGGGTGCGATCTCCAGCAAGCCCGGCGCCAAAACTGCAAGCAACGGGGAGTGACCGGGCAAAATGCCGATCTCGCCCTCGCTGGTGAACCCCTTCACAAGGGTCGCCGCACCGGACCACACAGCGTGGTCCGCCGCTACGATTTCAACTTCGAGGTTAGCCATGACTACTTCGTCGATTCCTGGATTTTAGCCCACTGACGCTCAACATCATCCATGCCACCGATGTTGAAGAACGCCTGCTCGGCAATGTGGTCAACGTCGCCGTCGCAGATAGCCGTGAAGCCTTCAATGGTGTCCGCAATGGAAACCGTGGAGCCTTCTTCGCCCGTGAACTGCTTGGCCGTGTAGGTGTTCTGCGACAGGAACTGCTGGATACGGCGAGCACGCGATACAACGATCTTGTCCTCTTCACCGAGCTCATCGATACCGAGGATAGCGATGATGTCCTGAAGTTCCTTGTTCTTCTGCAGGATCTGCTTGACACGGACAGCCGTGTCATAGTGAGCCTGGCCAACGTACTGCGGGTCAAGGATTCGTGACGTGGACGTCAATGGATCGATGGCCGGGTACAGACCACGAGAAGCGATTTCACGGGAAAGTTCCGTGGTCGCATCCAAGTGGGCGAAGGTCGCGGCCGGGGCCGGGTCCGTGTAGTCATCTGCAGGCACGTAAACGGCCTGCATGGACGTGATGGAGTGACCCTTGGTCGAGGTGATGCGCTCCTGAAGGAGACCCATCTCATCGGCGAGGTTGGGCTGGTAACCCACGGCTGAAGGCATACGGCCCAACAGCGTGGAAACTTCTGAACCGGCCTGCGTGAAACGGAAGATGTTGTCAATGAAGAGCAACACATCCTGGTTCTGCACGTCACGGAAGTACTCAGCCATGGTCAAAGCCGACAGAGCAACGCGAAGACGCGTTCCCGGCGGCTCATCCATCTGACCGAAGACCAGCGCGGTGTCCTTAAGAACACCTGCTTCTTCCATTTCAACCCAAAGGTCGTTACCTTCACGGGTACGCTCACCAACACCGGCGAATACCGAAGTACCACCGAAGTTACGAGCAACACGGGTGATCATTTCCTGGATCAGAACGGTCTTACCGACACCGGCACCACCGAACAAACCAATCTTTCCACCCTTGATGTACGGGGTGAGCAAGTCAATGGACTTGATACCGGTCTCGAGCATCTCCGTGGAGCCCTCGAGGCTGGCAAATGCCGGAGGCTTGCGGTGGATGGGCCAGCGCTCGGAGATGTTAAGCTCCGATTCCTTCACGTCGAGGGGTTCGCCCAAGACGTTGAAGATGTGACCCTTGACGCCGTCGCCAACAGGCACGGAAATCGGGGCACCCGAGTCCAGCACGCTGGTACCGCGGACAAGTCCGTCGGTAGCCTGCAGGGAGATGGCGCGAATGACGCCGTCTCCGAGGTGCTGGCTGGTTTCGAAGGTGATGGTCTTCTTTTCACCATTGAGATTAATCTCGGTGGTGAGTGCGTTGTAAATGGCGGGAATGCCGTCAGCCGGGAATTCGACGTCGACAACCGGGCCGATGACGCGCGCAATGCGGCCTGTGGCACCGGCCTTCGCAGCGGTTCCCTGCTCGTTAAGTTGGGCAGTCATCTCTCTCACTTCACTTGTGTAGATGGCATTGAATAAGTATGAATTGGGCTGCTAAGACGCGTTGAGCGCATCTGCGCCCGCAACAATCTCGGAGAGCTCCTGCGTAATCTCAGCCTGGCGGGCGTTGTTACGAAGACGCGTGTACTTCTTGATCAGATCGCTGGCGTTATCACCGGCAGACTTCATGGCCCGCTGGCGTGCCGCGAGCTCGGAAGCTGCGGCCTGCAACAATGCCGAGAAGATGCGCGACTCGATGTACCGCGGCAACAAGGCGTCCAAGACGTCTTCAGCCTGCGGTTCGAACTCGTACAGCGGCAACAGGTCAGCCGAGGACTCAACTTCTTCCTCAACAACTTCCAGCGGCAACAAACGAATTACTGTCGGCTCCTGAACAACCATTGACTTGAACTGGGTGTAAACGACGTGAATTTCATCCACGCCACCCTCTTCGAAGTCGGTGGCGAAGTCCTGCAGCAGGACCTCGCGCAGTTCACGTGCAGTTTCAAATTGCGGGGCGTCGGTTCCACCGGTCCACACCTTGACGTAATCGCGGCCACGGAAGTCGAAGTACGCCTGTGCCTTGCGGCCGACCAAATAGGTCGAGACGTCCTTGCCTTCTTCGTGCAGCAATTCAATAAGGTGCTCTGCCTGCTTCAAAACGCTGGCGGAGTAGGAACCGGCAAGACCACGGTCTGAGGTCATGACCAATACCGCAGCCCGGCGGATCTGCTCGGGCTCGGTGGTCAGTGGATGATCAACCTCGGACTGGGACGCAACAGCAGAAACGGCACGGGTAATCGCATTGGCATACGGCAACGAAGCCGTGACACGTACACGTGCCTTACCAATGCGGGACGCTGCGATAAGTTCCATCGCCTTGAAGATCTTTTGCATCGACGTGGTCGATGAGATCTTCTGGCGGTAAACCCGTATCTGGGCTCCCATGTTTATCCTTTCCTTATCCTTTACTTAGCTTGCCGGCCCTCGCGGGCCGACAAGCTAAGTAAGAAATGGTGTCAGCGTTTCTGCTTGACGATCTTTTCCTGGTCGACTGCTTCAGCGGCAAGTGCGCCGAACTCTTCGTGGCCGGCGCCGACCAACTGGTCGTCGCCCTCCGCGAAGAAGCCCTTCTTGAAGGAGGCGATATTGGACTTGAGTGCGTCAACAGTCGAGGGTTCCAGCAGGTTGGTTTCAGCCAACGTGGTCAGGACCGAGGTCTTGTGGCGCAGGTGCTCGAGGAATTCGCTCTCAAAGCGAAGAACATCCTCGACCGGAACATCGTCCAGGTAACCGTTGGTACCGGCCCAGATTGAAACAACCTGATCTTCGACCGGGAACGGTGCGTACTGACCCTGCTTGAGCAGTTCCATCAGACGCGCACCACGGGTCAGCTGCTGCTTGGTAGCAGCATCCAAGTCCGAGGCGAACATGGCGAATGCCTGCATGTCGCGGTACTGAGCCAGGTCCAGCTTCAAAGTACCGGCGACCTTCTTCATGGCCTTGACCTGTGCTGCACCACCAACGCGGGAGACAGAGACACCCACGTCAACAGCGGGACGCTGGTTGGCGTTGAAGAGGTCCGACTGGAGGAAGATCTGACCGTCGGTGATGGAGATGACGTTGGTCGGAATGTAAGCCGATACGTCATTAGCCTTGGTCTCGATGATCGGCAAGCCGGTCATTGAACCTGCACCGAGCTCATCAGAGAGCTTGGCACAACGTTCGAGCAGACGGGAGTGCAGGTAGAACACGTCACCGGGGTAGGCTTCGCGTCCCGGCGGGCGGCGCAGCAACAGTGAAACTGCGCGGTAAGCCTCGGCCTGCTTGGACAGATCATCAAACACGATCAGAACGTGCTTGCCGGCGTACATCCAGTGCTGGCCAATGGCCGAACCGGCGTACGGAGCCAAGTACTTGAAGCCGGCCGGGTCAGATGCAGGGGAGGCCACGATAGTGGTGTACTCCAGTGCGCCGTGATCAGCCAAGGTCTGGCGAACGGCAGCGATCGTCGATGCCTTCTGGCCAATTGCTACGTAAACGCAGCGAACCTGCTTCTTGACATCTCCGGAAGCCCAGTTGGCCTTCTGGTTGATGATGGCGTCGACGGCCAGGGCCGTCTTACCTGTCTGACGGTCACCAATGATCAGCTGACGCTGGCCACGGCCGATCGGGATCATGGCGTCGATTGCCTTCATACCGGTCTGCAGCGGTTCGTGAACCGACTTGCGCTCGGTAACACCGGGGGCCTGAAGTTCCAGGGCACGGCGGGTATCGGACTCGATCTCGCCCAGGTCGTCAATCGGCTGACCCAAGGGGTCAACGACGCGGCCAAGGAAGTTATCGCCAACCGGCACGGAGAGGATCTCTCCGGTGCGGTGGACTTGCTGGCCTTCGGCGATGCCGTTGAAGTCGCCAAGGACGACCACGCCGATCTCGCGTGTGTCCAAGTTCTGGGCCAGGCCCAGTGTGCCGTCTTCGAAACGAAGAAGCTCGTTGGCCATGACGGAGGGAAGACCCTCCACCTTGGCAATGCCGTCACTTGCCGTGGTGACGCGGCCAACCTCGACGCGCTCTGCGTTGCCCGGTTCATAGGACGCTGCGAACTCATTCAAGGCATTCCGGACGTCGTCGGCATTGATGGTCAAGTCGGCCATCTGCAGTCCCTGCTCTCCTAAGTTGTGGCTGCCACCAAAATAATTTTCGGTGGTGGCAGCCTAAGTGTTTGATTCAGTCTGTTGTGGACTGGCTGTCGAGGAAACTGAAAGTTTCCTACACTGCCAACCGGCGGCGAAGATCGGACAGACGGGTGGCTGCGGTTGCGTCAACAACCTCATCCCCCACAACTACCTTGATCCCGCCGACTAATGTCGGGTCGATGTTGACATTGATCTTCAAATCGCGACCATAGAGATTGTTCAAGCCGGCCTGCAGACGGTTGAGCTGCTCTGCGCTCAGGTCACGAGTGACGCTGACGTAGGCAATCCAACGCTGCTGGCGTTTGGCAACCAATTCCACGAAACGTTGCACCAAGGCCGTGGGCTTAAGCCCGCGGGGGGCTGATACGGCCTGGCGGATCAACAGCGCAGCGACGTCGCCTGCCTGCGGAACAACCTTGAGCGCCAAGGCGCCCTTAGCGGTATCCGTAGCCTGTGCATCGTCCAATGCGCGCTGCAGATCATGACTGGATCCAACAACTCGGATGAACGCGAAGAGTTCCTCTTCAAGCTTCTCCAGGTTGGCAGAGCCGTCACCTTGACCTTCAGCAACCGCGATCGCCGATGTTGCTGCCAAGACTTCCAGTGCATCGCCCAGGTCACGAGCCGAGCTCCAGCGTGCAGCAATCAAATCCAAGAACACAGCCTGTGCAGAAGCACCGACCTTGCCCGAGAGAAGATTGGTGGCCAGTACTGACTTCTCCGCACCCTCACGGGTGGGATCGGTCAAGGCGCGGCGCAGGCCGGCGTTGCTGTCAAGAAGCCCCAGAATTGCAAAGAGGTCTTGAGCCAATGCGATCGACGCAGTGGCAAGCTTAGGTTCCAACGACTCCAAAGCCGCTGCCAATGACTTGCTCGATACACCTGCCATTACTTCGATACACCCGCGTTCGACTGGTTTTCCAGATCGGACAGGAAGCGCTCAACCACACGGTTTGAACGCGCATCGTCGTTGAGCGCTTCGCCAACGATCTTGCCTGCCAGTGTCGTTGCCAACGTGCCAACCTCGCTACGGAGGGAGTTCACAGCGGCAACGCGCTCGGATTCGATCTGAACCTGAGCCTGAGCGGTGATGCGTGCAGATTCCTCTGCAGCCTTCGCCTTCAGGTCGGCCAAGATCTGTGCGCCTTCTGAACGGGCGGACTCACGGATGCCATTGGCTTCCGTGCGAGCTTCCATCAGCTGAGCTTTGTACTGCTCCAGGAGGGCGTTAGCCTCTGCCTGAGCCTCTTCTGCCTTCTCAATCCCACCTTCAATAGCCTCTACACGATCCGTGTAAGACTTCTCGAAAGTTGGAGCGATGAACTTCTTCACCACAAAGAGTAGGACAGCGAAAGATACAGCGGTGACTAGAATTTCCCACCAGTTAGGCAGGAGCGGGTTTGCACCCTCGCTAGCGAGAATTACTGCTGCGGTAACCATTTCTCACTTATCCTTAATCTGATATTCGTCCATGAACAATTCAGCCCGCAAAACGGGATAAAAAGTCTTTAGACTAGGCGCCAATAACGAAGGCGAAGACCAGACCAAGGATAGCCAGTGCTTCTGCAAGGGCGAAGCCAAGCAAAGCGATGGGCTGCAGGATGCGCTGAGCTTCAGGCTGACGAGCAACACCGTTGATGTAAGCGGCGAAGATCATGCCAACACCGATAGCTGAGCCAATTGCGGCCAGGCCGTAGCCAATCATGTTAAGCGAGCCGTGGAGTTCCATTTGGTTCCTTTCAAGATACCGACGTTGTGCCGGCAGGTTGTGAGGTGTTTCTTTGTTCGAGAAAAATAAGGGTAATGCGAGGAAAGTTTAGTGTGAATCCGCGTCCAGGCTGCCCTGGATGTAGATCGCGGTCAGCAGGGTAAACACAAAGGCCTGCAGGACCATGATCAACAATTCCAAGCCATACATGGCAACATTACCGGCGATCACGGCAACACCAGTGGCGTTGAGCAGGATGTTGTCCTGTTCCATGATCAGGTATTGTGCGCCGCTACCAGCCAGGACCACAATCATGTGGCCGGACAGCATCGTTGCCATCAAACGCAATGAGTGCGTCAGCGGGCGAACGATGAAGTTGGAGATGATTTCCAACGGTACGAGCAGCGGCAGGATCCAACCGGGAACACCGGTGGGAACCACTGCGAGCTTGAAGAAACGGATGCCATTCTTCTTGACGCCAACAGCAATCCACGTGAAGTAGATAATGCCAGCGATGGCATAAGCGCTGCCGGCGTGGGAGAAGGACGGGAGCTGTAGGAACGGGATGGCACCGAAGATGTTGTTCACCAAAACAAACAAGAAAACGGTGAACAGCAGCGGTACCCAGGGGCGGAAATTCTTCTCACCCATGATGTCGCGGCCAACAGTGTTGCGAGCGAAGCTGTAGAAGCCTTCAGCAAAGAACTGGGCCCGGCCCGGAACAAGTTTCGGGTTTTTGATCGCAGCCTTGAAGAACCAAGCGATCAAAACCACCGACAAGATGACCATGATCATCTGCTTGCCAAGCCCGGAGCCGTATTCGGTCATCCAGGGAAGGATGTCGGGGAGGTGTGTATCGCTAATCGTCGGTGGAACGAAGCCACCGTCATTCGAGGCCATCGGAAGCGCAAACGCGGTCAACGCGCTGTCCTCTCTGCAGTTTCGGTCAAAGGGCAAGTTTGGTGTTCCATCCAGAGATGGTCAGCACCGTGAGAAGTTCTGATGGTGGAAATCAATGTTGTTTCCCGTCATCTAGGCGGCCATGCCTTTGATGATGTCGAGCCAGAAAGTATCCACACACCGCACCAACTGGCAGAGCGGCGAACAATATCCAGCCAGTATCCAACAAATTGTCCAATCCCCACCCTATCAAACCCCAGAGCACGATTCCGCCAATTATGTACGTATAGTCCAGCTTTCCAGCATTGGACTTCGGCGGAACCACAACGTGTGTTGGTTCATTTCCATCAGGGACATTGTTCGTCATGGAAGGGTGCCTTTCTTTTTGTCATCGTCGGCAGGAACGGCCGGAGCCGGAGCCTGCACAGCGCTTTCATCGAAGAACAGGAAACGCTGTTTGGTGAAGCTAACTACCTCGGTTGCCTGCCACAAAAGGAGCGTTGCAACAGCGGCCCCGGCAAACCAGGGCTTGTTGAGCCAACCAGGGGTGCCAACGGCATAAAGAACCGCAGCAAAACCAATAACTTTGACAAAGTAGGTGATCACGAAGACGCCCATGACCGCTGACGGCATTTTCTTACCGACAACGTGTCCAACTAACAGGCTGAGCCCGAAGAAGACAATCACCAGAAAGGAACCGGACAGTACGCTCAGGACACCTTGGACATCAGTGAAGATGAACGCTAGAACCACCATGACGATTACGGCAGAACCGGCAACCAGAAGGCACTTTTTCAAGATGTTCCAACTGGGGCTCGCAGTGGGACCGGAAGCCGATATCGGGCCTCGCTCAGCGCTGTTGTTGGCGCTTGCGTCCTTCATGTGAACTCCATCGTCAGGGAGGATCCCCTCCCCTCACATTCTCCGACAGAAATGGGCCGCGAGCAGCCTGGCTGAGGGAGGACATAGAAAGAGGGCGGTGAGTGTCACCAGCGTCAATTCTACATGAGATAGAACTTCATGACGACGCAAGTACCCGGTACGGACCCCTAAGACGCAGCCTTCGCAGCCCGGCGTCGTAGGAGGGCCTGAAACAAGGTGGGCGTGCGCAAGTACCCCAGCACCACTGCAAATCCGGCCGCCGTTGCCACTACCTGGGCCACATTGCCGCCCTCAGCTGCCGCAATACCCAAAAGGCTGACCAAGATGGTCGCTGTACACACAACAGCTGTTGCCTGCAGATGACTTAAGCCCACGATCGTCAGGCGCTGGTAGACATGTTGACGGTGCGCTGCGTACCAGCGTTCACCAGCCAGAAGTCTGCGCAGGAACGTCACAAAAGTGTCCGTCAGGTAAATCAACACGGGCGAGAAAATATATTCCACCGGCACCCCGGCCAGAAATGCACACATGGCCGTCACGGCAATCGAGGCACCGAGCAGATAGCTGCCCACATCACCCAGAAATACCTTGTTGCGGCTCAGGTTCCAGGGCAGGAAGCCGGCAAAGGCCAAGGCAATTGCGATGCCGACATACACCAGCCAGGCGTGGCCGGCCACGTACCCCGCGTAAGCATAGAACCCGCCCACAACGAGGCCGTGCGTACCTGAAATCCCGTTAATGCCATCCATGAAGTTGGCAACGTTGACATAGGCTGCCACGGCAATCGCCCCGATGGGAATGAGCCACAGCTGCTGCCCTCCCGGATCAAGGATCGCCACGGCCGCTGTGGCAAGGCCGCCGACGGCAAGTTGCAGTCCTGCGCGGACCTTGATGGACAGCCCCCGAATGTCCTCAAGCCAGCCGATGGCTGAGGCAGCCAGTACGACGCCGAGAATCACTACCAGCGTCAGCGCACCTTGGCGCGCGTTCCCCGACTGGGGCAAAAAAATGGCCGCGAGGACAGCGGCCGGCAAGGCCACCGCCGTCGTAATTCCCATGCCGCGGATGGTTGGTTTCGTGTGGGAGGAACGTGCGTTGGGAACGTCTAGCACTCCAGCCCGGGCCAGGAGCGGCCGGACGAAGGCCGGCAGCACGAGCGCCAGGACCAACGCGATGGCGCCTACGGTGATTTGTGCCCAGGTTTCCATCAGGCGCCTGCCGCAACGTCGCCGTCGGACTCGTCAATGCTGGCCCCGTTGGGACCGGCCTCATCCTTGCAGCGTTGGAGCCACAGTGTCAGGTCCAGATCCGCCGGATTCAGGGGCTGGGCGTGCGTGTGGGAGATCTTGGCGTGACCGTCGGCGCCCTTGGTTTCATCATCACCGGTGAGCTGTTCGTGCAGCTTTTCCGAGGGTCGCAGGCCCGTGATCTTAATTTCAATCTTGCGCCCGGACATGGCAATCATGCGTTCGGCAACGTCCATGATCCGCACTGGTTCACCCATATCAAGGATCAAGACATCACCGCCGTGGCCAATGGCTCCGGCCTGGATGACCAGCTGGCAGGCCTCGGGAATGGTCATGAAGAAACGGGTGATGTCCGGATGGGTAACGGTGACGGGGCCACCCTTGTTGATCTGGTCAGTGAACAGCGGCAGCATGGACCCGCGGCTGCCAATGACGTTCCCGAAGCGGACGGAGACATAACGTTTGCCCGTCTCCCCCGCCATCCAGGAGGTGAGCTTCTCGGCCGCCCGCTTGGAGTGGCCAAGGGCGGTGGTGGGGCTGGCTGCCTTGTCGGTGGAAATATTCACATACGTTTCAACACCGATGTTTCGGGCTGCCTGCAGCACGTTCAGCGAGCCAAGGACGTTTGTCTTCCAGCCCTCTTGCGGGTACATCTGCAGCAGCGGCGCGTGCTTGAGCGCGGCTGCGTGGAAGACGACCTCGGGGCGGCGATCGGCGAAAATCCGGTTCAAGGCCTCGGCGTCGCGGATGTCTGCGAGGACAATGTTCTTGTTGTCGAGCAGGCCGTGGCCCTCGATGGAAAGCTGGGTGTGCTGGAGTCCAGACTCGTCACGGTCAAGCATGACCAGTTCGGCCGGGGCGAAACCGTTCAGCTGGCGGCACAGCTCCGAGCCAATGGAGCCGCCGGCGCCCGTGACGAGCACGCGCTTGCCCTTGATATAGCCGGCAATCTGCTCCACCTGGGTTTCGACCGGGCTGCGGCCGATCAGGTCAGCAACATCGATTTCGCGGAAATCTGTCAGCCCACCCTGGTTGTCGCGGTTGGTGTCGGGGCTGAGCATCTCCTGCAGCGGCGGCAGGATCAAGACCTTCACGCCGAGGCCGGCAACGCTGTCTGAGATCTCGCGGATCCGCTTGGAACTCAGGTGCGCCATGGCCAATACCACCACGGTCGATTTGGTGCGCCGGATCAATTCAGGCAGTTCGTCTCCGCCGCCCAAGACGCCAACCGAGCTCAGCCGCAGGTGCTTCTTCGTAGAGTCATCATCGACCAAACCGACGGGGACGTAAGGCGACTCCGGGTCCTGAACCATGCGGGTCACGAGCGAATTGCCGAGGAAGCCGGCACCGTAGATCAAAGTTTTCTGGGCTTCTTCGCCAAAAATCGGCTTGCCTTCAACATAGAGGCGCTTGGCGTAGCGAATGGCAGCCATGGACAACGCCGCAAAGGGGAAGGCGATGACGGCCACGGACCTGGCCACATGGAGCTCACTGATAAAGATGGAGAGGAAGATGCTGGTCACAACACACACGATCAATGTCACTGCGACAAGGACGCGAGCCTCATGGATGCTGCCAAAGGTGTAACGGCCGCGATACAGGGCCATGTACCAGCCGGCGATCAACTGCGTGGCCACAGCCGCGGCGATCAGGATGCCCAGACCGGCAAAATTGATCAGGCCAATATCCAGCTCGTAGCGCAGCAATACCGCTAGGAACAAGGCTATGGTCCACGCCACCGAATCCAGGATCGCCTGTGACCAAAGCCATAAGCGCGGCTTGCGATCCGTATCGGCGGTCGTGGGAGCGGAGTGTCCGGTTGCCTGTGTTTGAGTGGTATTCAACGTGATTCGTATTTCCGTTTTCTGCCAAGTTGTATGCGGCGGGGAACTATTGTCCAGGATTGTCCAAGGCATTCTCCACGGCGCAACAAACCACCGACAGGTGGCTGTACTAATGTGGAAGGTACACAAGAATAGTAATCCCTTCCGATGATTACTCACTGTTTAGCCGTGCCGGATGCCGCGCAACGCCGCGGGCACCACCCGAGAGGACTCCCCTTGACAGACACAGTAGCCGTCGCTGCCGTCACCTTTGACCGGCCTGAGGACGTGCGAATCCTGCTGGGTGCCCTTGCACAGCAAACCCATGCACCCCATGCCATTGCGCTGGTTGATTCCGGCACGGAGGATGTGCGTGATATTGCCGCCGAAGCCCCTGCCGAGGTCACCTATGTGCGTTCGTTAGCCAATCTGGGCGGTGCAGGCGGCTTCTCGCTGGCCATCCTTAACGCCATCGCCTCGGGTGCGCAGTGGGTTTGGATCATGGACGACGACGCCCATCCGGAAGATCCCGCATGCCTGGCCACGCTGCTGGCCGCCGCCAAGGCCCGAAACCTTGACGTTGTGGTGCCGCTGATCGTGGCCCCCGGCGAGCCCACCAAGTTGTCTTTCCCGTTCCGAATTGACGGCCACTTGACCCACGAACGGTCAGTGGTTGAACCGCTTGGCTTCATCGACAACGTTGGCCAGTTTTTCAATGGCGCGCTGATCCGCACAGACGTGTTCTTCAAGGTGGGCCTGCCCGATCTGCGCCTATTCATCCGGGGCGATGAAACCGATTTCATGCTGCGCCTGCGCGAGGCCAAGGTGAAATTTGGCACCGTCACCTCGGTGGCCCTCACTCACCCCGCTGGTTGGGGAGAAGTCCAGGAGGTCCTGGGCGACCGCCTCCACGTGCTGGTTCCGGAAACCCCTTTCAAGCGCTTCTACTACTACCGCAACCGCGGCTTCCTCACCCGCAAGCACCGCCGCGTTCGCTCACTCGTAGCCGACGCGGTGGGCTACCCGCTGTACTTCCTGAAAAAGGGTGACATCAAGGGCTTCGCCTCGTGGATCAGCACCTATTCTGCAGGACTGCGCGGCGCCAAGTTTGGCCCCATGAAGGACCAGAAGTTTTGAGCCTGGGCCGACGCGAGCAGTTCTTCGTCGTCATCACCACCTTCAACCGTGCGGACTACCTCGCAGATTTGTTGGACTCGATTGCGGCGCTGAGTCCGGCGCCGGACGGTGTCATTGTGGTCAACAATGCCAGCACCGACAATACGGTTTCGGTCATAGAGTCCGCCACGGAACGGTTCGCCGCACTGGCCACGCCCATTCCGGTCATTGCCCACCAACTGGCCGAAAACTCAGGAGGCGCCGGGGGCTTTTCCGCTGGCGTTGAGCGAGCCTTGGCTGAGGGTGCTCAGTGGATGTGGCTCATGGACGACGACGTCACGTGCGTTCCCGGGGCCATCGGTGCCTTTGGGCCGTGGATGGATAAGTACGACGCCATTGTTGGCCGCCGCTATGACGCTGAAGGCGGGCCCTTCTTCTGGCAAAACAACTTCAACACCTTTCTTGGCTTTCCGCTGCCCGTCCACGGCGATGTCTTTGCCACATCGAATGAATTTGCCACCAACGTTGGCTGCTTCGAAGGGATGTTGCTGCATACCGACGCCACGCGTTCGGTGGGCCTGCCGGACCCCCGCTTCTTCCTGAATTGGGACGACACGATCTACGGCTGGCAGGTCTCTCTGCAACGTCCGGTTATGTACGTCAACGAGTTCGTCCTGCACAAGGCCCGTTCCCAGCGGAGCATCGATCTGGGCATCAGGCACCTGAACGATTCCTCCGATCTCAGCCGGTTCTACGTCATGCGCAACCGAGGGCTGGTGGGCCAGTACCTACGAGTCCACGGACGCTTTAACCGCGTGGGCTTTGCTCTGGGGACGGCGCTGACGGCCGCCAAGGAGTTGTTCCGCCTGGTGGGCGTGGAGAAGACGCTCCGCGGCAGCGGCCGGCTCCTGGCGGGCTGGCGTGAATCGCGGGCGATTCTCGCCGCCACCGATTTTGAACCCATGCCGCCGTTGGAAGGCAAGAACTGACATGTCGGTGGATTCCGCTAACCTTCGCTGGCTTGTGCTCGGTGCTTCGGGTTTTGTTGGCAGCGCTATTGCAGCCGAACTTCGCGCACGCGACGCCAATGTGGTGACCATGTCGGCGCCAAGGCTTGACAGCTCAGCAACAACGGCCGACGCCATTGTTGCTGCAGCCCACAGCCCGCTAATTTCGTCAGTCCGCGAGGAGCTCTGCCGCGCATTCACCGACATCGACGTTGTCATCAATGCCGCGGGCCTGGCTACACCCAGCGACGGCGAATCGCAGGCACTCACGGGTGCCAACGCGCTCTTGCCGGCTGTCGCAGCCTTGGCCGCCCACGATGCCGGTGTAGGGCGGGTTGTTCATTTGAGCAGCGCCTCCGTCCAGGGCCACCGCCGCGTGATTGATGAGAGCGCCGAGCGCTCTCCCTTTTCGGCATATTCCCGGTCCAAGGCACTCGGCGAGGAAGCCCTTGAGCTATTGCTTTCTAGCACTGCACCAACCTCAGTGGTGACCGTCCGTGCCACCTCGGTACAGGGAATCAGCCGTCCCACAACGCTCTCCCTTATCAAAGTTGCAGGCTCCCCCATCGCTTCGGTTGCCGCGCCCGGCACGGCACCGACGCCTGTCAGCTCAATCGATGCCTTGGCGTGGTTTGTCGTCCAGACCGGGCAGCACGCAGGAGACGTTCCGGCAGTGGTCCTGCAACCGTGGGAAGGCCTGTCCGTCAGTGATGTTCTGACGGCCGCGGGTGGCCATGCTCCCCGCCGGCTGCCACGTTGGTTGTGCCGCTCCGTCCTCGCCACCGGCTATTTCACCTCAAGATTGCTGGGGGAACGGCTGCACGGTCCCATCCGCAGGGTGGAACTGATGTGGTTTGGCCAGGAGCAGGCGCCGGGCTGGGCGGAAGCTGTGGGTCTCGTTCCCGTCCCGTCCGCCGCAGCACTTTTGGAGAAGGCTCACCAAGCGCACTGACGCTGGGTGAACAGACGTAGGGTAAGCAGACGCTGGGTAGCCAGTCTCTGGGGATAGGGGTATCGGCAGGGACTCCCTTGTCGAAGCGGCCCCGCGTACTGTAAGGAAAGGCCTGGTTCGCCAGCCTTAATCCCTTGATAGGAGCCCCCGGAATGCATCTCGTACCCAAAACCCCCACCACAAAAGGTCCCGCCGAACTCTTCACCGGCGACGTTCACTACGACGTTATTGCCGCAGGTACCGCTCCGTCTCGGCTGAGGGTAAATCTTGTTCGCTTCGCTCCCGGCGCACATACGGCCTGGCACCGTCACGCCAACGGACAGACGCTGCACGTCACCGACGGAATTGGCTTGGTTCAATCACGTGGAGGCGAAATCATTGAAATGCATCCTGGCGATACCGTCTACACTCCCCCTGGTGTGTGGCACTGGCACGGCGCACGGCCCACAGACTTCATGGCGCATCTTGCAATGTGGGAATCGTTGGCCGACGGCCAGGACGGTCCGGAGACCGAATGGGGCGATCATGTGGGCGACGGCGAATACCCCGCGGTAGAGTAGCGGGCTCGCTTCGCCACATGACAGTGGCCCCCGAACAAATAGTTTGGGGGCCACTGTCATTTCGAGGTGAAGCTAGGAAGCAGCAGCAGCCTTAGGCTCTTCGGCGTCATCCGCCTGTGAGTCAGCATCATCCGCCTCGACGTCTGCATCATCAGTCTGGGCGTCAGCATCATCAGCGCGCTCGGTGGACTCAACGGAATCGTCCATCGGTTCAGGCGCCTCATCGGACACCTCAGGTTCCTCATCCGCCTTGGCAAGGTCAAGCACCGGAGCGTTTTCCTCCGCCGAATCAGGAGTGCTTTCCTCTGCCGAATCAGCCGGAGCATCCTTGCTCAGGCTGACCGGTGCCCATACTTCCGGCTCCGCATCGGCCGAGAGAACGCTGGGGATCATGCGTTTGATTTCTTCCAGCGAGATGGCGCCTTCACGAACTACTCGAAGGCGCAGACCCGTTGCGTCAACAATGGTTGAGGGAGTGGGATCCGTGCCTTCGAGCGGACGGAAGCCGCCTTCCAGATAAACCTCAACAGATTCGGCCAGCTGGGTCCGAGCCTCCGCGGCCGATTGAGCGGCCTCTTGGCCCGTCCGGTTGGCGCTAGATACGGCGAGCGGTCCGGTGATGGTGAGCAGATCCAAGGCAAGCTGATCGTCCGGAACACGAAGTGCTACCGTACCGTGCGTTTCGCCGAGGTCCCACGTAAGGGTTGGTTGGGCATGGAAAATCAAGGTGAGCGGGCCCGGCCAGTACTTTTCGGCCAACTTGCGAGCATCGTCGGGGATGTCGACGGCGAGCCCCTCCATGGTGCCGATCCGAGGGATCAACACAGGCGGCGGCATATTGCGGCCGCGGCCCTTGGCGGCTAGGAGTGTTGCCACTGCCTGCGGGGAGAATGCGTCTGCGGCAATGCCATAGACGGTGTCCGTGGGCATGACGATGATCTGCTTGGCGGCAATGGCCTTTTGCGCATGGGCCAGGCCCTCGGCGCGCTGGGCGTCATTGGTGCAGTTATAAGAAGTGGTACTCACAATTCCATTCTTTCATCACGGCGCCCATACAGATGAACGCGGCCGTCAAAACCGAAACTCTTCGCGAAACTTTATTAGGGTCGAAGGCCGCTAGTGGCCCTGTCCCGCCCTGTCAGGTCAACATGGGTGCGAACGTTCTCCCAGAGTCCACTGTCATTAAGGAGGGCGGCCATTTGCTCGGCCTGCACCTCAGCATGCTCCATGACGAAGAAGCCACCTGGATGCAGGAGACGCGCGGCCGTTGCCGCCGCGGCCGTAGGCATTTCCATGCCGTCCGCTCCCCCACCGTAAAGCGCCATGTGTGGATCATGGAGCCTGACCTCAATATCCCGGGGAATTGCGGCGGCGGGGATGTAAGGCGGGTTCGACACCACAACATCCACGGTGCCGTTGAGCTCCATGAACGCATGACGCATATCGCCATGAACAAGAGTTGCCCCTGTACCAGCAAGGTTCCGCTGCGCCCAGGGAAATGCGTCGTCACTCAATTCCACGGCGTAGACACGGCTGCCAGAAACTTCAGTGGCCATGGCTGCAGCAATGGCGCCTGAGCCCGTCCCAAGATCGACGGCGACGAGTTCACCTTCCGCACCACGATCTTGGCGCAACTGTGTTAATACGTCGATGCCGAGCTGAACTACCGATTCAGTTTCAGGTCGTGGCACAAACACGCCCTTGCCCACGGCAAGTTCCAGGTGCCTAAAGTAGGCAACACCGGTGATGTGTTGGAGCGGCTCCCGCTCGGCCCGGCGCGCAATAAGCGCGTCATAACCCGACGGTGACACGGCTGTGCCAAATAACATGGCGGCTAGCTCACCGCGACTCACGCCGAGCAGGTGCGCAGCGAGGAGCTGGGCATCCACAGCCGGTGAGGGCACGCCGGCTGCCGCAAGGACCGCCGTCGCACTCTTAACCGCATCCGCCAGTGAAATCTCAGTCACCCAAAGCGTCCAAGCGTGACTGCTCATCCATCTGAATGGCCGACTGCACAACCGGTTCCAGCTCACCGTTCATGACGGTGTCAAGGTTGTAGGCCTTGTATCCCGTGCGGTGATCGGCAATCCGGTTTTCCGGGTAGTTGTACGTACGGATGCGCTCAGAGCGGTCCATGGTACGGATCTGAGACTTACGCACGGCCGAGTTTTCGGCGTCGACGATGGCCTGCTGGTGCGCCAGGATGCGGGCACGCAAGACGCGCATACCGGCCTCACGGTTCTGCAGCTGTGACTTCTCATTCTGCATAGCCACCACGATTCCCGTGGGAAGGTGGGTAATACGCACGGCGGAGTCGGTGGTGTTAACCGACTGGCCACCCGGGCCCGAGGAACGGTAGACATCGATCTTAAGGTCGTTCTGGTTGATGTCCACTTCTTCGGGCTCGTCAACCTCCGGCAGCACCAGAACACCGGCGGCGGATGTGTGAATACGTCCCTGAGATTCCGTTGCCGGTACGCGCTGCACGCGGTGCACGCCACCTTCAAACTTCAGGCGTGCGAAGACACCCTCGGCGGGATCGTTGGAACGGCCCTTCACAGCAATGGAAATATCCTTGTAGCCGCCCAAGTCTGACTGGGTGGCGGAGATGATCTCGGTCTTCCAGCCACGGCTTTCCGCGTAGCGGGTGTACATGCGCACCAGGTCGGCGGCGAACAAGGCAGCCTCGTCTCCACCTTCACCGGCCTTGACTTCCAGGATGACATCGCGGGCGTCGTCCGGATCACGCGGGATCAACAGACGGCGCAGCTTCTCCTGGGCGGCAGCGAGCTGCTCCTCCAGAACCGGCACCTCGGCAGCAAATTCGGCATCTTCGGACGCCATTTCGCGGGCAGCCTCCAGATCGTCGCCGATTGTCTCCACCTGGTGGTAACCCTCAACAACGTTGCTCAATTCCGCATAACGGCGGCCAAGCTTGCGTGCCAGCGACTGATCCGCATGCACTTCAGGCTCGCTGAGGCGCATCTGCAACTCAGCATGCTCATCAAGGAGCCCGTGGATGGATTCAAACATTTCAAAAACCTCTCTCGACGTAAGTCAAGTCTAATAACTTCTTCAAGGACGCGAACGAAACACTGTTAACCCACAGATCCGCCGAAGCAGAGAAGGGGCCGGGAGCGGCTTCGGGCGTCCGCGAAGCGGGCCCCTTCTCTGCGAAGGCGGATCAGTGTGAGTAGCTACTTGTCTTGTTCGGCCTTGGAGCCCAGCGTTGTCTTCTGGATCTGCATCAGGAACTCGACGTTGGAGCCTGTTTCACGGATCTTGGAGGTCAACAGTTCAAGCGACTGCTGCATTTCCAGACCGGAGAGCACGCGACGCAGGCGCCACATGATCTTGACTTCTTCAGGAGAAAGCAGGTTCTCCTCGCGACGGGTACCCGAAGCGTTGACGTCCACGGCCGGGAAGATGCGCTTGTCGGCCAGCTGGCGTGACAGGCGGAGCTCCATGTTGCCGGTGCCCTTGAACTCCTCGAAGATGACCTCGTCAGCTTTGGAACCAGTTTCCACCAGTGCCGTGGCCAGGATGGTCAGTGAGCCGCCGTTTTCAATGTTGCGGGCTGCACCGAAGAAGCGCTTGGGCGGGTACAGAGCTGCGGAGTCCACACCACCGGAGAGGATGCGGCCGGAGGACGGAGCCGAGTTGTTGTAGGCACGGCCCAGACGGGTCATGGAGTCCAACAGGACAACAACGTCCATGCCCATTTCCACGAGGCGCTTGGCGCGCTCGATGGAGAGTTCGGCAACCTGCGTGTGATCATCGGCGGGGCGGTCGAAGGTTGAGGCAATAACCTCACCCTTGACGGTGCGCTGCATGTCGGTGACTTCTTCAGGGCGTTCGTCAACCAGGACCATCATGAGGTGAACCTCAGGGTTGTTGATCGTGATGGCGTTGGCGATTGCCTGCAGGATCAGTGTCTTACCGGCCTTGGGCGGGGACACGATCAGGCCACGCTGGCCCTTACCGATCGGGGCAACCAGGTCAATAACACGGGGCCCGACCTTCTTGGGGTCGGTTTCCAGGCGAAGACGCTCGGAGGGGTACAACGGAACCAGCTTGGAGAACTCAACACGGTCCTTGAGCTCATCCGGGTTCTTGCCGTTGACGCTCGTGACGCGGACCAGGGCGTTGAACTTCTGGCGTGCGCTCTGGGCGTTGCTTCGGTCTTCACCTTCACGCGGTGCACGGATGGCACCGACGACGGCGTCACCCTTGCGCAGGTTGTACTTCTTGACCTGTGACAGGGACACGTAAACGTCCTTCGAGCCGGGCAGGTATCCGGAGGTACGCACGAATGCGTAGTTCTCCAGGATGTCCAAGATACCGGCTACGGGCAGCAGGACATCGTCCTCGGTTACCTCGGTGTCATCGAAGTCAGGACCCTGGGTGCGGCCGCGGCGGCGCTCGTTGCGGTCACGGAAACGGTCGTTGCGATCGTTGCGGTTGTTGTTGTTGTTGCCACTGCGATCGTTACGGTCATTGCGGTCATTGCGATCGGAAGACTCGTTGACGTTCCGGTCACGGCGATTGCGACGGTTGCGGTTGTTGCGCGAGCCGTCCTCATCGTCGTTGTTGTTGCTGTTGTTGCTGTTGCCGTTGCTGGTGCCGTTATTGGCATTGCTCGTGGCGTTCGAGGTGGCGTTGCCCTGACCGCGGTCATTGCGCTCACCGGCGTTACGCTGATTGCGGGTGTTGCGCTGGTTGCGGTTGCCGCGCTCAGCGTTCTCGCCCTCGGCCGTGTTCTCACCGCCAGCAGCCTGCGTGGTCTGGGCAGCTTCGGTGGTCTCGGCCGGGGCCGATTCTGCGGCAGCGGCACCCTCGGAAGCGGATTCCTGCTGGCGTCCGCCACCCTGGGCACGACGGTTGTTGCGAGTGCGTGAGCGGCGGTTTTCGCCGTCGTTCTCGGATGACTGCTGGCTGCCATTGTCAGCTGCGGAAGGCTCGACGGCGGCAGGCTCTGCTGCCGGTGCTTCCTGGGCTACTGCGGCGGAGCCGGTGGTGATGATGCCATCGCTGCTGGCAGCGCGGCGGCTGCGGCCACGGCCACGGGCCGGGCGCTCATTGGCGGAGGCTGATTCGCTGGCGGGCGCTTCAGTGCTGGCAGCTGCTTCAACAACCGGCTCAGCATCCTTCTTGGCAGCCGAACCACGCCTAGCGGGAGCCTTTGCCTCGGTAGCGGTGGTGGTGCGGGCCGGGCGGTCCGCAACAGATGAGCCGCGCTGGTGGGCTGAAATTGCGTCAACAAGATCACCCTTGCGCATCCGCGAGCCACCGGTGATACCCAGCTGGCCCGCCAAAATCTGCAGCTGAGCCAATTTCAAGCCAGCCAGTCCTGCGGACTTTGCAGGTGCGCTAGTTGCGGCGGTGTCTAAATCAGCGGCATGGGGAGCAGCTGAAGTTACGGTTTCGGTCACGAAGGATCCTTCCCCCTCGATGGCGGGCCCAATTATTGGGGCCGCGATGATTAGTGTCAGAGTCCCATGTGCTGCCGCACTGGCAGGCCATGGGAAATTCTGAGGTTCCATTTTCCTTTACCGAATAAACGTAAAAAGGTGCAGGAAATGGTGTGATTCGCTCTTGAAATCAAGTCTCAAATGGGAGTGATCCTAGGACCAATCAGGCGGCTGCCATGCTTTGGTCCAGCGGTCACCGCACAAGATAATGCGGGCCGTAAGAACGGCATCGAGGCTCAAATAAACATTGCTCATTTCCTTAGCCGGCAAAGATCAGCCATCAAGAGGGAAAGTGTTTATGAACCAGTTTGCACTTCCACCTTAGCACCTTCGAGGTCTACCTGAAGCCGCAAAACCCGCCAAGACACGCCGTGTTCGCCCTGCTTCTTCGCCTCGCTGCCCAATTCGGCAATGCGCTGCTCAATCGCCTGCGCTTGTGTCCCTCCGTTGGCGAGCACCATGACAGTGGGGCCGGCGCCGGAAATGAAAGCTGCGAAGCCTTCGGCACGCAATTGCGCAACGAGCGCGGCACTGCCGGGCATGGCCTCGGCCCGATAATCCTGGTGCAGGTAATCACGTGTACCGGCCAGCAGGAGCGAAGGATCCGCCGTCAGGGCGTGCATCAGCAAGGCCGATCGGCCGGAGTTAGCGGCTGCATCGGCGTGCGGCACGGTGGCGGGCAGCATGCCACGGGCTCGCTCGGTTTTTAGTTCAACATTGGGAATGGCCACCACGGGGACAACCAAGTCCGACGGCGTGACCTTGACACTCGCGTACCCCGCGCCGTCGCCCTTCTCGCTTTCATCCCAAGAGACGGCCACAGCACCAAAAATGGCCGGGGCAACGTTATCGGGGTGACCTTCCAACTCTGAGGCGAGCTGGAGAACCCACCCCTTGTCCTGCTGATCCTCTGCGGCAACGAGCGCGTTGGCAGCCAAGATGGCGGCAACGATGGCCGACGCCGAGGACCCCAATCCGCGACCATGCGGGAGGACGTTTTCCGCGGTGACGCGCAAGCCGCCGCGGGAGTAGCCAAGGCGGGCCCAGGCAATGTCTATGGTCTTCACCACGAGGTGGGTGGCATCGCGAGGCAGGTCATCCACCCCTTCCCCGCTCAGATCAAACTCCAGCCCGGGAGCATCCAATACCGTGATGCTCAGGGTGTCATACAGCGAAACTGCCAAGCCCAGTGAATCAAAGCCTGGGCCTAAGTTAGCGCTGGTTCCGGGAACAC
The DNA here is from genome assembly GCF_049897845.1 of Arthrobacter sp. TWP1-1. Classification (NCBI taxonomy): domain Bacteria; kingdom Bacillati; phylum Actinomycetota; class Actinomycetes; order Micrococcales; family Micrococcaceae; genus Arthrobacter; species Arthrobacter sp. TWP1-1. The sequence goes on from NZ_JAFCXC010000003.1 coordinate 410,582, forward strand.
GCACGGTGGCGGTTGCCCCGGAGACGGGAGTTTTCAAAAGCGGGGAAGTCATGGTGGACCCTGTCATGATGAGGTGCTGCTAGTCCGTCAGGCCAAGAGCGTTGGCAACGGTAACCACGTCGAAAGGAACCGACTTGGGCTCAGCAGAACTGCCATCGGCATTCTTCAGGGCCCAATCGGGGTCCTTCAGGCCGTGGCCCGTGACAGTGATGACGAAGGTCTTGCCCGAGGGCACCTGACCTGCTGCGTGCTTCTTGATCAAACCGGCAACGCCTGCTGCCGAGCCAGGCTCAACGAAGACGCCTTCTTTAGCCGAAAGCCAGCGGTGTGCGGAGAGGATTTCCTCATCGGTGACGGCCTCGATGAGTCCACCGGACTCGTCGCGTGCCGCAATCGCCATGTCCCAAGATGCCGGGTTACCGATGCGGATAGCCGTGGCGATCGTGTCGGGTTCGGTGATGGGGTGACCGGCAACGAACGGTGCTGCACCGGCGGCCTGGAAGCCCCACATGATGGGCGTGTGCGTGGAAACTGCAGGCAAAGTGCCAGCCGTTGCCGACTCGTACGGAGCCGCGTACTCGCGGTAACCGCGCCAGTAAGCACTGATGTTGCCAGCGTTGCCGACGGGCAGCACGTGGTAATCAGGGGCGTCGCCAAGCGCGTCGACGACCTCGAAGGCGCCGGTCTTCTGACCCTCGATGCGGGCCGGGTTGACCGAGTTCACGAGGAACACCGGGTAGGAATCGGCCAGCTTGCGGGCAACGTCCAGGCAGTTGTCGAAGTTACCGTCGACCTGCAAGATGGTGGCGCCGTGAGCCACAGCTTGGCTGAGCTTGCCCATGGAGATCTTGCCCTCGGGAACCAACACGGCACACGTCAGGCCGGCGGCCTTGGCGTAGGCAGCTGCCGATGCCGAGGTGTTGCCGGTCGAGGCACACACAACGGCCTTGGCGCCGGCGGCAACAGCGGCCGTCATTGCCATGGTCATGCCACGGTCTTTGAAGGAGCCGGTGGGGTTCATGCCCTCCACCTTGAGGTACACGTTGGAACCGGTCAACGCGGAGAGCTGCTGCGCGTACACCAAGGGTGTACCGCCTTCGCCCAAGGTGATGATCTTCGTTTCTGCCGTTACGGGCAAACGCTCTGCATATTCGCGGACAACCCCGCGCCACTGATGAGCCATTAGACTCCCTCCACCCTCAAGACACTCGTAACTGAATTTATAACGTCCAGGCCATTGATGGCCTCGACGGTTGCTGCCAAGGCAGCTTCACCCGCACGGTGGGTGACAATGCGAAGCTCGGCGGAACCGGGCCCCCCATTCTCACCGTTTTCACGGTGAACGGTCTGCCGCATCGACTCGATGGAGACGCCGTTCTCGGCAAAAAGTGCTGAAATCTTGGATAGCACGCCGGGCTGATCCGCCGCGTCCAAGTGAATGTAGTAACGCGTTGAGACGGCGTCGATCGGCAGAACCGGAAGCACCTCAATGGTGGAATCCGTCCGGCCCGGGCCGCCCAAGACGAGGCGGCGAGCCGCGGAAACAACATCGCCCATGACAGCCGAGGCCGTCGGTGAGCCACCAGCGCCGCGACCGTAGAACATGAGCTCTCCGGCCGATTCCGCTTCAACAAACACGGCGTTGAACGCACCGCGCACGGCACCCAAGGGGTGTTCGCGAGGCAGCAAGGTGGGGTGCACGCGGACGCTGACGCCGCCGTCGAGCTTCTCGGCGATCGCCAAGAGCTTGATGACATAACCGGCATCCTTGGCCGCGGCAATATCCGTTGCTGTCACGCCGGTGATGCCCTCGCAGTGGACATCTTCCAGCGCGTAACGCGTGTGGAACGCCAGCGAGGCCAGGATGGCGCCCTTGGCCGCGGCGTCGTGACCCTCGATATCGGCCGTGGGATCCGCTTCCGCGTAACCCAGGCGCGTGGCCTCGGCCAGCGCGTCGGAGAACTCCGCTCCCGTGGAATCCATGGCGTCAAGGATGAAGTTCGTGGTGCCATTAACGATGCCCATGACGCGGGTGATCTTGTCCCCAGCCAGCGAATCGGTGATGGGGCGCAGGATCGGGATGGCTCCGGCAACGGCGGCCTCATAGGAGAGCTGCACACCTGCCGCATCAGCCTTTTCGTACAGGGCGGGACCGTCAACGGCCAGCAGCGCCTTGTTACCCGTGACAACAGTTGCCCCGTGCTCAATGGCTTCCAGAATCAGCGTCTTGGCCGGCTCCAGACCACCCATGAGCTCGATGACGATGTCGGCACCGCGCACCAACGCCGAGGCGTCGGTGGTGTACAGCTCCTGCGGCGCTGCGTACTCGCGGGGAGCGTCAACGTTGCGTACCGCAATGCCAACCAGCTCCAAGCGGGCACCCGTGCGGGCCGCAAGGACCTTGGTGTCTTCGAGCAGAATGCGGGCAACTTGCGAACCCACATTTCCGGCGCCAAGGAGCGCCACTTTCAGGGTCTTGATGGTGGCGGACACATCGGTGTCCACGGTGTTGCGCTCTGTCAAAGGTTCTAGGCCCCTAAATCGCGTGCCAGCAAATCGTCTTCTGTTTCGCCCCGCACAATCAAGCGTGCGGCACCGTTTGTGACGGCGACGACGGGCGGACGGGGCACGTAGTTATAGTTGCTGGCAAGTGCCCAGCAATACGCGCCCGTTCCGGGAACTGCAAGCAAATCCCCGGCCGCCACGTCATTGGGCAGATATACATCTCTAACAACAATGTCCCCACTCTCGCAATGTTTGCCCACTACTCGGGACAAAGCGGGAGCCTGTTGCGAGGCGCGATTGGCCAAAACAGCCGAATAATCTGCCTCATAAAGCACCGGACGAGCGTTGTCGCTCATGCCGCCATCCACCGAAACATAGCGACGAGGAGCCGTTACATCCTCTTGGTCCGCCACCTCAACCTGCACGGTTTTCAGCGTGCCGGTCTCGTACAGCGTGAACGTGGTGCTGCCAACAATGGCGCGGCCGGGCTCGATGGAGATCCGCGGGGCGCTCATGCCGAGTTCCTGACAGGTTTCGCGGACGACGGCGGCCATCGCCAATGCGACCTCGGCCGCCGGGCGCGGTGCGTCAACGGCCGTATAGGCGATGCCGTAGCCGCCGCCAAGGTCGAGCTCGGGCAGCGTAATCCCGTAGCCTTCCTGAATCTTGTGGGTGAAGGCCAGCAACTTCCGGGCCGCGATTTCAAAGCCCTCGGCCTCAAAAATCTGCGAACCGATGTGGGCGTGGAAACCCAGGAAATTGATGCTTTCCGCTTCCACGGCCAGCTTTGCGGCTGCTTCCGCGGCACTCATGCCGGGAGCTTCCGGATCCTCCGAGATAAAGGACAGGCCGAACTTCTGGTCCTCGTGCGCCGTGGCAATGGATTCGTGGGTGTGGGCGTGCACGCCTGGGGTCAGGCGCAACATGACGTTGGCCTTTTCCCCGCGTGCTGCCGCGATCTCAGCAACGCGCTTAAGTTCGTGCAGGCTGTCGACCACAATGCGGCCCAGCTCCATGTCCAGGGCGCGGTTGATCTCCGCGTTGGACTTGTTGTTGCCATGCAGGCCTAGGTTTGCGCCCTTGAGCCCGGCGCGCTTGGCAACGGCCAATTCGCCGCCGGAGCAGGTATCGAGGCGCAAGCCTTCGGAGTCAACCCACCGCGCCACCTCGGTGGACAGGAACGCCTTGCCGGCGTAGTACACGTCAACGCCGCCGCAAATATCCTTGAAGGCCGCGTCAAAGGCATCCTTGAAGGTGCGGGCCCGGAGACGGAAGTCGTCCTCGCTCATGACGAACAGCGGCGTGCCAAACTGAGCCTTCAGCTCGCTAACTGACACACCGCTGATGGTGAGCTCGCCGCTTTGGCCGCGTTCGACGTCGTGCGCCCACATGGCGGGCAGCAACTCGTTGAGGTCTCCGGCGGCAGGCAGCCATTCGGGGGCCAGCTCGGAGCCGGCGACGTGCACGTCATTCATACTTACATCCGATCCGGGGCGGAAACGCCCAGCATTGAAAGGCCGTTGGCCAGGACCTGGGCCACGGCATCGTTGAGCCAGAGGCGGGTGCGGTTGACATCGGTGATGGCTTCCTCACCCATCGGGGTTACGCGGCAGGCGTCATACCAGCGGTGGTAGGCGCCGGCGATGACTTCCAGGTGGCGGGCCACGCGGTGCGGTTCGCGGAACGTGGCGGCCTGGGTGAGCACGCCCGGGTACTGACCCAGAACTGCCAGCAGCTCAGATTCGGTGGCATGATCCAGGGCCGATGCGTCAAAGGCTGTACGTTCCACACCTGCGGCAGCGGCGTTGCGGCCCACTGCACTGGTGCGGGCATGGGCGTACTGAACGTAGAACACGGGGTTCTCGTTGGACTTCTTGGTCAGCACGTTCAGGTCCACGTCAATGTTGGAATCGCTGGAGAAACGCGCCAGCGAGTAGCGGGCGGCGTCCGTGCCAACAACCTCAACGAGGTCTTCCATGGTGACAACGGTGCCTGCGCGCTTCGACATGCGGACCGGCTTGCCGTCCTGAACGAGGTTCACCATCTGGCCGATCAGGACCTCAACGCGATCGGCGTCGTCGCCCATGGCGGCAGCGGCTGCCTTCAGACGAGCAACATAGCCGTGGTGGTCGGCGCCCAGCATGTAGATACACAGGTCAAAGCCGCGATCGCGCTTGTTCTTGAAGTAGGCAATATCGCCGGCAATGTAGGCTGCGTTGCCGTCGGACTTGATGACTACGCGGTCCTTGTCATCGCCGTAATCAGTGGAGTTCAACCACCAGGCGCCGTCCTTGGCGTACATGTTGCCGGACTCTTTGAGCTGATCGAGGAGCTTCTCCACGGCGCCGTCTTCAAAGAGTGAGTTCTCGTGGAAGTAGACATCGAAGTCCACACCAAACTCGTGCAGGGACGCGCGGATGGCGGCGAACATGAGCTCAACACCCTGGGCGCGGAACTCCTCCTGCGGATCTTCTTTACTCAGGATGCCGGGGTTGTTCGCCATGACCTCGTTGGCGATGTCCACGATGTAGGCTCCGCCGTAGCCGTCTTCCGGTGCGGGCTCGCCCTTAGCGCTGGCAAGGAGTGACCGGGCAAACTTGTCAATCTGGTTGCCGTGGTCGTTGAAGTAGTACTCACGGGTGACGTCTGCGCCCTGGGACTGGAAAATACGGGCCAAGGAATCACCAACGGCTGCCCAGCGGGTGCCACCCAAGTGAATGGGGCCTGTGGGGTTGGCGGAGACGAATTCAAGGTTGATCTTGGTTCCGGCCATCGCGGTATTGGTACCGAACGCCTCACCGCTTTCAACGATCGCCTTGGCCAGTTCGCCTGCGGCTGCAGCGTCAACTGTGATGTTCAGGAAGCCGGGGCCGGCAATGTCAACCTTGGAAACACCGGGAATTTCACTGAGGCGTGTTTGCAGGATCTCGGCGATCTTGCGGGGAGCAACACCGGCTGGCTTGGCCAGCTGGAGCGCAATATTGGTTGCCCAGTCCCCGTGTTCGCGGCTCTTAGGCCGCTCCACTCGCACTTCCGTGGGCAGCGCCTCAGCAGGAACGCTGAGTTCACCGGCGCTGACGGCTTCTTTGAGGGAGGAGGTAATGGCGGCAGAAAGTTCTTCAGGAGTCACACCTCTAAGTGTACGGTTCTCCCTGCACCCTCCCCCAATCCGCAGCCGCACCGAGCAAAATATGGCTACGGTGCCACGGTGCTGGGCGCGAAATCATCCTCGAGCATCTTGGGCCGGCAAATAATCCAGGCGCCGGCACCCAAGAGAGACAAGGTGACAAACAAGAATATGAACGGCGCGGTCCAGGATCCTGTCCATTGGCGCAACAATCCAAAGAACAGCGGTCCGATGCAGGCGATGGTGTAGCCCATCCCCTGGCCGAAACCGGACAGCGCTCCGGCACCTTGTTGCGTTCGGGTGCGGTGGTTGATCAACAGTAGTGCCAGCGGGAACGTTCCCGGGCCCAAACCAGCAAATACCACCCAGATCCATGTTCCATTGGCCGGCGAGAGCAGCAGGCCCAAATAACCAACGACGAAGCACAGCAGCATCCCCAGAACGGCCGGGAACGGATTACGCATCTTGGCCGCGATGATGGGAATGCAAAGGCTCAGCGGCAGTCCAAGGGCACCAAAAAGCGCCAACATCGACCCGGCGTGGGCCCGGTCCAGTCCGGCCTGAGTGAGGATTTCCGGCAACCAGGCAAATAACGAGTAGGTGTTCAAGGACGTGCAGCCAAACATGAACGTCAGCCCCCAAGCAGTGGGCGAACGCCAAAGATTCATCTTCGGTGCAACCTCAACCGGGGCGGAGTGCACCTCCAACTCTGTACGCACCGCTTCCATTCCCAGCGCGGCAGCCGCTTCCCCGGCCCCTTCCCTGGCCCCGACGGAAGTCGAGGTTTTCGGGGTGGCGGTGGCCGCCGTCGTGCGTGGGGAGAAGAGAGCCACAAGCCACGGAATCAGGGCGATGGTGCTGATCCCTGCCCAGGAAGCGAGGGAGAATTGCCAGCTGGTGGCGTCGGCGACCGGTACGGACAGCTGGGCCGGCAGGGCTGTGCCAACAGAAATCGCTGTGACGTAAAGTGCCGTCATGAGGCCGATTTTGCTGGGGAAGTACTTCTTGACCAGTGGCGGAAGCAGGACGTTTCCGGCACCGAGACCACCAAACGCCACGACGGAAAAGACCAGGAAGAGTGGCGTGTTGGGCGCGAGGACACGGGCGATTTGGCCCACTATTCCCACGAGAATTGACAGGATAATGAGCTTCTCCAGCGACGCCCAACGGATCACATAGGGCGTCAGGAAGCCAAAAACCCCAAACGCGGCGGTGGGGAGCATGCCCAGGACGCCGATGGTGGCCGCACTGAGTGGGAGATCGTGATTGATGGTGGAGATCAGCGGCGGAACCACCGTTACGGCCGCACGAAGCGTCAGAGCCGTCAGAATAATGGCCGCGGCGAAAAGCCATGCCATGTGCCGCGTTTTTATCCCCATGAAGTCACCATTGACCCAACGCTACCTGCCGCTCCCCGGACAATTCCCCCAGGGTGGCGGAAGGTGAACGAAAATTACCCTTCCGGGCCGGCTCGGCGCCTCGGTTCTACATCCGTTTTACTTCCAATGGCCTGCACCTGCTAAGCTCTTTCTCGTTCCCTTCGGCAACCACGGTTGCCTCGCCTTCGTAGCTCAGGGGATAGAGCGTCGGTTTCCGGTACCGTAGGTCGGGGGTTCGAATCCCTCCGAGGGCACATTTTAATGGTGTCCGGCTTTGCGAATCAGTTCGCATGGCCGGACACCATTTTTGTTTTCCACGAGGTGTTCAACGGCTGGAAAGCCCGGGACCGGGGACAGCGACCACCTTGCCATTCGTGCCAGCTTCGATCTGCCGTTCTGGCTCCAGCTCCGGCTCTGCGGAGACCTTGACATCCAATGGTGCATCCATGAGGCTCGAGTCCACCTAACGATTCCTGGGGGCTTGGCATGACCATTCGCGAATTTCCCACGTTCCCCGCCGACTTTGTGTGGGGCGTTTCCACCGCCTCCTACCAAATAGAAGGCGCCGTCAACGAGGGTGGCCGCGGCGCGTCGAGTTGGGACGCTTTCGCCGCAGAACCCGGCAGGACCCTGAACGGCGACACCGGCGACATTGCGTGCGACCACTACCATCGCTACCCCGAAGACATTGCGCTCATGAAAGATCTGGGAGTTGACGCATACCGTTTCAGCTTCTCCTGGCCCCGTATCCAACCCGGCGGCCAAGGTGCGGTGAACGCCGTCGGACTTGGCTTTTATGACAAACTCGTGGACGCGCTGCTCGAAGCTGGGATCGAACCAAGCCCCACCCTGTTCCACTGGGACACCCCACTGGAACTGGAACAAGCCGGCGGCTGGCTCAACCGGGATACGGCGAGCCGCTTTGCCGAGTACGCCGACATTCTTGGCGGGCATTTTGCCGACAGAATCCCGCGCTGGATCACGATCAATGAACCCGCGGCACTGGCACTGCTTGGCTACGGTGCCGGCATCCACGCCCCGGGACTTGCGCTCGGTTTTGACGCCATTCCGGCGGCTCATCATCTTCTCCTGGCGCACGGGCTTGGCGTTCAGGCACTGCGTTCGGCGGGGGCAAGCAACATCGGCATCGCCAACAACCACGCCGCCACGTGGCCCGCCAGCGAGCAGGAAGAGGATCAGCGGGCCGCCGGACTTTATGAAGCTCTGACCAACCGGATGTTTGCCGATCCCATCCTCACCGGCGCCTATCCCGAGGCGTTGGCGCGATTCCTGCCTCCCCTGCCCGACGGCGATCTTGCCACCATTTCCACCCCCATCGACTGGTACGGCATCAACAGCTACAACCCTGTTCTGGTGGGTGCTCCTACACCCGGCGGGGCGGCGCTGATCGACGGGCACGCCCTCGATGATGCCTCACTTCCCTTCGAACTTCGGGAGTTGGAGGGCTACCCGCGCACCGACTTTGACTGGCCGGTGGTACCCGATGCGCTCACGGAATTGTTAGTGGACTTCAAGAATCGCTACGGCAACAAGCTCCCGCCCATTGTCATCACGGAGAACGGTGCCGCTTACAACCTTGGCCCGGACGACGCCTGACGGGTTCCGGATGCGCGCAGGATCGACTACACAGACGCCCACCTGAGGGCGTTGGCCGCCGCCATGAAGGCAGGCGTCGACGTGCGCGGCTACTTCCACTGGTCACTCATGGACAACTTTGAGTGGGCGGCAGGCTATTCCCAGCGCTTTGGCCTGATTCACATCGACTACGAAACGCAGAAGCGCACGCCCAAAGACTCCTATTACTGGTACCAACAGCTCATTCGGTCATCCAAGGGTGCGGGCGTCTAGTTGAGTCAACGGAACCCGACCATAGCGACCAACTACTTGCTACTTGCTAACGAAGGCAAGCAGTGCGGCGTTCACCTCTTCGGCGTGAGTCCACAACAAACCGTGAGGAGCACCTTCCACTTCCACGTAGTCCGCCTCGGGTAGGGCCGTGCGGAACCGCCGGGCCGTAGCATCAATCGGGAGGATGTTGTCCTTGGTGCCGTGCAGGATCAGTGCAGGTTTGCCACTGGCCCGGACCGCTTCCACATCCTCACGGAAGTCCTCAAGCCATGCAGGGACGACCGCATAGGCAGCTACTGGCGCACTCGAGACGGCGATGTTCCAGCTTGCCGTGACGGCCTCCTGGCTAATCCTCGAGCCCAAGTTTTCGTCCAGATTGTAGAAATTGGAGAAAAAGTCGGTGAACCAGGCGAAGCGATCCCCCTTCGCCGCTGCGAGAATACCGTCAAACACTTCCTGAGGAACACCCTCGGCGTTGTCATCGCGTGCAACGAGGAATGGTTCCAGGGAGGCCAGGAACGCCAACTTGGCAACGCGGGCGTGACCGTACCTTGCGACGTAGCGGGCCAGTTCGCCGGTGCCCATGGAGAATCCAACCAAAATGACATCGGAAAGGTCGAGCGTTTCTAAAACCGTGTTCAGGTCTGCGGCGAAGGTGTCATAGTCATAACCTGTGCCAACTTTGCTTGACTGGCCGAATCCCCGGCGGTCATAGGTGATGACCCGATATCCGGCGTCGAGCAGTTCACGCGTTTGGCGTTCCCAGCTGTGCCCGTCGAGAGGGTAGCCATGAATTAGCACGACTGGCTGACCTGCACCCTGGTCCTCGTAGTAAAGCTCGATTGAGGTGCTATTTTCGGTTCCAACGGTGATGTGTCCCATAATGACATCCCTTTCCACGCAAACACGAGAACGGCTGTTCCCGAGGTGTGCTTATTAGCCTAGGTAACGTTGAACCCATTGTCAGTGGTTTGGACACATGACGACTCACAGTCAAGCCAACTACTCCGCCTGCCATCGAGTTGCGTCTATCTCTCAGCCCGGCAACGCAGGGGCCGTCGACACGTAGCGATGTCCCGTGGGCGTACTTAATATGACGCCCGGCGGCCCGGCCCCGGGCGCTTCCGCCGGTTCCGACATCCACCCCTCCGCTTCTTTCTCCTGATTGCACGCACTGCAGAGCCCCTGACCGTTCTCAACGCTCGTGGCGCCGCCTGCTGCATATGCCTTGACATGGTCGTACTCGCGGATTGGAGCATCGCAATAGGGCGTTTGGCAACGTTGATCCTGTAACCGCAGGAACTCTTTAATTCCTTCAGGGAACAGTCTTGCCCGTGAGTCCATGGCCAGAAGGGCCCTGCTCTCCGGATGGGTAAAAAGTCGTTTGAGCCATACCTGTGCCGAAAACCCACCGGCGTTGTCATCTCCGAGGATTATGGCGCGTGCTGCAGGTGCGGGAATGGGCTCGTGTCCCACCAGAATTGCGGGATCATTGGCACCGCCAAATAGGGAGCGGTCTGTCATGATCAGTTCCAGAGTGATGTCCGGCTGGTCCACGGCTGTGCACAGTTGCGGACCGAGATTTGTCCGGCCCACGTCTCCCCCACGCCCTGCTTGCGTGCCGCGATGGTCGCCAACGTCGCCGGCGCCTTCATCACAGGGTGTGTGGCGGACAAGACGGTGCATCAGGGCATCGGCCATGATCTGTCCCTTGCCTCGCTCGTCCCCCGTAGCTTTGGCATGATCTGCGACTCTGGTGAGCGTGGCCAGAATACGTACTCCCTGTTTCAACGGAATCAGCGCCGTCAAGAACGTCATGCCATCTGCGGCTGGCCGGAGGGACACGTAGCGATCCCCCAGAGCCTTCTTCCGACGTTTGACGAACGCTTCAGGGTCTAGCGCGTAAGCGGCTTTCCTGGTTTCGGCACAAAGCTCCCGTGTGCCCAGAAGTGCGACGGCGGCCGGGTCGCCGCAGATCTTTAGGTCCACCTTGGCACGGTCCTCAAGCGAGAGGAATGCCGTTTCGGCGACAACTTGCCCGACCCTGTACTCGCTGATCTGACCGAGTGAAAAGGAGTTCATGCTGTACGGCATTTCCCGCACCAGGACCTCGGACATCTGACACAGCTGCCGTCCTCGGTAGGGCGACTCATGCCTGGCCAAGCCAACTTGTTGGGCGATTCCCTTCCCGATTTTCTCTTTGGGAACACCGGCCCGCGCTTGATCAAGCCGCTGCTGCGCCACAAACAGTGTTTGGGCCTGCGCCTGAACGGCGGCGATTCCATTCTTGGCTTCCTCAAGGCCTGCAATCAGATCGATCAGATCGGCGCCGCACACCCGATCAACAACATTGGGGTCGAAGCCGGCCCCCATTACCGCGGCGCCCACAGCACTCTCAGCACTCTCAGTGCAGCGTCCCACCACACAGCCGCCAAGGGATTCAACCACTGTGCTGGCCAAGGCTGCTTGCGACGCGGACTTGGCGGCGACGGATGTAGCTGTGGCGGATCGATGGACCAGATGCGCCAATGCTTCCGAAGGACGCCCTTCCCGGATGGCCCTGTCCACCTCTTCGGTGGCCCTGACGGACTGTTGCTGCGCCTGGTGGGCTAATTCGTGGGCAAGGGCGGCATCCAACTGCGCCAAAACCACCGGTTCGAAGAATGAACCACAGCGTTGCAAAAGTTCCGCGCTCAAATCCAGCAATCCAGAGGCGCCCTCCCCAGCGGACAAACCGTCCTGGCCGTTCAGGCCGTCAGAAACAGCCATTGTTTCTGTGGATCCGGGCGCAAACTGGGTAGCTGCAGGTAGCGACGCTCTCCCCTCAAGCACGGCAGAAAGGGGCACAGACGTGGTCCAGGGATCACTTCCGTACCATTCCGGTGCCGCCATGCCATTCACCTGCCTGCATATCCGGCTTCGGCTGTTCGAGCCAAAGCCAACTCTGCGGAACCATGCGAGCCGTCAATATTTAGGATATTTATCCTATTACTCTGCGATCCCCTGCTACATCCATTCTAGGTGTGGCCACTGACATTCAGAAGGGAATCTCAACCATCCGAGCAAATCCGTGGATTGCACCCACGCGAGCCCCCGCTGTGGAGGAACGAACGGCCCAAAAATAGCCCACATCGAGCAAATCGGGAGGCAAATCGGGGGCCAATCAGGGCAGCTGCAGCTTAAACCCCGCGTGGGACTGCGTGAAACCGAGCCGTTCGTAGAAACGGTGGGCATCAAGGCGGGAAGCGTCACTTGTCAGCTGCACCAAGGCCGCCCCGCGCCGTCGAGCTTCATCAACAGCCCAGGTGATCATGGCGCCGCCAAGGCCTAAACCACGCAATTGTTCATCGACGCGGACTGCCTCGATCTGCAGTCGCGTCGCCCCACTTCGCGCCATACCGGGCAGAAACGTCAGCTGCATGGTGGCCACCACCTCGCCTGTCGCACCCTCGCCAACAGCCCCCTCTCCCACGACGCCCTCGACAACGCACAGTAGATGCGCCGGGTCGGCATCAATGGCGCGGAATGCGGCAACATAGGGCTCTCTCCGCTCCGGCGCCGCCGATTCAACGGCAGCCCGGAGTTGGTCACGGGCAATCAGCTCGATGATGGGGCCGACGTCGGACTCAACGGCCCTGCGTAGCTGGAAGCTCTTGTCTGCGAGCGCGAACGTTGCCAGAATCATGGGCGGTTCCCTTCAAAGTGATGCCGGCCGCGATGGAAGCCAACACCACGAGAATACCCACCACCTGCCAGAGACTCAGCGCTTGGCCGGCCACCAGCCACCCAAGCACAATGGCAACGACGGGACTGAGCAGGCCCAGGAATGCGGCCGCGCCGGCTGGCAACCTGGCCAGTCCACGGAACCAGCAGAAATAGGCCACGGCCGTCCCAATGAGAGATAAGTAGAGATAGCCAAGGATATTTGGCGCGGTCAGCGGAGCCGTGGGCAAGCCCTCGAATACCAGCAACAGGATGGACAAGGTAGCGCCGCCAGCCACCAGCTGCCAAGCCGTGGTTGCCAGAGGTGACACCGGACGGCCGATCCTTGATATGGGTTGGCCCCATTTCTTAGCAAGGACCATCCCAGCCGCCATAGACAGCGTGCCGCCAGCTGCCGCAGCGAGGCCCAATCCATCCAGCCTCGCCTGGGATTGGAGCACAATCAACGCCACGCCAAACACTCCCGTGGTGCCCGCGAGCAGCCGGGTCAATGTCAATTTCTCGCGCAGGACGCGGCTGGCCAGGAGCGCCACCAACAACGGCTGAATGCCCCCAACAATGGCAGCCACTCCCCCTGGCAGTCGGTAAGCCGCAATGAACAGCAACGCGAAGAAGGCGCCGATATTCAGGACTCCCAACACCCAGGACTTCCACCACCATGATCCCTGCGGCAAGTGTCTGGACAGCGCGAGCAGGAGCAACCCTGCCGGAAGCGCCCTCAGGGTCGCGGCAAGAAGCGGCCTACCCTCAGGAAGAAAGAGGGTTGTGGTCAAGTAGGTGGTCCCCCATAGCGCGGGAGCCAGAGCGGTCATGAGAATTAGAGGCAATTTTTTGCTAAGCACTTAGTTAATATAACTAAGTGCTTAGCAAATTGCTAGACTTGTGCCATGACCGATCATTTAGACCGCATCCTCGAGCAGTGGCGGATCGAGAAGCCACACCTGGATGCTTCCCCAATGGCCGTCATTGGCCGTCTGAGCAGGGCCTCGGCTGCAATAAACTCGCGGCTGGCAATCACGTTCGCCAAACATGAGCTGGATTCATCCAGCTTCGACGTCCTCGCAACCCTCCTGCGCAGCGGCACTCCCTATTGCCTCACCCCGGCCGTCCTGGCGCGCGACTCCATGATCTCCACCAGCGCCGTGGCACAACGCCTGAACAAGCTCGAGAGCCGGTCCCTGGTTACCCGAAAGGTAAACCCCGACGACGGACGCGGCACCTTGGTTGCCCTGACGCCTGCCGGGCGAACCCTGATCGAAGAAGCGTTGCCCGATCATCTGGCCACCGAGCACGCCATTACGGGCCTGCTGACGAAGGCAGAACAGGCCCAACTGGCTACGCTGCTACAAAAGCTCGCAGACGGGGCTGGTGGCCAGTCGGCCGGAAAATGATGCAGCGTTCGGCAAAAATAGCCGGAACATGATGCAGCGTTGTGAGAGTGGGGGCTGTACTTATTCGTGACAGACTTCCTCCATGACCAAATTGATTGCCGTGCTTGCCATCCTCGCTGCCCTGGCATGGGCGGTCACGGCAACAGCATCGTGGATCACTAAGAAGAAGGCACCGCTGGCCATCGCCTCCGGGCGGGCACCAACTCACGCGACAGCAGCAGAGCAGAACAAGGCCATGCTGCGAGCACAACTCCGTCCAGCGGCTGGCATGGTCTTCGCCCTGATCATGTTCGCGGCTCTATTCAGGGTTTCCATTGGCATAACAGGCCAAGCTGGACTGCCTACAGCCCTCACGGCAGGGCTAGCGGCCAGCGGTGGATTGCTACTTTTCTCGGCCTTACCCGCCACCTCATTGCCGACTGACTCATTGCCATCGGGCCCCATGCCAGCCCGCCAAAAGCTCGCAGCAAAGAAACACTTCATCGGGCCGTTCGCCACCCTCATCGTGTTCCTGGCGTTTCTCATGGTGAGCGCCCAGGCGGATGCCAGCTACCCCGGTTGGGAGGGCGCACTTCCCTTGGCGCTTGCCACCTTGGCACTGACGGGTTCCTCGCTCCTCGCACTACGGCGCCTATCAAGAACAGCGTCGCTGCCGGATCCGCGGATGGCCGTCCTTGACCGCCGCTGGCGAGAGCTCTCCGCCCGTCTGGTGCTAACGTTCACGAGCGGTGCGCTGTTGGCGTATCTGGGCGGTACGGCTGTGGCCACCGGACAGAGCCTGCTGGGCACGAAGCCAGCCTGGGGAATCACTTGCCTGGCGCTGGGAGCGGCACTGGGGTTGTCCGGCGTCGTACTTCTGGCGCTGGTAGCAAAGGGTGCATTCACACTCCGCGCCACAGCGCTCAAAGGAACGCCCGCACCAATAACCGCATAAACTGGACGGCACCATGACTTTCACTATCTCCTACCCCGCCGCGCTGCCCGTCTCGGAGCGCCGCGAGGACATCATGGCTGCCATCGCCGCCAATCAGGTCACCATCATCGCCGGCGAAACAGGTTCCGGTAAGACCACCCAGATCCCGAAAATGTGCGTGGAACTGGGGCTGGCCGAAAAGGGTCTGATCGGGCATACGCAGCCTCGCCGCCTGGCCGCGCGCACGGTCGCCGAGCGCATCGCCAGCGAAATGGGCGTCGAAATCGGCGAAGAGGTGGGCTTCCAGGTCCGTTTCACCGGCCACGTGGGACCCCAAACGAAGATCAAGCTCATGACCGACGGCATCTTGCTGGCGGAAATTCAGCGCGACCGCCTGCTGCGCAAATACTCCGTCATCATCATCGACGAGGCCCACGAACGCTCCCTGAACATCGACTTCATCCTCGGCTACCTGCGCCAGATCCTGCCCAAGCGCCCGGATCTGAAGATCGTCATCACCTCGGCCACGATCGATCCCGAGCGCTTCGCCACACACTTCGCCTCCCCCGAAGGTCCGGCGCCGATCATCGAGGTTTCCGGGCGTACCTTCCCTGTAGACATCCGTTACCGCCCCCTCAGTGGCCCCGCCAATGGGGAGGACTCCGATGGAATGGACGACGACGAACTCGGCTCCCGCACGGATCGCCAACTCGACGGCGGCAACAGTGAGGAGGACCGGGATCCGCTCGATGCCGTGTGCGACGCGGTGGATGAGCTGTCCAAGGAGGCACCCGGGGATATCCTGATCTTCTTCTCCGGTGAGCGCGAGATCCGCGATGCCGCCGATGCGCTGGCCGGCCGAGTCAAAACAAATCCGCGATTGCGTGATGTCCAGATTCTCCCGCTCTTTGCCCGCCTCTCGCTGGCCGAGCAGCATGCCGTGTTCACCCCGGGCAGCCGCAAGCGTATTGTGCTGGCCACGAACGTCGCCGAGACCTCGCTGACGGTGCCCGGTATCAAGTACGTCATCGACACGGGAACGGCTCGCATCTCCCGCTATTCGCACAGGACAAAGGTTCAGCGCCTGCCCATTGAGCGGGTATCTCAGGCTTCAGCCAACCAGCGCTCTGGCCGTTGCGGCCGTGTCTCCGACGGTATTTGCATCCGCCTGTACTCAGAGGAGGATTACAACGCCCGCAGCGAGTTCACGGATCCGGAAATCCTGCGCACCAACCTGGCCGCCGTCATCCTGCAGATGACAGCCATGGGTGTGGCGAAGGGGCCCAAGGACGTGGAGAAGTTCCCGTTCGTCCAGCCGCCGGACTCCCGAGCCATCACCGACGGCGTGACCCTGCTGCGCGAACTCGGTGCGGTGAACGCCCAAGGTGGGATCACCGGCGTCGGACGTCAGCTCTCCCAACTTCCCGTGGATCCGCGACTGGGCCGCATGATCGTGGAGGCCGCCAAGCGAGGCGTGGCCGCCGAGGTCATGGTGCTCGCCGCCGCGCTCACCATTCAGGATCCGCGCGAACGCCCCACCGACAAGCAGCAGCTCGCCACCGAAAAGCACAAGCGTTTCCAGGACGAGAACTCGGACTTCACCGGCTTCCTCAACCTGTGGCGCTACATCAAGGAGAAGCAGCACGAGCTGTCCTCCAGCGCGTTCCGGCGCCTGTGCAAGGCCGAATTCATCAACTATCTGCGGGTGCGTGAGTGGCAGGATTTGTTCGCGCAGCTCAAGCAGATGGCGAAGTCCGTGGACATCAAGGTCTCCGGCACTGAGATCGACCCGGTGGCCAATCACGACGCCATCCACATGAGCCTGCTGACCGGTCTGCTGAGCCACATTGGCCTCTACGACCAGCGCAAGCGCGAGTACGCCGGCGCGCGCGGCACGAAGTTCATGGTGTTTCCCGGCTCGGCCTTGTTCAAGAAGTCGCCCGATTGGGTTATGGCCGCCGAGCTCGTGGAAACCTCGCGACTGTGGGCGCGTGTTGCAGCCAAGTTTGAGCCGCTGTGGGTCGAGCAGGTAGCGCCGGATCTGGTCAAGCGCACGTACAGCGAGCCACACTGGTCCAAGAAAATGGGCTCCGTCATGGCGCACGAGAAGGTCACCCTCTATGGGGTGCCGATCGTGCCGGACCGCCGCGTCCACTACGGCAAGATCGATCCGATTCTCAGCCGTGAGATGTTCATCCGCCATGCCCTCGTGGAGGGTGACTGGCACACTAACCACAAGTTCTTCCACCGCAATCAGGCTCTGTTGGCCGAGGTGGAGGAACTGGAAACCCGCATGCGCCGGCGAGATCTGCGCGTGGATGATGAAACGCTCTTTGAGTTTTACGACGAGCGTGTAGGTGGCGATGTTGTCTCCGAGCGGCACTTCGACAAGTGGTGGAAGGATGCCCGCCACGAGAATGCCGCGTTGCTGGACTTTGACACGCAAGTGGTCATGTCCGAGGAGCCGGAGCTGGATGAGGCGGCCTTCCCGAAGCTGTGGACGCAGGGCGAATTTGAGCTGCCTCTTTCCTACGAGTTCCATCCCACAGCTCCTGGTTCTGCGCCCAACCCGTCCGACGGCGTGACGGTCCAGGTTCCGTTGTTGTTCCTTAACCAACTATCCGAAGCACCGTTCAGGTGGCAGATCCCCGGGCTGCGGGCCGAGCTGGTGACGGCGCTGATCAAGTCGCTACCCAAGGCGATCCGGAAGAACTTCATTCCGGCTCCGGATGTTGGGCGCCAAGCTGCGGCTTCGCTGGCGGCTGATTTTGATCCCGGCGTTGACGATTTGGAGGCCTCACTGGAGCTGGCCCTGCGCCGGCTCAAGGGCCACGTGATTCCGCCTGGATCATGGAATTGGGACGCCGTACCCTCGCATTTGCGGATGGCATTTTCTGTTGTCGATAAGAATGGCCGCGTGCTGGAAGAAGGGCAGGACCTCGCCGCGCTTCAGGCGCAGCTGGCGGGTGCCACCCGTCGCGCCATCGCCGAGTCTCTGGGTGCAACGCCCAAGACCGTTATTCCCCGGGTTTCGACAAACGGCACCCGGGTTTCGACAACCTCAACCAACGACACCCGTGGATCGAGCCTGTCGAGATCAGGTCCCTCGACAAGCTCAACCAGCGATGGCATCCAAGAACGCTCGGGACTGACCCAGTGGACCGTGGGTACGCTGCCGCGCGAGGTCAAGCGCCTCATCGGCGGCCACACGGTGACGGGCTATCCGGCCCTGGTTGACGAAGGAACCGTCGCCGGTGTCCGGGTGTACCAGCGCCAGGACGTGCAGGAATCGGCCATGCGTGGCGGCGTCATCCGGCTCCTTGCCCTGCGGGTCCCCTCGCCCGATAGGTATGTGCTGGACCACCTGAGCAACACGGAAAAACTCACGTTCAGCCAAAACCCGCATGGCAGCGTCACGGAATTGATCGCCGATTGCACCCTGGCCACGATCGACAAACTCACCCCGGCCGCGTTGCCGTGGGCGGAGAAGGACTTCGACGCGCTCTACGAAATGGTTAGGGCGGAACTGATTGACACTGTGTTCTCGGTGACGGCCGTCGTCGAACGGGTCTTGGCCTCGAATATGCGCATCCAGAAGAAGCTGAGGGAAACCACCAGCCTGCCGCTGATCAGCGCGCTGAACGACATCAAGCAACAGCTGGAGCTGCTCGTCTACCCAGGATTCGTGGCCAAGACCGGCTTTGCCCAGCTCAGCCAGCTGCCCCGATACCTGGGCGCGATTGAGAAGCGGCTCGAGAAGCTGCCCTCGAATGTAAATCGTGACGGTCAGTCCATGGCCGCCGTGCAGCGTTTGGAAGACGAGTACGACGACGCCGTGGCGGCTTTGCTGCCAGGGCAACGGTCCACAGCGGGGCTGGAGCATGTGCGCTGGATGATTGAGGAGCTACGCGTCAGCTTGTTTGCCGTGGAGCTCGGGACGGCGTACTCGGTCTCGGAAAAGCGCATTCGGGTGGCACTGGCGAAGGCGATGTCCTAACCTTTCCCCCAACGCCGCACCACGTTCCGGCGTGTTTTCGCCAACGCCGCATCAGTGGTTGGCGTAACACTTCCCGGCACCGAGTTTCGCGAGTCCGGTGAGGTCGCCGTCCGCGTACGTGGTGACCTCGTTCTGTCCGTGTTCATACATCAATTGGGTTGGGTCCTGTACGTGGCCCAGCCCAAGGACATGCCCCACTTCATGTTGGACGATCCCGCCGGTGATTGCAGCGCCGTTGGGTGCCGTGAGGAGGTTGTCGAAGGCGAGTGCGTTGAGCTGAACCGTGCCGGTGACAAACACTCGGCTACCCGCCTCGCCCACGATTGGCTGGCTGCCGCCCAGACCTGCCACATTCTCGACGCCGGGCGTCTCATTGATGGTGAATTGGGCCTCTTCTTGTGGGGTCTCCCATACAAAGAGCACCGGCGCCCACTGTTCCCCATAGCGGTCCGGCTGGTACACCGCACGTTCTTCGTCGAAGCCCTCGGTGGTTTCGCCGTCGTCGATAAACACCAAGCCGGTTGCCTTCGACGCGGCAGCCACAGCGTCTGTAATTAGCTGTTGACCTCCCTCTGGCGCATTGTCTGTACGAGTCACATAGTGGATGGGGCGGCAGGGATCGTAGGCAACAAAAGCGCCCTCTTCATCAATGAAGGTGTAGCTGTCACTGCTCTGGCCAGACACGGCGGGTTGTCCCAGAGGGTTCTTTTCTGCGTCAATGCCCCGGGGTGGGTAGCCCTCGGACCATTGACTCCCAGCATTGAGAATGCTGCCTGACGTTGGCTCGTGGAACTGCTCGCCAACAATGGCTGTTGAAATCTTGTCACCCAGATCGGGGCTCACGTACCAGACACCGGCCCCGACAATCGCCAGAACCGTGCACACCGTCAACAGCAGTGGGGCAAAGGAACGTCTCTTCACGTGTGCTTTGGCCGAACGGCCTCCGCCGAACAAGGATCGACGTTTCTTCGCCCCGGTAGGCTCACCCTGCATGGCACCGACCAGCCGCTGTACCTCTTCGTCATGCACCCACTGGGGTGTCCGGCCGGACTGCGAGCGCGGAACGGGCTCGCGTGGAACGGGCTCGCGTGGATCTTGTCCGTTCACTGAAACCATCCCTTCATGGCACTTCCACCCCTGCCAGCCTCAAATTTGTATCCACAGATACCCATGAGGAGAATGCTAACTGACGGACCCCGGGTGCCGCTCACTTCACGTCCGCACATCGCTATTAACGAATATGGCGCCACTTCAAAAGTGGCGCCATATTCGCATCAAACGGAACGCAGAAATCCAACGGGTTAGGCGGCCGACCAGCCACCGTCGGAGGGCAGGATGACGCCGTTGACGTTCACGCCGTCGTCGCTAAGCAGGAACGTGATGGAGGCGGCGAGCGCGTCACCCTCAACGGGATCCGGCAGAATAGCCATGGCCCGGCGCACGCGGTTCGAGCCCAAGGCGGAATCAAAACGTGCCTCAATATTGGTGATGACCGGTCCCGGCGCCACGGCGTTGACGCGGATGCCGCTGGGGCCGTACATGAAGGCGCTGCTTTTGGTCAGACCCGCGACGGCGTGCTTGGACGCCGTGTAGGCGGCGCCGGCAGCCGAGCCGCGCAGGGCAGCTTCGGAGGCGACGTTGACGATGGAACCCTGTGCCTGCGCGAGCATGGCGGGAACAACCGCGCGCATGAGCTTCATGGTGCCGTTGACATTGATGTTGAAGACGCGGTTCCAGATGTCATCGGAGACCTCGTGGATGGGCGTCATATTGTCCATGATGCCCGCGATGTTGGCCAGGCCGTCGATGCGCTCCCCCGCTGCGGCAACAATGGCTGCCACTGCGTCGTCGTCGGTGATGTCACCGGATACCGTGACGATGTCTCCTTCAGGCAGTGAGGCGGCAAAGTCCGTCAGGCGTTCCTCGGAAATATCGACAGCGATGACTCGGCCACCTTCGCGGGCCACACGAGATGCCGTGGCACGGCCAATCCCGGAGCCCGCACCCGTGATGATCACGGTCTTGCCTGAGAAACGACCTGTGGTGACCTTCTCGACCCACACCGGGGCCTCCACGGACGGCTCGGCGGGCTCCGCCGCAGCAGGTGCAACCTCGGCGGGAATATCGCCGGCCTCGAGCTGCTGCACGAGGGTGTCCACCATGTCCTGGGTGAAGGCTCCCTGACTCACCTCAACCAGGCGGTTGAGCGACAATTTCGAGACCGGTCGCAGGTCTTCCGCACTCTGACCGCCCTGCGCCAGCTGTGCACGCAGCACGGGGCCGCCGGCGGGATCTGCCAGCCAGGCTTTGATGGTCGATTCGCCGCTGATGTTATTGGGGTTGTGACTCATGGAAGAACGGTCTCCGTTTCGAGGGTTTGGATGGTGCTGGTCTGTGTGGCGCCGGCCATGATCAATTGCTCGGCCGCATGACGCGCACCGAGGTAACCGAAGATGACTGCGGGGGAAATGGTGGATCCAGGGCCGGGGTAGGTGTGGCCCATGACGGAAGCGGTGTTATTGCCCGCCGCGTACAGCCCATCGATGGGAGCGCCACTCTCGTCGAGAACCCTGGCGTGCTCGTCGGTGAGCAGCCCGCCCTTCGTGCCAAGGTCCCCGGGCACAATCTGCACGGCGGTGAAGGGCCCCTTCTCGATCGTGCCGAGGTTAGGGTTGGGCTTGACCCGCGGATCGCCGTAATAGTTGTCATACACCGTGCGGCCGCGGCCAAAATCAGCATCTACACCGGTCTTAGCGAAGCCATTGAACCGCTCCACGGTCGCGCGCAGTGCCGCGGGATCGATCGACATTTTCTCGGCCAACTCATCAAGGCTGGGCGCAGTCACCACAATTCCCTGTTCCCGCTTGCCCTTGCCCTTCATCATGAGCGACGAGGCCAGGTATCGTTGCCTATGCCGGTGGTCCAAGATCAGCCACGACGGTAGGGCTGCGACTTCCTTATTCCGGTTCAGCAGGTCGTGACCGAAGTCGATATAGCTTTGCGACTCGTTCGTGTAGCGCGCGCCGCTTTGGTCAACAATGATGCTGAACGGCATGGAACGCTCGGAGAGCATGAACTGCGCCGAGCCATCAGTATCGGGAACCGCAGAACCCCACCAGGCGTCGTCCATCATGGCCAACGCTCCGCCGGCTCGGTGTCCAATTTCAATGGCCGTCCCCTGATCCCCTGGCGCCGCCGAGCTGTAGCCCGGCACCCCGTGGTACTTTTGTCGCCATTCCTTATTCTGTGCAAAGCCTCCCGCAGCTAGTACGACGCCGGCCCTCGCCCGGATGCGCTCCTCACCTTTCGCGGTGGTAATGACCGCGCCTACAACCTTGCCGTCTTCCAAAATCAGATCGCTCAGCGGGCTACTGAGTAAGACCTCTGTGCCTTGCTTGCGCACAATATGCATCAGATTCATGGACAACGCCGAACCCATGCCAAAGAGCTTCTTCCCCGTGAGCAAGCCGCCCAGTGTGCGGAACACAAAGCGAGCGCCGCGAATAAAGCCGCTGGGACTGGACCATGCGCGAGAAAGCAGCCAGACGTCGTCGTTCTTCAGGGGAACAGGCAGGCCCTCTTTATACCGGGAGGACTTCAGCCAGTCGCCGAGCACTTTAGCGTCAAAGGGTACGGGTTCGATGGATCGGCCCACGCGACCACCGGGGCGGTCTGGGTAATAATCGGGGTAATCCTTCGCGGCGGCCCACGTCATGCCAAGCCGGTCCAAGAGGGAGAAGACTGACGGAACCGCGTGAACAAAGGCCCAGCGGCGCTCCGCAGAACTGGCCGGACCAGCTTCACCGATGGCCGCTTCCATGTAAGTGAGCGCGTCCTCAACCGAGTCCTTCACTCCAAAGCCATTCATCAACGGATTGGTGGGCATCCAGAGCCCGCCTCCGCTGCGCATCGTGGTGCCACCCCAGAGCTCGGTACTTTCAACAACAAGGGTTTTCAATCCCGCATCGGCGCCGGTAATTGCGGCACTGAGGCCTGCGGCTCCCGTTCCAACAACGAGCAGATCAACTTCGCGGTCCCATCCATTCATGATGACTCCCCTTCGCCTTCTCCAAGTCCTACCGGACAACACTGTCCGGTTATAGACTAGCCCTGTGTCAACGAAAACAAAAGTGAACCTAGGGCCCAGTGCCGGACCCGCCAATCGTGCCGCGCTCATCAAGGCTGCCCGTGAGGTCTTTGCCGAGTCCGGATTAGGAGCGCCGCTCAGCTCGGTGGCCCGCCGGGCAGGTGTGGGGCAGGGCAGCCTCTACCGCCATTTCCCGGACAGGATTGCCTTAGCCGTTGCGGTGTTCGATGAAAACATCGGCACCCTTGAGGAGCTGGCTGCCCGGCACGACACAACCCTGGCCGATCTTTTTGACAGCGTGGCCGAGCAGGTCATCGCCTCCACGGCCATGATCGATCTGATCGTGTCAGAGCGCGACGAACGGGCCGAACATTTAGATACCCGCATGCGAGCAGTGGCCACAGCCCTATTGGCCCGCGATCAAGCCAGCGGACGTTTTGGCCACCACGTCGAAACCGAGGATGTCATGCTGGCGATCTCCATGATGGCCCTCATGCTGGCCAGAGCGCCGGAAACGGAACGCGCGGCGGCGGCGGGCAGGGCGCGGGCCATCTTCCGCGCTGCTTTTTCACCGGTGAGCCAGCCAGGAGTCGCGTTCAGCTAGCCACCGCGCCCCGTCCACGAAAAATGCGCCCGTCCCCCACAAATGCACCCGGTCTACGGGGCGCATTATTGGGGGGCGGGCGCATTTTTGCCAGCATGAGAATCTAGCTCTCGGGGACGAACTCACCATGCCCGGCCTCGCGCAGGGCCAGCCGCAACTTTTCAGCGTTGGCGTCCAAGACAGCCGGATCGGGGTTGTTATCTACGGCGGCAAAGCTGAAGTTTTCCAGCCCATAGGCCGGGAACACATGAATATGCAGGTGCTCAACCTCAAAACCCGCAACGATCACGCCGGCGCGAGGAGCACCAAAGGCGGCCAGCTGGGCCTGCCCGATGCTCTGCGAAACGCTCATGAGCTTGGCCATGAGATCAGGCGAGGCGTCGGTCCACTTGTCCACTTCTTGGCGCGGAACCACCAAGACGTGACCATCGGTGATAGGGCCAATGGTCAGGAAGGAAACACAATCCTCGTCCTTCCAAATGAAGCGCCCAGGGATCTCACCGGCAATAATCTTGCTGAACAAAGTGCTCAAGAAATGCTCCTAAAGGGTTAGAAAGAGTTAGAGGGTAGCCACATCGAGGACAAAGCGGTACTTCACATCGCCAGCCACCATGCGATCGTAGGCCTGATCCAGCTCGGCGGCCGTCACCATTTCAATGTCTGAGGCGATGCCGTGCTCGGCACAGAAATCAAGCATTTCCTGCGTCTCGGCGATACCGCCAATCAAGGATCCGCCGTAAGCCAGGCGCCTGCGAATCAGCTGCCCCGGATCCACCGGCGGCATCTTCTCGGAAGGCAGGCCGAGCTGAATCAAGGCACCGTCGCGGGCAAGGGTTCGCAGGTAGGGGTTCAGATCGTGAACAGCTGCAACCGTGTCCAGGATGGCGTTCAGCGATCCTTTGGCCGAAGCCATCGCCGCGGGATCGCTGGACACTACAACGGTGTCGGCGCCGAGTGCCAGCGCTTCAGGGGCCTTGGCCGGTGAGGTGGTGAAGACCGTCACCGTTGCACCGAGGGCCTTGGCAATCTTGACGCCCATGTGGCCCAATCCACCCAATCCAATCACGCCAATCGCGTCGCCCTCCTGAACGTCAAGGTAGCGCAGTGGCGAGTACGTGGTGACCCCGGCGCACAGCAACGGTGCGGCGGCGGCCGGATCCATGCCCTCAGGAATGTGCACTACGTAGTTTTCATCGACAACAATGCCCTGTGAGTAGCCACCCTGGGTGATGACGTCGCCATTGCGCCGGTCAACTGCGCCGTAGGTGCCGACGTTTCCGGCTTCGCAGTACTGCTCAAAGCCCTCGAGGCAGGAATCGCATTCGCGGCAGGAGTCCACCATGCAGCCCACGCCTACGCGCTGGCCAACCGTGAAGCCTTCAACGGAATCGCCCACGCGGCTCACGACGCCCACGATCTCGTGGCCGGGCACCAGCGGGTATTTTGCCGGTCCCCATTCGGACCGGATGGTGTGCACATCAGAGTGGCACAGCCCGCAAAATGCAATGTCGATGGCAACGTCGTGAGGTCCGGGTGCGCGGCGTTCCACGGTGTCGGGGCGGAGCCCTGACGTGGCCGACGCTGCTGAATAGGCTTTAACTTGGGTCATTCCTCAACCCTATCGCCGTCGGCACCCGTAGCAACCGGACGCCCCGCCTGATTTGACCACGCCGACCATGATCCCGGATACAAAGCAGCCTTGAACCCGGCGATCTCCAGTGCGGCAATTTGGTGTGCCGCCGTCACTCCTGAACCGCAATACACGGCCACGGAACTCCCCTGCTCAACACCCAACGCCGCAAACCGCGCCCGAAGCCACGCTGCCGGCAAAAACGTCTTGTCCGGGGCGAGGTTCTCCGTGGTTGGCGCGCTCACGGCTCCCGGAATGTGCCCGGCCCGTGGATCCATGGGCTCCACCTCTCCCCGGTACCGCTCCCCCGCCCGCGCGTCGAGCAGGATTCCTGCCCATGCGGCGGCACCGTCAGCATCGATGGTTGCCTTCGCCCCATAATGTACGACGGCGTCACCTGGCTCCGCGGTTTCCTCGCCGTCCGCGAGGGGCAGTCCGGCAGCCCGCCAGGCGGCCAATCCGCCGTCGAGCAGGAAAATGTTCTCGATGCCGGAGTAGCCCAGCAGCCACCAGGCGCGGGCAGCGGCAGCCGACCCGGCGTCGTCGTACATCACAACGGTGTCCCCGTCATTGATGCCCCAGGCGCGCACGGTGGCAGCAAAGTCAGCCTCGTGGGGCAGCGGGTGGCGGCCCTCTTCGGGCCGTCCATGGGAGGCCAGCTGCGTGTTCATATCCACAAAGACTGCACCGGGAATGTGGCCGGCCAGGTAGTGGTCATGGCCATGGGGATCGCCCAGCACCCAGCGCACATCCAACAGCACGGTGCGTTTTTCGGAGGACAGGCGTTCCTGCAGCTGGGCAACGTTCATCAAGATTGACATGGCGGCTCCTCGGGAGAAATTCTTGTGATCCTCCAACTAATGTACTTCCCGGCCGACGATCACGAGAGACAAGGGCGCTGCCGCCGCATCACGATACGCTGATGAGTATGACTGCCGTACCCGTTTCCCGGTCCTGGACCCACACCGCCATTGCAACGCTACAGGCGGAGAATAACCGCTCTGCCGACACCCACCTCTATAAGATTGAGCTGCCGGAGCACTGGGGTGTCGACCTTTTTGTGAAGGACGAATCCTGCCACCGCACCGGCAGCCTCAAGCATCGACTGGCCCGCTCACTGTTCCTCTTTGGCCTTGTCAACGGGTGGATCAATGAGGGAACCACCATCGTGGAGGCCAGTTCGGGAAGCACCGCGGTGTCCGAGGCGTATTTTGCGAAGCTGCTGGGGCTGGATTTCGTGGCCGTCATGACGGCCGGGACAAGCCCGGAAAAGATCGCCCTGATCGAGCAGTTTGGCGGCCGCTGTCACTTCGTGGACCACGCGGATGAGGTCTATGCGGCAGCTGCGAGTATTGCCACCGAGACCAACGGGCATTACATGGACCAATTTACTTATGCCGAACGGGCCACAGATTGGCGCGGGAACAACAACATCGCCGAATCCATCTTCACCCAGCTGGCGCACGAGAGGTTCCCGGAACCATCGTGGGTGGTGGTGGGCTCCGGCACCGGCGGCACCTCCGCGACGATCGGACGCTACATCCGGTACCACGGTCACTCCTCGCGCTTGATGGTGGTGGACCCGGAAGGCTCGGCGTTCTACCCGGCATGGAAAAACCAGGACCTATCCGTTGTCACCGGCAACTCCTCCCGCATCGAGGGGATTGGCCGTCCACGGGTTGAGCCCAGCTTCGTCCCCGGTGTCATTGACGACATGCTGGAAATCCCGGACGCCGCCTCCGTGGCGGCCATGATGCACTTCGAGAAGCTCACGGGCCTGCACGCCGGACCCTCCACCGGGACCAATCTGTGGGGTGTGTGGCAGTTGATCGCGCAGATGGTGGCCGCAGGAGAAAAGGGCAGCATCGTCACGCTCATGTGCGACGGCGGCGAACGCTATGTTGGCAGCTACAACAACCCAGCGTGGCTGGCGGGGAAGGGCCTTGACCCTGCCCCGCACCTCGCAACCCTTGACGATTTCTTCGCCACCGGAGTGTGGCAGGGGTAGATACAATGCGGTGAACACTCGCTTTAATACCTGTTTAACGCCTTTTGGGACGCATCCTCTTGACCCTAAGTTTCGTACGCTACATCCTGAAATCAACACGCCATGGTCACCTTCATTACGTCCGCGCAATTGGGTTCTTCAACCCCATTGGAGACACTGCGAACGTCTTGATCCAGGACTAAGAGATACGTCAACGGAGAGCCGCCAAACCTCGGTTCCGAATTCGTGCTGGCTGGCATAGGAAGCGGGTTCCAGATGTTTCGCAAGGCAATGTACAACCGGGGTAGCCAAAGATCCTTCACCATGAAGAAGCGTGCCCAATGGCCCGCCAAATTGGCAGCCTCAGCCATAGCCATTGCACTTGCCGCGTTCTTCGTGGGTGCCGTGGGTGCCCCGGCGCAGGCCGCGGTACCGACAACCATAACCCTCTCGTTCGACGATGGGAACGCGGATCAACTCGCCGCAGCCACCATCATGAACACTTACGGACTTCGCGGCACTTTCTACGTGCCCTCCGGATACATCAACCAGCCCGGGTACATGACCGTGGCAAATCTTCAGACCTTGGCCGCTGCCGGGCATGAGATTGGCGGGCACACCGTGACCCACCCGGATCTGGCGACTCTGCCAAGCGACGAAGCGAGCCGCCAAGTCTGCAATGACCGTGTTAACTTGAGTAACTGGGGATTCCGCATCACCAGCTTCGCCTACCCCTTCGCTTCCCTGACCGCAGCGACGAAGACAATTGTCCAAAACTGCGGGTACAACAGTGCCCGCGGACTAGGTGACATCTCCTCACGGTTTGGCTGCAACGGCTGCCAGCTCGCGGAGACAATTCCCCCTGCCGATGCCTATGAGGTCAAAGCCCCCGACCAGGTGGACAGCACGTGGAAACTGGCTGACCTGAAGAAGTCCGTCACACAGGCGGAGACGGCAGGAGGCTGGGTGGAGCTGACCTTCCATCACATCGGCACAGGCGGTACGGACCCGCTCACCATTTCTCCAGCCCTCTTCCAGCAGTTTGCCGCGTGGCTAAAGACCCGCCCGGCAACCACCACGGTGAAGACCGTGGACCAAGTGATTGGCGGCACCGTCAAGGCACTTGTCTCCGGTCCTGCCGTTCCAGCGAAACCCGTCGGCAGCAACATGATTACCAATCCCGGGTTGGAAACCTTGACGAACGGCGTGCCCCAGTGCTGGCAGAACGGCGGTTATGGAACCAATACGGCCGCATTCAGCACGGTGTCTCCCGGGCGGACGGGAACCCGAGCAGCGAAGCTGATCGTCACTGGATATAGCAGCGGTGATGCAAAGTGGCTACCCGCATTGGATCTGGGAGGGTGCTCCCCCAATGCCACGGCAGGTCATGCCTACACATTGTCCGGATGGTACAAGTCCAATGCCCCCACCCAAATAGAGGTTTACTACAGGACAGGCCTGGGATCGTGGTCTTACTGGACGGCCAGCCCGTTCTTCGCGGCCGCAACCACTTATCAGCAAGCCTCATGGACCACGCCAGCATTGCCTGCCGGTGCCAGCGCGATCAGTTTTGGCCTGAACCTTGCCAGCAACGGAACACTCACCACCGATGATTACGCCATGTTTGATGCGGCAGCAGTTCCGCCGCCACCACCGCCAACGCCGGGGACAAACCTGGTGCAAAACGCAAGCCTGGAAACCGCCGGCACCGGCGCCTTCCCGCAATGCTGGCAGGCTTCCAACTACGGTACAAACACACCGGTCTTTAGCTCCAGCACTGCGGCTCACACAGGCACCAGGGCAGAAACCGTAGCCGTCACCGGGTACGCCAACGGAGATGCAAAGCTTCTTCCCACCTTGGACTCCGGAAGCTGTGCACCCGTGGGAATTGCCGGACACACATACTCGATGCGTGCCTGGTATAACTCAACGGTTCCCACGCAATTTGCCGCGTATTACAAGGCCGCTAACGGCACGTGGACGTATTGGACTTCGAGCCCCTGGTTCGCCTCCACGCCGAGCTACGCGCAGGCTGTGTGGACAACACCCGCACTCCCCGCCGGAGCCACAGCGATCAGCTTTGGCCTCAACGTTTTCCAAAATGGAACGTTGACCACTGATGACTACGCCCTCTACGACACCGTCGGAGCACCTGCTCCGTAATGCCAGTACACAGAAATGGCGGTCCCGCAGATGCCGGGGCCGCCATTTCTTTGCATGGACTACTTCTAGCTCAAGGGCTGATAGCCCTGTTTGGATGTCCAGCGCTTCAGGAATGCTGCCATTGCGTCCCTGTGGACCGGTTGGAAAGGCCTGTACGTACCGTCCGACCAACCTGTTGAAATGCCAGTGCAGGCCATCCACTCAACCTCGTCATGGAAGCGGGCATTGGCCGGGTTGTCCTTAAACGCCGCATATTCAGAGGGAAATTGCTGGCAGTAGGGAGTCTTCGTCATGCGGTACAGGAATGCAGCCATGGCGTCACGGTTGACGGATCCCAGTGGCCTGAAGGTGCCATCCGGATAGCCGGTAGTGATCTTGGTGGAGCTCAGCCAGGTGATTTCCTTGTAAAAGGGAGCCGTGGTGTAAACGTCGCGGAAGGGCGATTTTGCAGGGGGTGTGAATGCCGGCATGCCCGCCGCCCGGTACAGGAACGCGGCCATGGCGTCCCTGTGGATCGGTTCGAGTGGCCGGAACGTCCCGTCCGGGTAGCCCGCAGTGACGCCTCGGGCCGCCAGCCAGGTGATGTCTTCCGTGAATTGAGAGACGGCGGATACATCACTAAAAAGCGGTGCCTGAACGAGGGTGAAATCGATTCCCGGGGTAGTTCCTTCGGGCGGGACAATGACAGTGACTGATGATGCGGGGCTGGTTGCCGCTCCGTACCATTGATCCACCAAATCACTCTGGCTGACTTCTGCAGTGACCTTGACCAGGTACTGTCCTGGTGACAGTCCAGTGATCCTGAATGATCCGTCAGGGGAAATTCGGCTTCGGCCCCTGGGGTAAAAGTAGGTTTCATCGCGGGCGGACACTGTGAGGCCTGCTGTCGTGGAGCCCGCAGGAAGGTTCAGCGTCCCGCTAATGGTTGAGGATCTCCGCATGCTGTAGTCGATCCCGGTAATAATTTCTGCTGGACCGACGGTAATCCTGACGCCGTCCTCTGAATTGGCCGGACCGCAAAGGCCCTTCAGCGCACCGTCATCACCCGGTGAGAAACACAAGGTGTATGCGCCTGGCGGCAATCCTGGAAGCGTGTAGCTGCCAGCAGCATCCGTGAACCTGTAAAGAATCGTGCCTGCACCAAGGCGCGGATCATCTGGAAATGCCTCGACCCCCACATTGGCATTCGAGACTCCCTCGGGCACGGTGACTGTCCCGGAAACAGTAGCCCCCAGCGACACATTCACATTGATGCCCGAAATCGCCTGTCCAGCTCCAACGGCTACCGGCTTGGCTGTGGCCTGTGTAACGCCGCCATACCAAGCGTCGTATCCACCGCTGATGTGGCCGTTGACCCTGACGTTGTACTTGGCAGGCGTCAGGTTGTCCAGCGTGTACTTGCCATCCGGACGAACGGCCACTGAGTGTGTTGTAAGCGCGCCGTCGTCAGGAAAAGCGACAACGTACGCCTTCGAAACGTCGACCCCGGGTGCGGCTGATACTGTGCCGCTAATGCTCCCGGTGCCAGCCGCAGCGGTGGCTGGGCTGGCAGGGAGGCCTCCGGACAGGACCACGGCGGCAATAGCCAGAATTGCTGGGACCCGCCACAAACGGCGCATTGCAAAAAGTGGTGCCACGATTCCCCCAAAGACGTTCAATGACTGACAAAAATCCTGATCGAACTCTACGGGCAGTTGAAGTTCTTGCCTACTGCAGGACCCGGCGTGGGGCTAGATATCCACCGACTGCCCCGCGTTCAGGTGCCGGAATTTCACACCGTGCAGCGCCCCAATCCGGGCGATGTGGGATTCGGTGAAGGCTAGGCCGTTTTCGTTCAGCAGCGCCTCATGGATTTGGTAGGCGTGCGGGGCACGTACCGAAACTACAAAATCCACCACCTCCGAGACCTTAGACCAGGGCGCATGGACCGGCACCAGCAAGGTGCCCACGCTGACTCCGTCGGGAACAATGAGCGAATCCCCCGGGTGGTACAAGTCATCGTCGATCAGGTAACCAAGGTTGGCCACCACCGGGATGGACGGGTGGATGAGCGCGTGTTGGCCACCAAAACATTGGACAGCGAATCCGGCCGCCGTGAAGTGATCCCCGGCAGCGGCGTCGAAAATGTTGGCGGCATGGCCCGGGGCCCTCTCCCGCAGCTCGCTGGCAACACCGGCCGGGGCATGGACCGTCAGCTCGGGTGAACCCTCGAGAGCCTTGGTGAGGGCCTCGGCGTCGTAATGGTCTGCGTGTTCATGAGTTATGAGGACGGCGTCGGCACCCGCGAGGGCAGCCTCGGAGTCCGAAAAAATGCCCGGATCGAGTACCAGCACGCGGCCGTCCTGCTCGATCCGGACGCAGGCGTGGGCGAATTTTGTCAGCAACATGGTGCCATCTTAGGCCTGCAGCCCTGCCCCGGCCATGGTTACGCCAACAAGGAGGTTCCCTTCGATGGTGCGCTAGGCTGGATGACTGGATCAGCAATGAGAAAGTGAGTTGGCGCAATGAACGATGTCCCGGCCAAGGAGCAGCGCGTCACCAAGCAGCGTGTGGCCATTAGCGCCGCGATGGACACGCTTGATGACTTTGTCAGCACTCAGGAACTGCACCGGCTGCTGCACGAACAAGGCACGCCGGTTTCACTGGCCACCACGTACCGCATCCTTGCCTCCATGGCCGATGAAGGTCTGCTGGACAGCCTCCGTAACGGCGAGGGCGAAGCCGTCTATCGCCGTTGCAACGCCACCAGCCACCATCACCACCTCCTGTGCCGCAATTGCGGCAAGACGGTGGAGATCGAGGCCCCCGCTGTGGAAAGCTGGGCCGCCCGTATTGCCGCGGAAAACGGCTTCACCCAGGTCCAGCACACCGTGGAAATCTACGGCTTGTGCCCGGAGTGCTCCGCCGCCTAGATGCACTTCCACCTAGATACACTGCCGCCTAGGCGGCGATTGCTTCCTCAACGTCGCGGATGCGGGCGTTCTCGTTTGCCAGCCGGGTTTTTCGTGCGCTCCACGCATGCGTGAGTACCATCAGCAAGGCTCCCGGGACTAACCACAGGGCGAGTTTCAGAACGTCACTGCCAATAGCTTGTCCCGGGAAGTAGGCCAGGGTCTGGGCCGCGTGATGCCAGGCGGCACCATTCCAGAACGCATGGAGCCCGCCAAATAGGCCTGGCTGCATGTCAGGGCTGAAGATACCACCGGAACTCGTAAAGTTCAGGGCAACAAAGAGCAGCGTCAGTGTTGGCGTGGTCCAATGGCGCAGCAGCGGATGCAGGCCCATCCCTATCATTACGATGGCGGAGACATACACCCACGACAACAACCAGATGCCCCACAGATTGTCCTGCAACACGTTGTAAATGGGACCGGCGATGACGACGCCGATCGTGGACACAACCGCCCCGGCAAGAACGGCCAGGCCAAAGCGTGTACGCAGCCGTACCTTGCCCATGAAGCCTGACAGCGGCACCGAGCTGGCATAACCGCCAATGCTCAAGGCCACGAGCATGAAGAACAAGCCTTGGCCCGTACTGTCATGATGGCCCACAGGCACCACGTCAACCACCTGGAATGGAAGATGCTGCTCAAAGGCCACCGGCAGAAAGATCTTTTGGGTGATGCCAGCCGTGGTTTCCGAGGCTGCGCTCGAGAGGAACAAGGTAGCGCTCGCTTCACCGGAGGCGTAAGCGGCAGCCAGTTCACGCTGAGCGATCAACGCGCGGGCACTGGCTTCGTCAGGCACCGTCCGCACGTCTAGGGCCTCCCCCGCAGTGTCCTTGAGTGTCTGCGCAAACACTTTGGTGGCCGCCGTATCACCCACAACCGCCACCTGAACGTTGTGCGGCTGAGGCTCATGGAAAGCGCCAAGATAGGCCAGGCCCATGACAGCGACGAGGAAGAACGGAATCAGCATGGTCAGGCCAAGCTTTCGCCAGGCCGCTGCCGGCAGGCGCTCTGGGCGACTCTCAGGCAGCGGCAGGATCTGCGCAGGCTCCGGAGAATCCACAATGGGATCATGAATGGGATCGGGATCGATGGTGGCAAGGTAAGTGCTGTGATTCGTCATTATGATTCAAGCCTACGCCCAATGTTGCATAATGCAACATTGAATGTTGTTTCACGCAACAGGTACTAAGCTGAGGATATGGACACCACCCCGCGCGACAGCAATGTCGAAGCCGTCTTTAGCCAACTGCGCGAAATTTCCCGCCGTTCCAACGCGCGCTCTCGCCTCAGCGATCATCCGCTGACATTTGTCGAGCATTCGCTATTGCGGTTCATCGCCACCACGGCCGGCACGCGGGCCACCGACATCGCCACAGCATTCACCTTGAATCGCTCCACCGTCTCACGGCAGGTCAATACGCTGATCGAGCTTGGACTTATCCACTACCAGGACCATGAAACGGACATCAAGGACAGCTCCACGAAGAACCCGCCGTCGGGCAGGGGCCGAATCCTGGCGTTGACTGAACTTGGTCGGATCCAGCTGGCCTCGTCTACGGCAGCGCATCAAGACGTGGCCAAGGACCGTTTGTCAGCCTGGACCGATTCGGAGATCGCTGCGTTCGCGATGGCGCTTGCCCGGTACAACGAGGACGACTAGCTTTCCTGCGGTTCAGGAGGTTCAGGACCGATGGGCGGCACCAGCAGTCCCAACGGCTCCCGAACCCACCAGTCACCAGTCGCCCGCCACTCGCGCCAAGTGGTGTAGCGGTACGCGAAAACACGGGCCCGCAGTTGCAAGGGCGGCCGCCCACCAAAGGGGTCGTGCCGGAGCAACTTCAGGGTGGCCGGATCCGCCGCCAGTAATTTCCCCAGAAATGGCAGGAACCAGGCCATGCCGGGCTGCCCAAGCGCCAGGAACCACATCATCCAATCCAGCCGCAGGTGGTAAGGCGCAAATTGCCGGGGCAGGCGCGCGGGATCCCCGGGCTTGCCATGAAAACCGTATTCAAGCCACGTTCGCCCATCCCAACCCTCCACCACCACCTCGTGCCGATCGCGGGTGATGCTCCCAAAGGCGCCATAGGCGTTGCCGAGTGCCCAGCGGTTGAAGCTCCCGTTCATGACCTGATTTCGGGAGAACAAGTTCTTTAAGGGCCACCAGCTCAGCACCAGCATGAGCGCTCCCATGGCAAGCACGACGCCGATAAACCAGACTGGCATCCCCGGAACCTCAGTGCTACCGGGAAGGGAGACGGCGGAAAACGCCAGCACCACC
This sequence comes from Arthrobacter sp. TWP1-1, assembly GCF_049897845.1. NCBI lineage: Bacteria > Bacillati > Actinomycetota > Actinomycetes > Micrococcales > Micrococcaceae > Arthrobacter > Arthrobacter sp. TWP1-1. Next base: position 445,186 of record NZ_JAFCXC010000003.1, read on the forward strand.
GTCAGTGCGTTGAGCCAGGCGAAGTTGCCTGAGAGCAGGAGCCAGCATTGGGTCACGATCACCACGGCTGCTGCCCAGGTGGCGATCGGCTGCGGTGCGAAGAGCAGGAACGGCACCACCAGCTGGGCAAAGTGGTTTCCTAGCACTTCCACCTTGTGCAGCTGCTTGGCCAGATGGTGGAACCACCAGCTAAGCGGATTGGGCATGGGCTGGGTTTCGTGGTGGAAGTACAGGGCGGTCAAATCCCGCCACGCCCTGTCACCGCGCAGCTTGATCATGCCGGCGCCAAACTCGAGCCGGAACACGAGCCAGCGCAGGAGCCAGATGGTGATGACCGGCGTCGTGGTTTGATTTGAGCCAAGGAAAGCGGCAAGGAAGCCTGCTTCAAGCAGGAGGATTTCCCACCCAAACCCGTAGAAGACCTGCCCAACATTCACGATCGACATGTAGAGCAGCCACAGCGAAAGGAACACCACCATGGGCAGCCAGGGCGGGCCCTGCTGGGGCAGGCCGAGCACCACGGACATGCCCAGGACCGCCCCGGTCCACGCGACCGTGCGCAGCAATGCGTCCGAATAACGCCATTTGAAGAGTGTGGGGCCCGGCGGACGCCGCGCACGGGCCAAGTAGCGCGGGACCGGAAGCAGTCCCCGCTCCCCCAGCAAGGCAGGAAATTGCCGGGCACTGGAGATGAAGGCAATCACAAAGACCGCAGCAATGCCCCGCTGCAGGACGAATCGCGCAACGTCATAGCCGGCATCACCAAACCAAGCAGAGCCAAACCACTCCATGCATCAACGCTAGACCCAGGTAGGCCTGAACGCATACGCGAAACTCATGGTGAGTTCAGCGCATAAACGCCTCTACGCGGAACCCGCGGTGAGTTCAGCGCATAAGTTCGTGGATTACAGCGCGGGCCTGGTAGACCAGCCGCGGCGCCTGCGCCACGCGCCGACAACCCGGCACAGTACGTAGATGAGGAACGAAAGCGTCGTGACGTAGGGGCTGATCGGGATGCTTCCACCCAGTGCCAGCATGATGCCGCCCACGGTTGAGATCATGGCGAAGGCCACGCTGAGCAGCACCACCACGCGCGGGGTGGCGGTGACCTGCAGGGCCGCCGCGGCCGGTGTGATGAGCAGGGCCAAGACCAACAACGAACCAACAACTTGGATGGACAACGCCACGGCGATGCCCAGGAGGAACATGAACGCGAGCGAAAGTGTCCGCACCGGCACCCCGCGCGCGGCGGCAATATCGGCATCGACGCTGGCAAAGGTCAGGGGTCGCCAAATGAGCGCGAGTCCAACAATCACGATGAGGGCAGTCCCGGCCAGAACAGAGAGCTGCGTGGAATCAACCGAGACAATTTGGCCTGTCAGCAGGCCGAATTTGTTGGCCGAACGCCCTTCGTACAGCGAGAGGAACAAGATGCCGAGCCCCAGGCCAAACGGCATGATGACGCCAATGACGGAGTTTTTCTCCCGTGCCCGCACCCCCATGACCCCCAGCAGCAGTGCGGCGGCAATGGAACCAACAAGCGATCCAAAAATGACATCCGCACCAATCAGCAGGGCAAACGCCGCCCCTGCAAAGGACAGCTCGGCAATGCCATGGACGGCGAAAGCGAGATCGCGCATCATGACAAATGTGCCGACCAAGCCACCAACCAACCCTAGAATGGCGCCGGCCAAGAGGGTGTCGCGGAACAGTGGAAGCAATTCTGCATAATTGGAGAAGTTAAAGACAGCGTTGGTGAAGTCCGCCCAGTTCACGAGATCCCCCGGCCTTGTGCAGCGTTGATGGATGCAGCGACTTTGGCGGGTGTGTCGATTACCTGTGGTTCCTCTTCAACCTGCTCATCAATGTGGCCGTCAATGACCGAATCCGGGCGCCCAACTACCACCAGGCGCCCCTCGACGTTTAGCACCTGAACGTTGGTTCCGTACAGCTTTGACAGCACCTCTGTGCGCATGACCTCATCGGGGGTTCCGAGCGTAAATCGCCCGCCCGCCAGGTACAGGACCCTGTCAACGTGCTCCAGGATCGGGTTGATCTCATGCGTGACAAATACGACGGCGGTCCCGTTCGCCTTGGCTTGTTGGGCCACTAGTGCGCTCACGGCTTTTTGGTGATTCATGTCCAAGGACAACAACGGCTCATCGCAAAGCAAGACCTTTGGACTGGAAGCTAGGGCCTGGGCGATCCGCAGCCGTTGCTGTTCGCCACCGGAAAGCATGCCCACGGGAATCTTCCCATAGCTGGAGGCGCCGACCATGTCGAGCAGCTCGTCTACGCGATGACGGTAGGCGCGTCCATGGAGCCGAAAGCCCCATTTGTCCCCGTCGACACCTAAACCGACCAGGTCCCGAGCCCGCATGGCCGTATCCGGCGCAAAGTGCTTTTGCTGGGGAACATAGCCAATGGCGCGGCTGCCGCGTTTGGCGGGTACGCCGTCGAGCATTATCTGCCCGGAACTCAATGGGGCCAAGCCCAGCAAGATCTTCAGGAAACTGGTTTTTCCGCTGCCATTGGCGCCCAGGACGGCGAGGAATTCACCCGGGTGAACGTCGAGGTTGAGATCCTGCCAGAGCGTGCGTGATCCATATTTTAAGGTGGCCCGCTTGAGCGTAATGACCGATGGTGCCGCTTGGGTCATTTTCCGGCCACTGTATTTAGTCCTTGTTCCAAGTTCTCAACATTACCAAGCATCCAGTCAAGGTAGCTCGTGTTGGCTGGAAGGGTCTCGGAGAAGTCGACGACGGGATCTCCCGCAGCCTCGGCGGCCGCCTTGACTTGCTCGGTCTGGGTACTTTCCGTTTGGGTGTTGTAGGCCAGCACCGCCACGTCACCCGAGGCCATCATGGCAAGCACCTCGGTTACCGTTGCAGCAGGAACATCGGCACCATTTTCCACGGCCGAGGTGAATTTTTCAGGAGTCTTGTTGACTAGACCAGCCTCAGCCAGCAGGTACAGGGGAACCGGTTCGGTGACGGCGGCACCGGCACTTTCGTGTACCATCTTCAGGTCACCGAGGCGAGTCTCTAAAACCGCCAGCTTTGATTTGAACTCTTTGGCCTGATCGGTGAAGGCGGTTGCCTGAGCAGGCAGGGCTTCGCTGAAGCGGGCCGCGAGGTCGTCGGCAAGTTTTGACATGGTGGGAAGCGAGTACCAAACATGCTCATTGAAGTCTTCACCGGCATCCAGTCCGGACAGCTCGCTGACATTGACGATCTTGGCGGAATCCAGCTGCCCCTTGGCCAGCTGGGTAAAGAAATCGTCATACCCGCCACCGTTTTCGATGCCCACCTGGGCCTTTGAAACGGCCAGCTTGTCCTGCGCATTGGCCTCGTAGCCGTGAGGATCGGCACTGGGGTCGGAAATGATCGAGTGCACACTGACGAACTCCCCACCCACAACCTTCGCGATGTCCGCATAGACATTGGTGGTGGCAACCACGGAGACAGTACCTTCAGCCGCAGGAGTTGCTTCAGCCCCACCGCAGGCTGTCAGTGCGACGGAGGCAACCAGGGTTGCACCGAGAATGAGAACCGAGCGGCGGGACTGAAACATGTAATTCCTTTTCGACGTGCTAATGAGAACAGTTACCAATAGGATTTAGCATAGCCCATATTGGGAACCGTTCGCATCAGGCCCGTTTGCGATCCTGGATCTGAGTCTGCGTGGCGTCGCGAATTTCGCCTACCAGCTGCTCGATCACGTCTTCAAGGAACAGCACACCCTTGGTTTGTTCATTGGTGTCAATGACGCGCGCCATGTGGGAACCTGAGCGCTGCATGGCAGCCAACACGTCTTCAATTTCCTCGGTGGAGGAAATATTGACCATGGACCGCACGCGCCCTTCGCCGATGGGCAGCTGGTAGCGCTCCCTCGGAATGCGAAGCACGTCCTTGAGGTGCAGATAACCCATGAGGTTGCCTTCGGCATCGGCAAACACAAATCGGGAAAATCCGGTTTTGCCCACCTTGTGCTCAAAGTCCACGGGAGTGGCCTCGGTGGGCAAGGTGACCAAGGCGTCCAGTGGAACCATGATCCCGCCAGCCGTCTGGGAAGAGAACTCCAAGGCGCCCGTGATCAGGCCGGTTTGATCATCGACGAGGCCGCTTCGTGTTGATTCCTCAACAATCGACTGCACCTCTTGCAAGGTGAAGGAGGAAGAAACCTCATCTTGGGGCTCAATACCAAAGAGGCGCACAATGTGGTTTGCACTCCAGTTCAGGGCCACAATAACGGGGCGAACAACCTTGCTGACGAGCACCAACGGAGGCGCCAACAGCAGCGCCGCCTTGTCAGCAGCCGAAACGCTCATATTCTTCGGCACCATTTCGCCAAAGGTCACGTGCAGGAACGTCACGAGAGCCAACGTGATGACGAAGGCCACCGGTCCGGCAACATTGTCCTGCAGGCCAATAGCGTGCAGGGGTTCGGCCAGCAGGTGGTGAATGGCAGGTTCTGCCACATTCAGGATCAACAGTGAACACACCGTGATTCCCAATTGTGAGCAGGCAAGCATCAGCGAGACGTTCTCCATGGCGCCCAAAGTGATCTTGGCCCGCTTGGAGCCGGCATCAGCCAGGGGTTCAATCTGGCTGCGCCGGGCAGTCATAACAGCAAACTCGGCGGCGACAAAGAAGGCGTTGCCAAACAACAGCACCACGAGCCAAGCGATTCCAGCCCAGGGGTTCACTTCGAATCACCGGCTTCGTTCGTTGCTTCCGATTGGGTAGCAGTTGCTGCCGGGATGAACTGGATGCGGTCGATCCGGCGTCGCTCGATTCTTTCCACGATCAGTGATCCACCTTGAACGGGCACGGTGTCCCCAACTGCTGCGATGCGGCCCAGTTCTGCCATCATGAAGCCGCCAACAGTTTCGTAGCCTGCCTCGTCGGGGACGGTCAGGGGGCCGATGCGTTCGGAGACCTCGTCGGGGCGCATCAAGCCCGGGAAGAACCAGGTACCGTCGGCGGCCAGCAGGATTCCGGGCTTAATGCGATCATGCTCATCGGACACCTCGCCGACGATCTCCTCAACAAGGTCCTCCAAGGTGGTGACGCCCGCGGTTCCACCATATTCATCCTGGACCACGGCCATTTGCAAATTTCCCCCACGCAGTTCAAGGATCAAGGCATCCAGATGGACGGTCTCGGGCACTCGCAATACGTCTGTCATGATGGCACCCACCTCGATGCCTGTGCGCTTGTGGAAAGGAATGGAAACCGCACTTTTCAGGTGCACAACGCCCAAGATCTGATCGGCCGAATCACCAATAACGGGGAATCGGGAATACCCGGTGCGCCGGGCGACGTCAATAATTTCGGCCACCGACTTGGTGCTTTCGATGGTTTCAACACGCATGCGAGGGGTCATGACATCGGCTGCCGTGCGCTCGGAAAAGCGAAGAGTACGCGCCACAAACGTTGCGGTTCCCTCATCAAGGGTTCCCATTTCTGCGGATCTGCGCACCAGTGAAGCCAGTTCCGATGGTGACCTGGCTCCGGAAATTTCTTCCTTTGCTTCCATGCCAAAAAGGTTCAGCACCTTATTGGAAAAGCCATTCAGGACAATGACAAAGGGCTTGACCACGGCGGTGAAGAGCAGCTGTGGACGAGCCACGGCCTTGCCAATCTCAAAGGACTTGGCGATGGCCATGTTTTTGGGAACCAACTCACCGATCAGCATGGATAGCAAGGTGGCGATAAGCATTGCCAGAATCAGCGCAACGCCAGAGACAGCGAGTTCGGGAACACCCAGCGCGGCTAGGGGTGGGGCCAGCAAAACACCCAAAGACGGCTCCATAAGGAAACCGGTCAACAACGTCGTCAAGGTGATGCCCAGCTGGCAGCTGGAAAGCTGGGTGGAGAGCGATTTCAGGCAACGCAACAGCGGCGCGGCAGCCTTGTCGCCGTCGTTCACGGCCCGTTGGACCGAAGCCTGGTCAAGGGCAACAAGGGAAAATTCAACGGCCACAAAGAATCCTGTGCCGAGAATGAGCAGCAAGCCTGCTGCTAGAAGTATCCATTCCACAGTTACTGCACCCCCCTGTTCACGTTGCGCAGGAAGGCTGCGCTGAAGTGGGGGTTGGCCGCCGGCGGAGGGTGGTCGGCGCTAGGGCCGGCCGCGGTGGACGTTGTGGAACTGTGGGCACGAGTGCGGGGTTTGCCGGCATTGTCAACGCGATTGCAAGAGCTCATTTGTGAACTCCGCAAGCCGTTGCGCCGGCCCCTAGATTTAATTTCCATAGGATTTTGAGTCTACATGAGCGCATCCGCCGCCTCGTGAAGAACAGGGTAACGAGGTCATGAACAATAATTTGGCAGAGGCCTGGCGGGCTGCCCTGAACCGCCAATTAGCCCGCCAGCACACTGTGCTCCCCCAGCGAGTGAAATACGCGACTGTGGTAAACCATCGGCGCGCCCACAGTCTCCGGCGAAATAATCTCGAGAACTTCGGCGGCCAGTAGCAAGGATCCGCCAGCCGGCGTGCGGCTAAGAACCCTGCACCGCAAGGTGTATCCGCCGTGCAGGAGCAGCGGCTCGCCCGTTTCCATGCGCGACCACGCCATGGCATCGGTAAACCGCTCCGATTGCGAGTCGGCAAAAATCCGTGCCAGGTCACGATCGGTAGCTGTCAACAGGTGCACCGCTACGGAGTCGGCCGCAGCAAGGGCGGCCGCGGATCCTCTGTTGGCCGCAAGGGAGAATGCCAACAATGGCGGTTCGGCAGACACGGAGGCGACCGATGAGGCTGTGATGCCGACGGGTCCGGTGCCTGAATCTGCGGTAATGATGGCCACACCGGCCGGGTGACCGCCAAAAGCTGCCTTGAAATCACTCGTCAGCCGGGGTGCCTGAAGCTGCACAGTCATGACCACAAAATCCTCTCGCGCCCCCAGCCCGAACGGCGGGGTCTCCAAGAGACTCTAGAACCTCAACCTTAGTTGAGGTCAAATTGACGCGTCTTCGCCCTGATCTTCGTATGGAATTCGAAACCACAGATCACGCGATAAACCGGACGATTTTATCGCCTCAGCTGCAGATTGGAATTATTTGACTTGGGGCGGGCAGAGGCCAGGCGTGCGCAGTTTCACAGCGATTAAGGGTTCGTGCCGTCGAAGGCCCGTGCGCCTGGACCCTCTCCGGCCACCTGGTCCTCGGGATTCACAAAGCCACATTCGGCCAGCGAGAGACAACCGCAGCCAATGCAGCCACCCAAACTGCCTCGCAACTTTTCCAAGGCATCAATGCGGGCCGTGAGCTCGGCGTGCCAGTGTTCGGACAAGCGTTGCCAGTCTGCCTGGCTTGGCACGCCATGGTCCGGCAGTTCCTCAAAGACAGAAGCAACGAGAGAGAGTGGAATGCCTGCCCTTTGGGCGGCCCTGATGACAGCGACTCGACGCAGCTCGGAGCGGGCATAACGCCTCTGGTTCCCCGATGTCCGGGTACTGAAAATCAGGCCCTGGCGTTCGTAAAAGTGCAGCGCCGAGACGCTAACTCCTCCGCGCTGCGCAACCTGACCCACGCTCAGGAGTTCCTGCGCGCGGTGACCGGCCCCGGCGTCGTGCGTGTCAGTCATTCGTGTCAGTGACCGGCGACTTGACGAATTCCGGCAACTGCGGCGTCGAGAATTTCATTCATGCTGGCTGAAATGTCGATGACAACAGCTGCCTCGTCCGCTTCCATCGGCTCAAGTGCCTCTAGCTGCGACGCCAAGAGGTTGGGCGGCATGAAGTGGCCGGAACGGCCCTCGAGCCGGGAGCTGAGCACCTCAAGGGAACCTTCGAGGTGTAAGAAGATCGTATCCGGGGCCTTGGCGCGGATCGCATCACGGTAGCGCCGCTTGAGCGCCGAACAGGCAACCACAATGCCCTTGGCACGCGTCGTGGCCAGCTCATGGCCCACCAGATCCAGCCACGGCCACCGGTCATCGTCATTCAGGGGCGTGCCAGCCGCCATCTTGCGAATGTTTTCCAACGGGTGCAGCGAGTCTGCATCAACAAACGGGAAGTTCATAGCGTCAGCCACGAGCGTGCCGATGGTGCTCTTGCCGGCTCCCGAGACTCCCATGACCACGACGCGGATTGTGGATGACTTGGGTGTTTCGAAACGTGGCACAGCAGATTCAGGGGTGGTGTTAGGGGTAGTCATAGCCTCTTGTATATCAAATGTTGTCGCGGATCACAGAAAGGGGTTTGCGAAATGGACAGACTTGGCGATATCGCCGTACTTTCCAGAGTGTGTTGCCGGGGGCACGCAAAAGGTCTGTACGCCGCAGGCACGGTACCTGCGGCGTACAGACCTCACATCTTTAGAGCCTGGTGTCGAAGGAATTACAGAACACGTTCTCGTTGAACGTGCCCTGGAACTCGGAGAGACCCTGAATCTTTTCCACCGTGGCCCGGATGGCTTCGCGGGTGTCGGCGTGGGTGTGGATGGCCGTTTTGACCATCGGCACGTCGATGAGGTGGTTGGGCTGGTTCAGCGAGACAAACACCGTGGGCACCTCTGTCACGTACCACGGGATCTCCGCGGCCATGGGCGAGGACCACTTGACGCGGATTGCCGCCTCCTGGGCAAAGCCCTTCACGTTGGCAACCACCAGGGCGGCGTCATACTTCTCGGGGTAGTCCACAGTGGCCTCGTCGGAGATGACGGACATGAAGTTCACGCCCTGCTCCCCCGCAGCCTTGCGCTGATCGGCTGTCTTGAAGATGTGCACCTCGAAGCCCACCCGCTCCAGCTCTTCAGCCACAACGTCCAGGTAACCCAGCGGGTCCGCCATCGTGAAGTCCGAGCCGCCGGAAATGCCATACAGGCGGATCTTCTTGTGTGTGGCCGGGGTGATCGGCAGATTGTTCTGCGTGTCCTTGACCAAGGTGACAGTCTTGTCGGCGATCTCGGCGGCGATGGCGCGGTGTTCGGCGGAGCCGATCACGGCCAGGGCCTCGGCCGGCGGAACCAGCCTTGCCCTGTCCTGCACGTGCAGACCCAAAGAGGCCTTCAGCGCCAGGATGCGACGTAGCGCGTCCTGCAACCGGTCCTCGGTGATGATCCCGTTGCGGTACCCGTCGATCATGAAGCCGAAATCTTCTGCCGGGTTGCGGAAGAACAGGAACATATCGCAGCCAGCCGCGATGGCCGCAGGGACCAGGTCGCGGCGCTTCATGGCTTGCGTCATGCCGATCATCTGCGACGCGTCGGTCAGGATGAGCCCGTTGAAGCCCAACTCGCCGCGCAACAAGTCTCCGAGCAGTTCCGGAGCCAACGTGGCCGGGAGAATCTCGCCGTCGGACAATTCGGGCCGGAAGCGGCGGGACAGTGCCGGAGCGCCAATGTGACCGATCATGATCGACTGCACGCCGTGCCCGATCATTTCGCGGTACACATGCCCATACGTCTTATTCCACTCCTCATAACCAAGGGTGTTGTAAGAGGTGACCACGTGCTGATCGCGCTCGTCGATGCCATCGCCGGGGAAGTGCTTCATGGCGCAGGCGGTGGGCGACTCGCTGATGCCGTCGAAGTATTCCTTGGCCCGCTCAACCACTACCTCGGGCGTGTTGCCGAAGGAGCGGGTGGAGATGACGGTGTTGCGCCAGTTGTAGTGGATGTCAACGATCGGAGCGAACGCCCAGTTGCAGCCCAGCGCGGCGGTTTCGACGCCTGCCACCTGGCCCATCTGGCGGGCGATCGATTTGTCCGGGTGCGAGCCCGCCTGCAAATGCGTGGACACAAATGTGCCGTCATCGCAGCTGCCGGCGCCGCCCATCTCAGGGTTGGAGGCAATCAACAGCGGGATTTTCGTCTTCGACTGTGCGTGGCGAATGTGCTCCTGCACGGCCGCGGACGGACCCGGACGGTAGCGCATGCCGCCCACGTGGAACTTCTCCAGCACCTCATCGAGGTACTCGGGCGCGTAGCTGTTGTTGTGGTTGATGAACAGCTGGCCGATCTTCTCTTCCAGCGTCATCGACCCAATCGTCGACTCCACCCATGCCACCCCCGCATCGTCCAGATTGAACGGTGCGGCGCGCAAATCCACTGCGTAGGTCATTGCTTCTCCTGAAATCTCGCTTGGTCTCTAAACTGTTTGTTGCAAACGTACGACGGCGTCACTCACCAGTGCGGGGACCGGCGCCGAAATGTCAATCACCACGGCGCGTTCGTCGTCGGCGATGGCTTCCAGCGTGGCCAGCTGGGAATCGAGCAGGCCCGTTGGCATGAAGTGCCCGGAGCGGCCCTCGAGCCGTGAACCCAGTACTTCCCTAGTGCCGTCCAGATGCAGGAACACCGCATCGGGCGCCTTGGCCCTGATGGCGTCGCGGTAGCTGCGCTTGAGTGCCGAACAGGCGACGACGAGTCCGTTGGCGGAGTCGGCCAGTTCCTGACCGACGACCTGAAGCCAGGGTGCCCGGTCGTCATCGTTCAAGGGAGTCCCGGCAGCCATCTTGGCAATATTCGCCACCGGGTGGAGGGAGTCTCCGTCCGTGAACGGCAGGCCGAGCTCGTGCGCCACGAGGGCGCCGATCGTCGTCTTGCCGCAGCCGGAGACTCCCATCACCACAATGTGCTGAGCCGCTGGGGGCGCGGCGTTTGTTGCATCGATCACCAGTCGTGGACCGTTCCATCAACAAGGCGGTTGTACGGCAGGTACGCCTGCTGGTACGGGAACGCCTTAGCTGCTTCCTCGTTGAATTCCACACCAATACCCGGAGCATCACCGGGGTGGAGGTAACCATCCTTGAACGTCATGGACTGCTGGAAGACCTCGTTGGTCTTATCCGAGTGCTGCATGTATTCCTGAATACCGTAGTTGTGGATGGCCAGACCAACATGCAACTGCGCGGCGAAACCGATAGGAGAGATATCGGTGGGGCCATGGAAACCGGACTTGATCTGGTACTGCGCGGCGTAGTCCATGACCTTCTTCAACGGCGAGATGCCGCCGAAGTGAGTCGAGGCAGCGCGCACGTAGTCAATAAGCTGTTCCTTGATCAACGTCTGGAAGTCATAAACCGTGTTGAAAATTTCACCAATAGCCAGCGGTGTGGTGGTGTGTGAACGCACCAGACGCAACGCTTCCTGGTTCTCTGCCGGGGTGCAGTCCTCCAACCAGAACAAGTCATACGGCTCCAACGACTTGCCCAACTTGGCGGCCTGAATCGGCGTCATGCGGTGGTGACCGTCGTGCAGCAGCGGGATCTCCGGACCAAATTCGTTCCGGACAGCCTCGAATACTGTGGGCAGGTGACGCAGGTACGCGCGGGTGTCCCAGTCTTCTTCCTGCGGGTACGTGCCACGACCGGCGGGCTCGTAATCGTAGCGCTCCCCCGAAGCCTGAGCCTGGGCAGCAACACCGTAAACAGCCTTGATGCCCGGAACAGCTGTCTGGATACGGATGGACTTGTAGCCCAATTCCAGGTGCTCACGCACGGAATCAAAGAGCTGAGGAAGATCGGCACCGGAGGCGTGGCCGTAAGCGCGCAAACCGTTACGTGAAGCACCGCCGAGGAGCTGGTATACCGGCAGGCCAGCGATCTTGCCCTTGATGTCCCACAACGCCATATCGACGGCGGCGATCGCGGCCATCGTGACCGGGCCGCGGCGCCAGTACGAGCTGCGGTAGATGAACTGCCAGGTGTCCTCGATGCGGTGCGGATCGCGACCGATCAGCAACTGAGCAACATGCTCCTTCAAGTACGCGGCCACGGCGAGCTCGCGCCCGTTCAGGGTCGCGTCACCAATACCAACAACACCCTCATCGGTGGTGACCTTCAAGGTCACGAAGTTACGGCTGGGACTAGTGACAAATACTTCTGCGGAAACGATTTTCACGAGGGGTTCCTTCCAAGAGTTTCAGTGAGAAAAGATGAAGCGAATTGATCAGGGGTTGCCGTAGGGCTAGGCGTTGTCGTCCGAGTCGCGGCGGTCAAGAGCTTCCTCAAGACGGGCTGCGCGGCGCTCGCTAATGTGAGCAACAATTTCCTTGTGCTTGGCGTCCGTCAGGGGGTAAACGATCATGACCAGCAGGGCAAGGATCGCGAACACCATGGGCAGCAGACCGGCACCGGCGCGGATGCCGAGGACTGCCTGTTCGGTTTGTTGAGCGGCGCCGGCGGTGTATCCGCCCCAAGCGAGGGCAAAGGCGGCCAATGCGCCACCAACGGCCTGGCCGGTCTTGCGGGTGAAGGAGAACAGCGCGTAGGTGATTCCTTCGGTACGGATGCCCGTCTTCCACTCGCCGTATTCAACGGTGTCGGCTTCCAGCGCCCAAACCAACATGCTGACCAGCAGCAGGCCCAACTGGGTGATGACGACGCCGGTGAAGGCGAGCCACACCATGGAGCTGGGTGCGAGGAACACGGTGAGGCCACCGATGGCCATGAGCAGTGCGCCGCCCATGTAGATGTTCTTCTTGCCTGCGGCCCGCACCAGTCGCGGCAGGACGGCTGCCATGCCAAAGGTGAGGAAGATGTTGATGATGGACATGACAGCGTAGAGACCCAGGGAGTGCAGCACGTCACGGAAGTAGTAGATCTGGACGGTACCCAAGGCCAGCTGGCCGGTCAGGAACAGGAAGGAGCTGATGCACAGCAGCAACAGGGGCTTGTTGCCCTTGAGCGTTTCGACGCTCTGCTTCATGGAAACCTTGGATACCTCGCGGACCACGCGCTCCTTGGTGGAGAAGACGGTGAACATGTACAGCCCGGTTCCCACGACGGCGAAAATGACCGTCAGGGTGGTGAACAACGGCTGGAGGTTTTCCCCGCCCTTCATCAAGGGAGCGATGAAGATGCCAAGGAACGAGCCAACGGCGACCGCGCCGATGGTGCGGGCGCTGGCCAATTTGGCGCGCTCACCGGCGTTCTGGGTCATGGCCCCAGCGAGGGAGCCGTAGGGAATGTTGACGAAGCTGTAGGCGAGTCCAAGCAGCGCGTAGCTGATGTAGGCCCACAGCAACATGCCCGATTCCCCGATCTGGGGAATGGAGAAGGTGGCCACACTGAGCAGCAGCAGTGGTACCGACCCGAACATGATGTAGGGGCGGAACTTGCCGAGCTTCTTGTGGTAGGTCCGGTCCACCATGCGGCCGGCGAAGATGTCTGCAAAGGCGTCGAAGATTCGAACCACGAGCAACAGTGTGCCGGCTGCTGCTGCGCTGATGCCTGCTACGTCTGTGTAGTAGACCAAAAGGAACATCGTGGCTGTTGTGAAGGCCAGGTTGTTGGCGGCGTCACCGGCGCCGTAGCCCAGAACGCTGATCTTGGAAAGTGCGCCCATGGCGGGTACTTCCGTGCTCTGGCTGGATTGCTTTTGTTTCATGGTCAATGCGGGCTCCTTTACCCAAATCCTTCGCAGTTGCGCTGCTCTGGACAATTCCCATTTCGCCGGTCCCAGGTGGCCCTTCGGTGGACCGCTGCGGGGTCATCCCCAACGGGATACCTGCCGCAGCTTGTACGCCGGCGTGTGAGCTGTATTACCTACTAGTTAACCAGCTAAGACAACAAATGGCAACCGCTTGCCAAATGTTTCTTAAATTTCCTTTGTTCGCATCTCACAAACCCGCCCCACAATCACGCCGAACGGGCAGTATTTGTCTGTGTTTTCGGTGTTTCGCTCAACACTGCCATCTACTGCCCGTTCGCCGTGGGGTGTCAGGGGTTGCACCCCTGCACTGTTGTTAGGCGGTGGCGGCGAACCCGTCAGCCAGAGCTGTCACAGCAGCAACGGCCGCGGCATCCGCTGCCAGCTGCACATCCAGAATGGCCACGAGGGCAACGAGATCCTTGCCAGGAGCAAGATTCAAAGCCGCCTCCAGATCAACCGACGCAGAATCGGCAATGGGCGCCCCATCCTGATGGGCTCGGCGCAGGAAGGCAACCCATGCGGCGATCATCCTTGCGGCGCCCGTGCCGGAATGGCCAGCAGCCAGCTCTGCCTTCAATACCGGCACGGCCCGCATGCGTAGCTTGCTGGAACCGTCCATGGCGATCTGGGCCAGGTGGTGGGCGATCCGGGCATTGCCGAAGCGCTCCAGGAGCGCGACGCGGTAGGCGGAGATATTCAGGCCTTCAGCGGGCAGATTGGCTTCTGCCTCGTCCCAAAATTCGGTAATCCAGGCGGCGCACACGGGGTCAGCCAAGGCCTCTGCCACAGTTTTGTGCTCGCGAAGCTGGCCGGCGTAGGCCATCAGCGAGTGGGAACCGTTGAGCAACCACAGTTTGCGGTTCTCAAAGTGCTCAATCTCGTCCACAAACACAGCTCCGGCGCTGGCCCAGTCCGGACGCCCCGCGGGGAATTCACCGCTCAGAACCCAGTCACTAAAGGGTTCGGTCACCACTGGTGAGGAATCCACATAGCCACATTCGGCTTCCACAAGAGCGATCTCTGCCTCCGTGGTGCGCGGGGTGATGCGGTCGATCGAGGTGCCGACAAAACTGACATTCTCGGCAATCCAGGCACCCAGGCCAGGATCGACGACGTCGGCCAGGCCGCCAATGGCGGCACGCGCCGCAGTGGCATTGTTGGCCAAGTTGTCGCACGAAACCACAGCGATGGGCCCGGTGCCGGCGGCGCGCCGGGCCGCCAAGGCCTGAACCAAACGGCCTGCCGCCGTGCCAGCGGCAGGCGCTTGACCGGCGTCGTCCGCGTTAGCCGTAGCGTCAACGGAAGTGACGGCACGCAGGATGTCGATGTCGCCCTGAACCGCCGGATTTGTGAGGTCCAAGGTGCCGTCAGCCGCCAAGTTGTAGGCTGCCTCGGTGATGGTCAAGGTAACCAGGGCCGTGGTAGGCGCGGCGACGAGGCGTGAAAGCGCGGCAACGTCTGCTCCATCATGAGCCTCAACGATGGAGGTCATGAGCTCAAACTTGTCGCCACTGCCTCCTCGTTCAATCAAGGTGTAGAGCCCGTCTTGGGCGGACAGGGCGTTGGCGGCGTCGGGGCGACGGCCGGTAAATGCCGCGATCCCCCACTGTGCTCCGTCGCTGGCATGCTGGGTGAACCACGCCTGGTGGGCGCGGTGGAAGGCGCCGAGTCCCAAGTGGACAATGCGTACGGGTGCGGGTGGAGTGTCGCCGGTACGGCTCAGGGGCTTCGTTGCGCTCATGGCGGGCGTCATTTCGGTGTCGGGGATGGTGGTCACGGTGGTGCTCACAACTTGAAGGCGCGGCGGGGTGCCGCGTCGACGACGTCAACGATGATCTCGTGCGCGCGGGCCTCGCTGACGCGACTTTCGGCCACGAGGCGAGCCAGGAACGCAGCCTCGATGCGGCGCGAGGTGTTGTGGCGGGCCGGAATGGAGCAGAAGGCGCGGGTGTCATCAATAAAGCCGGAGGAACGTGAGAAGCCTGCGGTCTCGGTGACGGCGCCGCGGAAGCGCAGCATGGCGTCGGGTGCGTCGAGGAACCACCAAGGGGCGCCGATGAAGACCGAGGGGTAGAACCCGGCTAGGGGCGCAATTTCGCGCGAGAAGGCGGTCTCATCGATCGTGAAGGGGATGAAGTGGAAGCCGGGTGCCGTGCCAAAGTCTTCCAGCATGGGACGCAGGGCCTCGGTGTAGCTGACACCAAACGGAATGTCGTGGCCCGTGTCGGCACCAAATTTGTTGAACGAGGCCGTGTGGTGGTTGCGGAAAACGCCGGGGTGGATGGTCATGACCAAACCGTCGGCCACCGACATGCGGGCCATCTCGTACGTCATATGCGCCTCGAAGACATCCGCGTCGACGGCGTTCGCCTCACCCTTGCGGGCCTTCTCAAACAAGGCCTCGGCGGTGCTTGCCTCTAGGCGCAGGGTCTGCGCCGTGCGGACGCCGTGGTCAGCCGAGACGGCTCCATGCTCCACGAAGTATTGACGGCGGTTTTCCAGCGCGCGGATGTATCCGGCGTAGCCGCTGAGCCCATCACCGGCAACACCGATGAGCTTCTCGACCCGCTCGGCCCAACCGACGGCGGCGAACTTAATGTAAGCGTCGGGTCGGAAGGTGGGCAGTACGCGGCCCGTGAAGGTGGGGTCCTTGGCGATTGCCGCGTGGGCGGCCAAATCATCGAGTGGATCGTCGGTGGTGGCAAGAACCTCAATATTGAAGTCCTTGAACAGCTGGCGGGGCAGGAACTCGGGGCTCTTAAGCTTCGCGTCAAGCTCATCGAAGAGCGCGTCAGCATTCTCCTCGTTCACTTCCTTGGTGAGGCCGAAGACGTGCTGGAAGGAATCCCGCATCCAGTAGCCCGAGGCCGTGCCATCAAAGAGCGGCCATGCCTTGGCGAACTCGCGCCACGTCTCACGCGGCTCAACGGCCGTGGTGCCGCCCATGCGCAAGCGCTCCAGAGGCACGCCACTGGCGTGGATCAGGCGGGTGACGTAGTGGTCCGGGCTGACCAGCAGCGTTGCCGGGTCAGGGAACGGGGTGTCCAGCTGGAGCATGGACGCCTCAACGTGCCCGTGCGGGGAAATGATCGGCAGGTTCTCGACCTGAGCCAGCAAATCCCGGGCAATGGATCGGGTGCGAGGCTCAGCGGGCAGCAGTCGGTCGGGATCGGCGGCCGGCGACAACGATGTCGCGAGTGTCGCGGCAGGCGCCTCGGAAGTGGTCTCTGAAGGTGAAGGGAAATGTGACATAGGTCAATCGTCGTCGCTATTCACCCATTTTGTCAACCGGTTGCCAAATATTGCCACAACGGGCTGCCAGCGTATGTATAGAGAGTCAGGAACCGCTGGCACGTCCCGTGGAACCGCGCAAAACCAGCTCCGTCGGTAACGCCGGAAGCGTTGGCGCCGCGTCCACGTGATCCAACGCATCCAGGATGCGCTGGAGAGCCGCGGCACCCAACTCGCTGAGCGGCGATTTGATCGTGGACAGTGGCGGCGTCGTGAAATCCGAGCCGAAAATATTGTCGAACCCCATGATGCTCATGTCGTCAGGAATCGTCAGGCCAGCGCTCTGGAGCTCCCGCATGAGGCCTATGGCCATGAGATCGTTGTAGCAAATGACGGCCGTGGCCGTGCCCGCCCGCACCGTGGCGGCGGTGCGCCGTCCGCCGTCGACCGTTGGCTGACTGGAAGCCACCACAGCGGCGGTGATGCCATGCCAGTCGCAGCGGGCCTTGATGCTCTCCCACCGTCGAGCCGACATCCACGACCGTTCAGGACCGGCCACGAAGGAGATTTCTGTGTGACCCAGGTCCGCCAAGTGCCGAACAGCGTCGGTCACCCCGGAATCCGAATCTGCAATAACGCTAGGTACGTCGGCAACGTTGCGGTTGATGACCACCACCGGCTTTTTTGCCGCCAAGGAACCGATTTCCTCATCGGAAAGACGCGGGCTGGCGAGGATCAGACCGTCCACGGTTGCGAGCATGCGGCGTGCGGCCGTCAGTTCCAGGTCCGCTGACTCCGTAGATTCTGCCAGCATCAGGGTGTAATCCCGGGCTGCAGCGGCGGCTTCCGCCCCGCGGATAACGTCGAAGAAGGCA
This sequence comes from Arthrobacter sp. TWP1-1, assembly GCF_049897845.1. Taxonomy (NCBI): domain Bacteria; kingdom Bacillati; phylum Actinomycetota; class Actinomycetes; order Micrococcales; family Micrococcaceae; genus Arthrobacter; species Arthrobacter sp. TWP1-1. Next base: position 462,677 of record NZ_JAFCXC010000003.1, read on the forward strand.
GGGTTGGTGATGTCAGCGACGATCAGACCGATGGTGTGGGTGCGCCCTGTGGGCAGCGCCCGGGCGAAAACGTTGACTTGATAGTTCAGCTGCTCGGCGGCGTCCATGATCTTTTGCGCAGTCTTGGCGCTGACACGGCCGGGCTTGCTGAGGGCGCGGGACACTGTTGACGGGTTGACGCCTGCAAGCTCGGCAATGTCATAGATCGTCGCTGAGGACTTGCCTGCTCGTAGGGTGGGAACAGCACTCTGAGGAGTGTCGCCGGTCTGGTCTATGTCAGTCAAGTCATTCCTCCGCAATTGGTTGCCATTTGCCAGCTTAACGCACAACCGGCCAGCACCATCGCAAGGACGGAACTGGCCGGTTAAGAATGCTAGGCGCCGTGAAGTACCTTAGGCGCGTTCGGCGTACTTGCCTTCTTCGCGGATGCGGTCGTTGAGCAGGCTCAAGAACTCGTCCTCGTCGAAGTCCAGGTCGACTTCCTCGCCCTTCCAGCTGGAGAGGTGGATGGCGTTGGCCAGGCGCACGCCCTTGATGCCGTCGGAACCCGGTGCCAGCAGCGGGGTGCCGTCCAGGATGTTGGCGGCAAAGTTTTCCAGGACGCCTGCGTGCTGTGCGCCCCAGACGGACTCAAACTCTACGATCTCGGTAGACCGGTAATCGTCCATGTTCAGCTGGCCCATGAACAACTTGCGGACATCGTCCAGGTCCATGTTCTCGCTGATCTCGCGTTCCTTCTTCTTCAGACGCGTCACGGTAGCGGTCTTGCTGTCCTCGACGACGATCTTTCCTTGGTCGCCCAGGATTTCGAAGCGATCGGTGCCGATCATGTCATGCGTTGCCGTCACGAACGTGCCCGTGGCTCCGTTACCGTAATCGACCACTGCGGTGACCTCGTCCTCGACAGCAATGTCACGGCGGAAGCCGTAGGAGACCTTGGCGAAGACGGACTTCGGCACGCCGCAGATCCACTGCCACAGATCCAGCTGGTGCGGAGCCTGGTTGACCAGGACGCCGCCACCCTCGCCGCCCCAGGTTGCGCGCCATTCGCTGGAGTTGTAGTAGCCCTGGGGACGCCACCAGGTGGTGATGATCCAGTTGGTGCGCAAGATGTTGCCGATCTCGCCGTTGTCGACGATCTCCTTCAGGCGCTGGTATAGCGGGTTGTTGCGCTGGTTGAACATGATGGCAAAGGACAGCTCCGGCTTGCTCGCCGCAAAGGCGTTGAGCTCGGCAACCTGCTTGGTGTAAACGCCAGCAGGCTTTTCGACGAGCGCGTGGATGTTGCGCTTGAGCGTTTCCATACCCATCTCGGGGTGCAGGTAGTGCGGGACACAGGTAACGACGGCGTCCACGTCGCCACTGTCCAGCATTGTCAAGTAATCGTCGTAAACATTGACATCCGGGTAGCTTGCCGTGGCAAGTTCACGCTTGGCCGGATCGGTGTCCGTGATGGCACCAATGACCATGTTCGGGACCATACCGTCGGTGATGAACTTGGCGTAGGCGCCGCCCTGCTGGCCGAGGCCAATGATGCCCAGACGTACTTTGTTACTCATGGGGTGTTGCTCCGTTTCGTTGCGGTAATTCAGGATGAAGTTCTTGGGTGGGTGGGCCCACGCCCGCGAGGGGACCCCGGCCGAGGCACGAGGCTGGGGAGCGGGTGGGGACAAACGTCAGAAGAGCTTGCCGAAGCCCATGGTGGTCAGGTTGCGGTGGGAGGTTTCGAGGGCTTCCCACACGGTGCGGCCGTAGAGCTCGTCCTGTTCAACGAGCAGGTACTGGGCGCCGGCGGCTTCTGCTGCGGGAATGATGGACGGGAAATCGAGGTTGCCCTCGCCCACCTCTGCGAACTGAACGACGTTCTTGAACTCGGTCATGAAGTTCACGAAGTCGCCGCTTTCCAGGTAGCCAAGGGCCGACTCCGGCAGCATGCCGATCCGGTAGTCCTTCAGGTGCACCATGGCGGTGCGACCGGCATACTTCTCCAGGGTTCGTACGGGGTCAAGTCCGCCGCGCTGTACCCAGTGAACATCGATTTCCAGGCCCATGGCCGGGGAGTTTTCGTTGATGATGTCCAGCATGTACTTGCCGTCAAACTTCGCGAACTCGATGTGGTGGTTGTGGTAGTACAGGCTGATGCCGTGTTCCGCCAGGCGTTCGGCGTAGCCGTTGGTTTCCTTGGCGAAGTCAACGACGGCGTCGATCGAGGTCATCGCCCCGAACGGCAGCATGCCAATTCGCACGAGGCTTGTGTCAAGACGCTTGGCGTCGTTGACGATCTTGTCGAAGTCTTCCTTGAGGGATTCCCCTGGGCGGCCCACGGCCTTTTCCATCATGACCGACAGCGAAGCCACGTCCATGCCCAGCTCAGTCTGCGCCTTTTCCAGTTCACCGACGTTTTTTTCGTCCATGGGAATCTGGGAAATTTCGACGGCGTTGTAGCCCAGTTCGCTAACCTTGCGGAGCGTTTCAAAGGCGCCCACTTCCGCAAAGCTATCCTTGAGCATCATTGCCTGTACACCGATTTTTGCCACGATATTCCTTTCGTTGGACGGGGCCCGATGGCCCCGTCCGGCACTTATTTGACGTTTGAAACCTTGCGTGACGGCTAAGCCGGCACAGATGCGGCGGCTTCGAGCCGCTGTGCTTCCAGCAGTTCGTGCCGATCATTACGGCGCTTGGCTTGACGGTCCGGGTCCGGCACAGGCGAAGCAAGCAGGAGCCTCTGCGTGTAGGGATGCTCGGGCGCTCGCGTGATCTGATCGGAGGTACCCTGTTCCACGATCTCCCCGTGATACATGACAGCGACCCGGTGGCTGATATGACGCACTACATCAAGATCGTGGGAGACGAAGAGGTACGAGACCCCTGTGTCGCGCTGGATCTGCAGGAACAGATCCAAAACCACGGCCTGAGTCGAGAGGTCCAAGGCGCTAACCGGTTCATCGCAGACAATGAGCTTGGGCGACAGCGCGAGGGCGCGGGCAATGGCCACACGCTGGCGCTGACCGCCGCTGAACTCGCGGGGTAGCCGGTTGATGGCGTCGGAGGGCAGGCCAACCTGATCCAGGAGTTCCTTGACTCGCTTGCGGGCCTCCGCCGGAGACTTACCTTGGACTCCGAGCGGCTCGGCAAGGATGTTGCCAATCTCCAGGGAAGGGTTCAAGGACGTGTAGGGGTCCTGGAAGACCACCTGCAGGTCCCGGCCCAGTGAGCGGCGCTGCTTGCGATCGGCCTGGGTAATGTCATTTCCTTCGAACACCACCTTGCCTTTGCTGATCGGGGCAAGCCCGAGAATGGCCCGGCCCAACGTGGTCTTGCCGGAGCCTGACTCCCCCACCAGGCCCAGGGTTTCCCCCTGCTTGATGTGGATGTTGATGTCCGTCAGTGCGCGGAAGGGCTTGCGCCGGAATCCTTTGAGCGGGTATTCCACGTCGAGGTTCGAAACGGTCAGGATGCTTTCTCCCTGACCTTCGACGCCGGACGTGTTGCCTTGGGTGTTAGTCACAGGACTGCCTCCTTCTCGTCTTCCGGACCGCCAGCTACCGAACCGGCGTTGACCAACATGGTCATGGGTTCCTTGCCCTCGAGCATGGAGCCGAGCAGCTTTTTCGTGTAAGGATCTTTCGGGTTGCGCAGGATGTCACGAACATTCCCGTCCTCAACCAGGCGACCATCCTGCATAACGGCTACGCGGTCACAGAGGTCCGCGACGACGCCGAAGTTGTGCGTCACTAGGATGACGCCAACGTTGAGACGCTTCTGCAAGTCGCGGATCAAATCCAGCACATCTGCCTGGACAGTAACGTCAAGGGCCGTAGTGGGCTCATCGGCGATGATGAGGTCCGGTTCACAGCTGATGGCGCCAGCGATCAGTACGCGTTGAGCCATGCCGCCGGAGACTTCGTGCGGGTAGGCATTGAAGGTTTTCTCCGGGAAACGGATGCCGACGTCGTCGAGCAGTTTCATTGCCCGCTCCTTGGCCTCGGCCTTGGAGATCTTCAGCACGCGGACCATCGGTGTGACCAGCTGGTGACCGATCGTGAATGCGGGATCCAGGTTGCTCATCGGTTCCTGCGGAATGTAGGAAATCCTTTTTCCGCGGAACTCGCTCAGCCGGCTCTGGCTGACGCGATCGTCGGTGGGTGCAACCGTGTATTTGCCATCGAATTGGATGCTTCCGCCAACGATGCGGGCGGCTTCGGGCAGCAGACCGAGAATCGAGAATGCCGTCTGGGACTTACCCGAGCCGGATTCTCCAACGATGCCGAGAACTTCACCACGATCAACGTGGAAGGAGACATCATCGACGACCTTCTTGATGGAGCCATCCGCCTGCGGGTAACCCACGCCAAGATGGGAGACCTTGATGAGGTGATGCTCGGTACCGGGCGCAACAGCCTCATGCTGTGTGCGTCCCGGGGCGGTGCGTCCATTCATTGCCGCAGCGGATCCGCGCTTGGCGGGCTTGACCTTTTCTGCATCTTCGAGCGCATCACGGACGGCGTTGCCCAGCAGCACGAGGGCGCCGATGGTTGCGCCGATGGCGAGGGCCGGCCACAACAACAGTGTCGGGTTCAGGTAAACGTTTTTGAAACCCTCGCTGAGCATGACGCCCCAGGTGGCAACCGTGGGATCGCCCAGGCCAAGGAATTCCAGACCTGACTGAATGCTGATGGCCACACCGCACACGATGGCGGTCTGAATAATGATGGGGGCTCGCACCACGGAGAAGATATGGCGGGAAATGATGGCCCAGTCGCTGAGTCCGGCCACGCGGGCGGCATCCACATACAGTTCATTGCGGACGGACTGGACGGCTGTCCGGGTCAGACGGAAGTAACCAGGGCTGAGCAGCACGCCGAAAGCCATCATGGAGATCCAGACCGAAGGTCCGAAGGCGGCGCGGACCGTCAACAGCACGATGATGCCGGGAAGCGCCATAAGAAGGTTGACCACCCAGTTGGCGACGCCGTCGAACTTTCCAGCAAAATAGCCGGCAATCAAGCCGGAGGGAAGGCCGATTCCCACGGCAACCACTGCGCAGAGGAGCGCCGAAAGCAGCGTGGTGCGGGCACCAAAGACCAGGCGAGACCACACATCGCGCCCCACGCTGTCGGTGCCCAGGAGGTTCGTGGAATCGGGGCTAGCAAGGGTCTTGCCGATGTTGGCAAAGTTGGGGTCAAAGGGAGCTAGGAGGTTGGCGAAGACGGCCAACAGGACCATGACAGCCAGAACAGCCACAGCGATCAGGCCCATGGGGTTCTTGAGAATCTTCTTGATGACATGGGCCCGGACAACCTGCCCCTTCTGGCCGATGTCGCTTTGGTCGGCCAGGACCTCAATTTCACTCATGCGACACGCACCTTGGGGTTGAGCCAGCCGTTGATGAGGTCCACCAGCAAGTTGACGATGATGACGATAATGACGGTGTAGATAACCACGCCCATGACGAGCGGAATGTCGCCCATGGTGGTGGAGAGGACGGCCAATGCGCCCATGCCGGGCAGTGCGAAGATCTGCTCGATGATGACGACGCCGCCGAGCATGCCTATGAACTGCAGGCTCAGGACCGTCAGTCCGGCGGGAGCGGCGCTGCGCAGCACGTGCTTGAACAGGATTTCGCTTTCGCTGATGCCACGGCTGCGCAGGGTGCGCACGTAGTCCTTTTCCAGCTGCTTGATGACGGCGCTGCGGATTTGCTGTGCCGCGCTGGTCACGCCGTTGATGACGATGGCGATGACGGGCAGGGATAGGGACGCGACCCAGGCAGCGGATCCCGCATCCGGTGAGATGCTGCTGGTGGCCGGGAACAGCTTGAGCTGAATCGCGAACACTGTCACCAAGATGATGGCCATGACGAAGCTGGGGATGGCGTCACCGATGACGGCCGCCGACTGCACTGCCTTATCGATCCAGCCGCGCTTGACGGCTGCCGCCATGCCGAGGGCCGTGGCCAGGATGGCAATGAAAATAATGGAGGTGACGACCACGGCCAGGGTGACGGGCAGACGGGTCATCAGGGCGCGGGCCACCGGTTCGGAGGTGAACCAAGAGGTGCCAAGGTCGCCGGAGAGGGCGTTGCCGGCCCAGGCGAAGAATCGGGGAAGCAGGGCCTGGTCTAGGCCGAGTTCTAGCTCCTTGGCGGCAACTTGTTCCTGGCTGGCAAACTCGCCGAGGATATTCCGGGCAATGTTGGCCGAGGAAAAGTAGAGCAGGAAATAAGTGAGGAAGGAGATTGCGGCCAGCACAACAACGCCGGCGGCAAGCTTTCGCAATATAAACGTAACCATCAGTCGCTCCAGTGCGCTGGTCAGAAGGATAAGGGACGTTGGGAGACGGAGCAAGCTCCGTCTCCCAACGAGCAGGGTCCGCTACTTGGCGGGTGCGTAGTTATACAGGGAGGGAATGGCCTGCTGAAGCTGCGGCTCAACAGTGATCTTCTTGTTCGTGAAGAACATCTGATCCAAACGGTAAAGCGGAACGAACCAGGCGTTTTCCGTCACGTACTTGTTGACGTCTTTAGCCTTCTCGGCGCTCTGCTCACCACCGTTCTGCACGGCATCGATCATGGTTGCCAATTCCGGAGTTGTTGACTTGAAGGGGTTGTACAGGGCCGAGGTGGAGATCATCTGGTTGATGGCAACCCATGGCTCTGCCTGGTACAGGTTGAAGATTGCTGCCGAGTACTTGGCTGCCGCGAGGTCCGGCACGTAGTTGGCCTGCGGAATGGTTTCAATCTGCACCTTGATGCCGACGTCACCCAGCTGCTGCTGAACGGTGGCCACGATGGCCTCGAAGCCAGCCATGGAGGGAATCTTCAGGGTAAAGCCGTTGGGGTAGCCTGCTTCGGCGAGGAGTGCCTTTGCCTTGGCCGGGTCATAAGGGTAGCTGCTATCCAACTCGTCGACGTAGGCTCCGCTGTCCGGCCCGAATACCTGGTCGGTCACGGTGCCCTGGCCCAGATACTGCTGGTCCAGGATGGTCTTGCGATCGAAGGCGAAGTTCATGGCCTGGCGAACCTTGGGGTTAGCCATCTCCGGGGTGACCTTACCGTCACGGTCCATGAGCAACAGCCCCTGCCAGTCAACCTGGCTCGCTGTGAGTTTCAACCCGGCGGCTTCGGCCTGCTTACCTGTCTTGGGATCCAGCAGCCCCGAATCAATCTGACCGGAGACCAGCGCGTTGGTTCGCGCCGTCACGTCCGCAAGGAACTTCATGGTGATCTTGTCAAACTTCTGCAGATCTTTGTTCCAGTAGTCGGCACGCTTGGTGAAGACGTACTGCGATCCCTTGACCGTGTTGGTTGCATCCAGCTGGTAGGGTCCTGACCCTTGCGGAACCGTCTTGATCCCATCGGTGCCAAGCGCCTTCGGGCTGCCCATGATGCCGGCAGCCAGACTCAGGTAGTAGGTGAAGGCAGGGTCGGGTTCAGTCAGCGTCACGGCAACGGTAGAGGGGTCAACCACGGCCACGCTCCCTAGGGAAGCAACCTGGTAAGCATCGCGACCCTTGGCTTCCTTGAAGTGGTCGAGGTTGGCCTTGACGGCCTCGGCGTCGAGCTTTGCGCCGTCACTGAAGGTGACGTCGGTGCGCAGCTTGAGTGTTAGCACCGTGTTGTCCGCGTTGTACTCCCATGATTCGGCGACCATCGGCTTGAGCTCTCCGTCAGGTGCGCGGAGGATCAGGGTGTCATACACGGCCTGGTAGTAGGGCATCGAGTGGCCGATATGCGCGTCAGCGGGCTCGAAGGACACGAGGTCCTGCAACTGGCCAATTGTTAGGGACGTGGTGGCTGCGCCGTTGTTGCCGCCGCCAGCACCGCCGCCACCGCACGCGGTGAGGGCCAGCGCCGCGGCAGTAAGGACTGCCATGACTGTGGATTTTGGACCAAACTTCATTGTTGGCTCCTTGTTATCTAAGGACTTGCTCATAAGGGTTGGGGGGCTAACTTAACTCAATGTGTCTTGCGCCACATTTGTTGTTGTATGGAACACGCTACTGCCGATGCAACGTTTTGGCAACCGATTGTCATGAAATGCCTAAATTTGTTACGTCCGCGAGATAAAGGCTAATTTTCTGGAGGATTTTTCCTATAGAAATAAGGCAACCGGTTGTTGCAAACCTCCCGCATTGCCTTCCTGTTAAGAGACCTCCGCCAACCGCTCGGGGTAGCTCTGGGCGTATACGTCCTTGATGATGCGCAGAGTCTTGAGTGCCTCTTCGGGATTGATCCAGAAGGGGCCCTCCTGGCCAAGCTGCGCGTAGAAGTCGGCAATGTACAGCTGGTGTGAGACACCCCAGTAGTCCCGCCCACCGGACGCTGCACGGCGTTCTTCGACGACCTCAACACGGCCGTCATCGTGCGTTAGCGTCAAATCGCCACGCAAGTGCAGCGTTGCCTTCTCCGCCACGATATCCACCGTGATGGGTGCGTTGACGGAGTTGGCAAGCGTGGCATAGAAGACACTGCGGACGCCGTTGGCATGAGTGAGCACCAGCTCCGCCGTGTCCTCCACGTCGATCGCGTCCCCGAGCGCATGGGTCGCCGCATGGCCAGAAACCGCCGTAACTTCACCCATCATCCACTGCAACAGATCCAGGGTGTGGATGGCCTGGTTCATGAGCAGACCGCCACCACCGCCCACCCACGTGCCACGCCACGGCCGGCTCTGGTAGTAGTCGGCAGTCCGACTCCACATGACAGTGCCCGAACCACCTTGGACCGCTCCAAATTCGCCCGAGGCGAGGCGCTCGGCCATGGCCACGACAGCCTGGTTGTAGCGGTTTTGGAAGCACACCCCAATGCGGGCCGAACTTGCCGCCGCAGCAGCCGCCAGCCGTTCGCCGTCGGCCAGAGTACTGGCCAGCGGCTTCTCGCTGATGACATTAACGCCGCGCTCCAGCGCTGCGATGGCGGGATCCGCATGCTGGTTATGCGGCGTGCAGATATGCACGACGTCGGGACGCACCTCATCCAGCATCGTCACCACATCCGCGTACCCGGGTACTCCATGGGCGGCCGACGCCGCAGCCAATCGGCCAGCGTCCGTGTCGCAAACGGCGACAAGTTCGGCCCCTTCGATCGCCGTAATGGCCTCGAAGTGGACTGTGGCTACGTCGCCGCAACCGATGATGGCAACTCTGGGCATGATGACTCCTTTGTCAGGCGGTGCTGTAGTCAGGTGATTGTCGAGATCTCGGTGGTGGTGCGTCTCAGGCGAGCGTTACGCCGATAGCGTCGGTGGCCGTGCGGAATGCGCGGGCAGCCTCGCCGAATGCCTCCGGGCCGGAGAAGCCACCCAGTTCGTGCTGTGCGGCCAGGTGTGGCTCGAGGGATGCAAAGCCGGTGTAGCCGTCCTGGCTCAAGGCGGTCAGGGTTTCAACCAGCTGTCCGTCGCCACGGCCCGTCGGAACAACCTCGCCGCTGCCAGCAATGGCGTCCTTGACCTGCAGGTATTCGAAGTACGGGCGCAGCTTGGCGTAGGCGTCGGTGTAGGGCTTCACTCCAACCTGAACGAAGTTGGCGTTGTCCCAGGCCGCGCGCAGTGCCGGAGAGTTCACTGTTTCCAGAAGGTCCAAGACGCGTTCCGGGGTATCGCCATAGATGTCTTTTTCGTTCTCGTGGATCAGGACGACGCCGGCCTTCTCGGCTTCCGCCGCAAGCAGCGTCAGGCGCTCCATGACGGCGTCGCGAATGTCTTCGGGGCTTTTGTCCTCGGCCCGGAAGAAGGAGAACATGCGGATGTACTTGGTGTCCAGGGCCTTGGCGACCTCGATGATGCGGCGCAGGCGCTCTACCTCGTGGGCGGCTGGCAGGCTGGCATCGACCTTACCGATGGGGCTGGCCACGGCGGAAACCTTCATGCCCGCGCCGTCGAGGATGCTTTTCAATTCGGCAACTTGCTCATCCGTCAGCTCGACGACATTGACGCCCCAGGCGCTGCGCACCTCGATGTGCGATGCGCCCAGCGCCAGCAGCACTGCCGCCTGCACCTTGGGGTCGGGATCAATTTCGTCGCCGAAGCCGGAAAGTGTCCACGTGGGGGTTTGGGCGGTACTCATGGGGCCTCCAGATTATTGGTCGCATGCCGTGCTGCCATCCAGCAGTTCAGGACGCGGTGATTGATTTCACAATATTTTGCTTGAGGCCTAGCCTATCGTCGAAGCAACAACATGACAACCGATTGCCATTTCTGGCCAAGAACCGTATTCTTGCGATAAGGACAGTGCTGTCCGTCACATTTCTTTTCTTGGCAGCGCAGCTGCACCACAAACCACACCACAAGGACGTGCCCAATGAGTGCTCCCCCCAGCACCACTTCTGACGGCGGCTTAAGCGCCGCCCATGGGAAGCCTGCCACCATCCACGATGTCGCCGCGCTCTCCGGAGTCGCTGCTTCAACGGTTTCCCGCGCGCTGTCCACACCGGGCCGCGTCAACTTCCGCACCCGGGCCCGCATCGAGGCGGCCGCCGCCCAACTCAAGTACATTCCCAATGCGCAGGCCAAGGCGCTGAGCTCCGGGCGAACCAAGGCAGTCGCGGTGCTGGTCGCCGACATTACCAACCCGTTCTACTTCGACATCATCCGCGGGACCCAACTCCAGCTCAAGGCCGCCGGCTACACGCAGCTGCTCGTAGACACGGAGGAATCCGAAGAGGTGGAGGTCAACACCATCGAGCAATTGATGCAAACGGCCGACGGCGTCATCCTGACCGCTTCCCGTCTCACCGACGACGCGCTGGCCCTAGCAGCAGCCAAGATGCCACTGGTCACCATCAACCGCGATATCCCCGGCGTTCCCTCTGTGGTGCTGGATACCCCAACGGCAACGAATCAGGCACTGGACCACCTCATTTCATTGGGCCATTCACACATTGCCTATTTGGGCGGGCCAGCGTCATCGAGTTCCAACATTCGCCGCTGGGAAGCGTTGAGCGCGGCAGCCCTGGAACGTGGTGTGGAGGTTGTCAGGCTGGGCCCTTTTGCCCCGCGCACTTATTCGGGTGCCGCCGCAGCCGATGCGCTGGTCCATTCGGGGGCAACGGCCGGCATCGCATTTAATGACCTCATCGCGATCGGCATGCTCCAGCGTTTACAGGCCCGAGGTGTTCGTGTGCCCGAGGACATCAGCATTGTTGGCTGTGACGATATTTTCGGTGCCGATTTCTGCAGCCCGCCCCTAACAACTGTTACGGCACCCGTGGAACAGGCAGGCCGTGTTGCCGTCACCATGTTGCTGAGTCAAATCGACCCCGGCCTTGGCACGCTCCCCCGCCATCAAACCGTACTCCCCACGCACCTGACGATCCGTGGATCCACGGGACCCGCCCGCACCTGATGGGCGCAGGCGGGCAGCACGGGAGGAAACCGGCGGCATGACTACCAGCTCTGCGGCAGCGGGCGGCCTTCCTCATAACCGGCGGCGGACTGCACACCGACAATGGCGCGCTCCCTGAATTCGGCCAAGGACGAGGCTCCCGCATAAGTAAAGGAGCTGCGCAGCCCGGCGGTAATCATGTCCAACAGGTCCTCAACGCCAGGACGGGCGGGGTCAAGGAACATCTTTGAGGTCGAGATGCCCTCCTCAAACAGGCCCTTGCGTGCACGCTCAAAGGCGCCCTCGCGGGAGGTCCGGTTTTGCACGGCACGCGCCGAAGCCATGCCGAAGCTCTCCTTATAGAGTCGTCCCCCGGCATCGGAGAGCAGATCTCCAGGACTTTCATAGGTGCCGGCAAACCAAGAACCGATCATGACCTGGCTGGCGCCGGCGGCCAAGGCAAGGGCCACATCCCTCGGGTATCGCACGCCACCATCGGCCCAGACGTGGGCACCCAACTCGGCAGCCGCCGTCGAACATTCCAAGACGGCGGAAAACTGCGGCCGGCCAACCGCTGTCATCATGCGCGTGGTGCACATGGCACCGGGGCCAACGCCCACCTTGATGATGTCGGCGCCAGCCTCCACCAAATCCCTGACACCTGCGGCACTGACCACGTTGCCGGCAGCCACGGGAACGGAGGGGGAAAGTGAACGTACCGCCCGCAACGCCTCCATCATCTTTTCTTGGTGCCCGTGCGCGGTGTCCACCACCAAGGCATCAACTCCAAACTCGAGCAGGGCAGCCGTCTTCGCCGCCACATCCCCATTGATACCGACGGCCACGCCGAGGCGCAGCCGCCCCGCAGCATCAAGGGCAGGCTGGTAAATGGTGGACCGCAACGCTCCCGTGCGGGTCAGTACGCCCACCACTTCGCCGTTGCGAAGGACGGGTGCGTAATCGGTTCCGGCGGAATCAAGCACGGAGAAGGCCTCACGCAGGGCCTCGTCATTGCGGGCCTTGGCCGTGGCGAAGTCGAGGGAACCGGCGTCGGCCTGGGCGCGGATCGTATCAAAGGGCGCTGCGTCCAGGGTCAAGACATTGGAGCGCATCACGGAGGCAAGGGAGGAGAAGCGATCAACGCCTTCACAGTCAGATCCGCGCACGAGCCCCACAAAATTCTTACCATCAACGATCACGACGGCATTGTGGGGGCGTTTGCTCATGAGATGGACGGCGTCAATGACAATGTCATCGGCGCCCATCAGCAGAGGTGTCTCGTACAAGGAATCTCGCTGTTTGACCCATTCACTCACGCTCCGCAACACATCGAGCGGGATGTCCTGAGGCAGAATGGCCATTCCGCCGCGTCGGGCCACGGTCTCGGCCATCCGTTTGCCGGAGACCGCCGTCATATTCGCCACGACGAGAGGAATGGTTGTGCCCGTGGCATCGCCGCTGGAAAGATCAACGTCCAACCGTGAGGTCACGGTGGAATGCGACGGTATGAGGAACACGTCCGAGTACGTCAGGTCCGTGGTTGGCTGGTTCAGAAAACGCATGGCACTCCCTTTTTGAGCTTTGCCGCCGCGCTGGTGGCGTTCGTCTGAAGGTTCCAGGGGTCGCGGCCGGCCGTAGCAGGCCGCCGAGGGCCCGCACGCGTATGAGTCTAACCACGAATCTGCGCCGTTCGTCGCAAAAATCGTGCCTTTTCGCCCATTGCGTTGGGCGCGCCGCGTCTTAGATTGGCTTACTGACCACCATGCTTACTAGACTTGCTGCGGAAGGGGTTTGTTGGACCCTGATCAACCTTCGAAAAAGCTACGCAAGTTTGCGCCGACAGCATCCGCGAAGTAACTGGGTGCCGCCGGTCTATGCAACTTTGCAGAGCGGGCAATAAGAACTCATGGAAGAGGCGTAACACACGTGCCAGAGCAATCCATCCACCGTCTACCAGAAGAATTTGGCGGCAACGAGTGGCTCGTCGATGAACTGTACGAGCGCTACCAGAGCGACAAGAACGCGGTAGACGCAAAATGGTGGCCCCTCTTTGAAGGTTTCGCTGCCGAAGATGCAGCGGGCAATGGCCGCCACACCGCAAATAATTCATCCCCCATTACGGCACAGATCCCGGTTGTAGCTGCACCAGTCCCGACCGTAGCTGCACCAACCACCCCTGCCCCAAGCACGACGGCGCCCCCTGCCGCCGCTGTTCCGGCAGCTCCCGCCGCGGCACCCAAGGCCCCGGCAGCCCCCCGTCCCCCGGCACCGGCAAAGGATGCGGCTCGCACCGGCGCGACGCCCATCCCGGCCCAGTTGCCCAAGACCGCCAAGGACAAGTCCGTTCCGGAAGAGTCAGTGAAGACTGTTCTGCGTGGACCTGCCAAGGCAATCGCGGCCAATATGGTCTCCAGCCTGGAAGTACCGACCGCTACCAGCGTCCGTGCCATCCCGGCCAAGCTGCTCATTGACAACCGTGTTGTCATTAACTCAAACCTGGCCCGCGCCCGTGGTGGCAAGGTTTCCTTCACCCACTTGATCGGCTACGCCGTCATCAGGGCACTTGCAGCCTTCCCGTCGATGAACGTTTACTACGACGAGATCGACGGCAAGCCAGTTGCCGTCCAGCCGCCGCATGTGAACTTCGGTATCGCCATTGACATGCCCAAGCCTGATGGCACGCGCCTGCTCATGGTGCCGAACATCAAGCGTTCCGAGACCATGAACTTCGCCGAGTTCTGGCACACGTACGAGGACTTGATCAAGCGCGCTCGTGCGGGCAAGCTCACGGCCGACGATCACTCCGGCACGACGGTTTCGCTGACCAACCCAGGTGGCATTGGCACGGTGCACTCCGTTCCGCGTCTGTCCAAGGGCCAGGCCGCCATCATCGGCGTCGGCTCGCTGGATTACCCGGCCGAGTACCAGGGCGCAAGCCCCAAGATCATCGCCCACAACGCGATCTCCAAGATTCTGACGTTGACCTCCACCTATGACCACCGCGTCATCCAGGGTGCTGGTTCTGGTGAATTCTTGAAGAAGGTCCACCAGCTGTTGCTTGGTGCTGAGAACTTCTACGATGAGATCTTTGAATCCCTGCGCATCCCGTACGAGCCCGTTCGTTGGAGCCTGGATCTTCAGGTTGATCCGGCTGATGAGATCAACAAGGTTGCCCGCATCCAGCAAATGATCCACTCCTACCGCGTGCGCGGCCACCTCATGGCCGACACCGATCCGCTGGAATTCGTCCAGCGCAAGCACCCTGACCTGGACGTACTCACCTACGGCCTGACCTTGTGGGACTTGGACCGCGAATGGCCCACCGGCGGCTTCGGCGGCAAGTCCAAGCTGCTGCTGCGCGACATCCTCGGCGTGCTGCGTGATGCTTACTGCCGCACCACCGGTGTGGAATACATGCACATCCAGGAACCGGAACAGCGTGAATGGTTCCAGAACGAGCTGGAGCACCCCTACTCCAAGCCGAGCCGCGAAGAGCAGCTGCGCATCGTGTCCAAGCTGAACTCCGCAGAAGCGTTTGAGACGTTCCTGCAGACCAAGTTCGTTGGCCAGAAGCGTTTCTCCTTGGAAGGCGGCGAGTCCCTGATTCCGCTGCTTGACTCCATCATTTCTGACGCAGCCGATGACGGCCTCGACGAAGTAGCCATCGGTATGGCCCACCGTGGCCGCCTGAACGTGCTCACCAACATTGCCGGTAAGACCTACGCACAGGTCTTCCGCGAATTTGAGGGCACCCAGGATTCACGCAGCGTTCAGGGTTCCGGCGACGTCAAGTACCACCTCGGCACCGAAGGAACCTTCACCTCCGACGCCGGCAACGAGACCAAGGTTTACCTCGCCGCCAACCCGTCCCACCTTGAAGCCGTTGACGGCGTCCTTGAGGGCATTGTCCGGGCCAAGCAGGACCGCCTGGATCAGGGCGAGAACTTCCCCGTTCTGCCCATCATGGTCCACGGCGACGCCGCCTTCGCCGGCCAGGGTGTTGTCGCAGAAACCCTGAACCTGTCCCAGTTGCGTGGTTACCGCACTGGTGGAACCATCCACGTTGTTGTCAACAACCAGGTTGGCTTCACCACGGCTCCTTCCTCATCACGCTCATCGGTGTACTCCACCGATGTTGCCAAGATGATCCAGGCTCCCGTGTTCCACGTGAACGGTGACGATCCCGAGGCCGTTGTCCGTACGGCCCAGCTGGCCTACCAGTTCCAGCAGCGCTTCCGCAAGGACGTTGTCATCGACATGGTCTGCTACCGCCGCCGCGGACACAACGAGGGTGACGATCCCTCGATGACCCAGCCACTGATGTACAACCTCATCGAGGCCAAGCGCTCAGTGCGCCGTCTCTACACCGAGGCTCTCATTGGCCGTGGTGACATCACTGAAGAGGAAGCCACGCAGTTGTTGCGTGACTACCAGGAACGCCTGGAACGCGTCTTCGCCGAAACACATGCGGCGCAGACGTCCCCGATCCCGATCATCACGAAGGATTCGCAGGCAGTTTCCGGTCTTGAGCGCCCCATCGCGCAGCAGGCCGATTCCGGCGTCAACGATCCTCAGGTCACCGCCATCAGCGCGGCTACCCTGGCCAAGATCGGTGCAGCCCACCTTGCCGTTCCCGAAGGTTTCACGGTCCACCACAAGCTTCAGCCGTTGCTGGAAAAGCGTGAGGCCATGTCTCGCGAAGGCGGCATTGACTGGGGCTTTGGCGAGCTCAGCGCCTTTGGCTCGCTGTTGATGGAAGGTGTCCCCGTTCGTGTGGCCGGTCAGGACTCACGCCGCGGTACGTTCGTGCAGCGCCACGCAGTCTTCCACGACCGCACCAATGGCAACGTTTGGACCCCGCTGACTGAACTGAGCGAGGATCAGGCCAAGCTGTGGATCTATGATTCCCTGCTGAGCGAATACGCAGCCATGGCCTTCGAATACGGCTACTCCGTTGAGCGCCCCGATGCCTTGGTTGTCTGGGAAGCCCAGTTTGGTGACTTCGTCAACGGCGCACAGACCGTCATTGACGAGTTCGTTTCCTCCGCCGAGCAGAAGTGGGGCCAGCACTCATCGCTGGTTCTGATGCTGCCGCACGGTTACGAAGGTCAGGGCCCGGACCACTCATCTGCCCGGATCGAGCGCTTCATGCAAATGTGCGCCGAAGAGAACATGATTGTTGCCAACCCGACCACACCGGCGTCGCACTTCCACCTGCTTCGCCGCCAGGCCTACAGCCGCCCGCGCAAGCCGTTGATCATCTTCACACCGAAGCAGCTGCTGCGCCTTAAGGCTGCAGCGTCGCCGGTTGAGGACTTCACGCAGGGCGGCTTCCGCCCCATCATCGGTGAGCACGCAGCGGTTGATAACAACGCCGTCGACCGCGTCCTGCTGGTCTCCGGCCGCCTGTACTACGATCTGCTCGCAGCCCGTGACAAGGCCAATGACACCAAGGCCGTCATCATCCGCGTGGAGCAGCTGTACCCGCTCCCGCTGAAGGAGATCAAGGCTGAACTGGCCAAGTACCCGAACGCTGAGGTTGTTTGGGCACAGGATGAGCCCGCAAACCAGGGCCCGTGGCCGTTCATGGGTCTGAACCTTGCCCCTGAACTGGATCAGAAGCTTGGCCGTGTTTCCCGCCCCGCCTCTGCCGCTACGGCAACGGGTTCGGCAAAGAACCACGCAGTCGAACTGGCTATGCTGATCAAGCAGGCTTTCCAACGTAACTAATGCAATGCTGATGCCCGGTCTGCACTATCAGGCCGGGCATCTTCTATTTGCATTCAAATTTTGAACTAAGAAGAGGGTGCCGTGGAGAAGCGGGAACTGCGAATAGTAGCTGTGGGCGACGAATTGGTGGCCGGTGTGGGCGATCCCCGCGCTCTTGGCTGGCTGGGCCGTGTACTGGCGCGGACTCCTGCGGATCAGGTGTCGGTGGAATCGTTTGTTTTGGCGTCCCCGAAGGAGGGTACCGAGACGCTGGCTGGCCGCTGGTTACACGAGGCAGGCCGCCGCTTTGATGATTTCCATGAGAACCGGCTTGTCATTGGCTTGTCCGGTCGAGACATTGAATATGGTTTGTCCACGGCGCGGAGCCGGTTGAACCTTGCCAATATCCTTGATGGTGCAACTCAGCTGAATATTCCCGTCTTTGTGGTTGGCCCTCCCCCCTCGCTGGATCCGGCGCTGAACCGCAAGCTGGCGGAGCTCAACACGGCATTCGCCGACGTCACCACACGTCGCAAGCACCACTACGTGGACACCTTTACGCCGCTGCAGAATCACGAACAGTGGCGCAACGACGTCGCAGCCAATGCCGGCTCCCCCGGGCAAGCCGGTTACGGCCTCATGGCCTGGCTGGTTCTGCACCGCGGCTGGTACCAGTGGTTGGAAATTCCCGAAGTCTCATGATGTTGCAAGGGCCGAAACTGACAGGACGGCTCTGGACGAAGTGTCGCTGGACACTCTGTGCACCGTACCGAATCAGGCCGCTACTGCAATCAAGCAAACTTTGAGGCAATAGTTGCCCCCTCTCAGTTAGGTGCGCATGTGCCACCTATGCGAAACTAGATGAGGATCGTTTTTGGAGATCTCTTTTTTGATGATTGGAGGCAGCTATGTCGAAGCGTTCACGCAAGCGTCGGGATCGTAAGAAGGGCGGCGCTAACCACGGTAAGCGTCCCAACTCTTAATTCTTGTCGCAATAAGCATCAGCCCGTTTCGCCACCTGGCGGGACGGGCTTTTGTGTACTCACTATCGCCGTCAAAATATCGCCGTCAAAACGAAAGCCGAACATGCTTGCCCTCGTCCTGCTCACCATGGTGCCGTTTATTTGGTTTGGCATGATCGTTGCCATTTCCTTCATTGAAACGCCGCTGAAATTCCGGGCTCCCGGCATGACCCACGCACTGGGAGTGGGCATTGGCCGGCTCGTCTTCAAGGCCTTGAATCTCGTTGAGGCGGCTCTGGCTGTTGTCATGGTTGGAGCATGGACCCAGCGGCAGGACCTTGTGGGAGTGACCGCCGGCGTCTTGACGTTCCTGTGCATTCTGGCGCTACTGCTGCAGATGGTGGTGCTGCGTCCAGCCATGGCCAAACGCACCAAGGCACTCGCAGCCACAGCGCTCCAAGAACCCGGTTCTGCACCCGTCAAGGGTAAGACCGGAACGCTCACGCACTTGGCCTACATCGGCTCAGAAGCCTTCAAGGTTGTGGCCCTGCCCATTATGGGCATCCAGATACTTCTCGCCGTGGCGGCCTAAGCCATGGCCGGCCAGGAGCGTCCCGAGGCGAGTCAACAACGCAAGTCCGGAAGAACGGCGTCGGACATTAATAGCTACCAGCCAGTCACACAGCCGAACGTGGCCGTACCGCAACAGGACCAACGCCGGGATCTCGAGAACCGCGAGGACGTCTTGTTGCTCGTGGAGACGTTTTACACCAGGGCCTTTGCGGACGATCTGATTGGGCCCATCTTCACCGAAGTGGTGCACATGGACCTTGCCGCGCATATGCCCATCATGGCCGATTTTTGGCAGACGGTGCTATTCAAGGCCGGGCTCTACAAACGCAATGCCCTGGCCGTCCACTTTGAAATCCATGCCAAGGAGCCCTTGACGCTGGCGCATTTCAACCGCTGGTTACAGCTCTGGACCCTGACGGTCGACAGCCTCTTCCATGGGGAAAAGGCGGAGCTCGCCAAGGTCCAGGCACATCAGATCGGTGGATCCATGCATCGCCGCGTCACGGGCAAATCAGCGAGTGCGTACGACACGATTTCGCTGCGCCCGGACGCGGGCACCGCAGAGCAAAGCTAAACGGCGGCCGGACGGCCTTCATGCAGTCGCGAAAGGATGGCGGCCTTGAGCGTATCCGGAGCCGCTTCCTTGCAGGAACGCTTCACGACGGAGCGAATCACGCACTCGAGATCGTACTCGCTGGCGCAGTCGGTGCAGCCGTCAAGGTGTTCCTTGATTTCGCCTAGGTCCTCGCGGGACAGGGCACCGTCAAGGTATTCGTAAATTCGCCCGATGCGTTGATCATCGCAATCGCCCAGGCTCTGGCAGTCGCCCATGGTCATTTCTCCGTTTCAGTCATGTGGTTGGCTTCTTTGATGTATCCGCGATCCACGGCGTAGTCAGCCAACATGTCACGCAATAGTTTTCGACCCCGGTGCAACCGTGACATCACGGTCCCAATGGGGGTGTTCATAATTTCTGATATTTCCTTGTACGCAAAACCCTCGACGTCGGCGAAGTAAACCGCCAGCCGGAATTCCTCCGGGATGGCCTGCAACGCGCTCTTCACATCCGAGTCAGGTAGGTGGTCCAAGGCATCCGCCTCGGCCGACCGCAACCCACTCGAGGTATGCGATTCCGCCCTAGCCAGCTGCCAATCCTCAATGGAATCGGCGTTGGACTGCAGGGGCTCTCGCTGACGTTTGCGGTACAGATTGATGTACGTGTTCGTCAGGATCCGGTACAGCCACGCTTTCAGGTTTGTCCCAGGCTTGTACTGGTGGAATGCCGAAAAGGCCTTGGTGTAGGCCTCCTGAACGAGGTCTTCGGCATCGCTGGGATTGCGGGCCATGCGCATGGCCGCTGAATACAGTTGGTCCACGTACACCATGGCATCGCGTTCGAAGCGCACACGCCTTGCCTCGGCGGACTCGTTGGCAACGTCAACATCTGCCACATCGGTGACAGCTGCAACTTCAGGCACGGTATCTGCTGAGGTGGCAGTTTGCTCAGGCTCGGAAATGTTCATCACTGTTGAGTCTATGCTCAGACTCAGCTTCAGGGGTGCTGCTGGGGGTGCCGCGTGACTTAGTGTCTGCATTGCCGCCTTCCTTCGCCTTAGTGCTTCAGGCTTCGCCTCAGTGATGTTGACATCGCAACGGGTGTTGCGCGCCGGGCCCTTCCAAGAGCCACCGCTATCCTTCTCAACTGTGTTGCACCCCCGGATATTCCGCGAACTCCGCGTGACCCCGGCAGACGTGGGAGACTTGTACACAGCATGAGCCTCCCGCGAGGCGGCCCCGGCCGTGTTTTGGGAGGCTGACCGCACCACTAAGGAGGCTTCCTTGTCCATTGTTCGCGCACTCGCCCGCCCCATGCTGGCGTCCTCGTTCATTTTCGCCGGTGTTGACCGCCTGCGCCACGCCGATGCAACCGCAGCGCAGTTGGCGCCGGTCTTGCGTCCGCTCAGCGCGGCCCTGCCCGTGAACGCCAGTGAGAAAACCCTTGCTCGCGTACTTGCCGGCGCGCAGTTGGGCGCTGGCTTGATGCTGGCCGCCGGAAAGTTTTCCCGGCCCGCCGCCGTCGTACTAGCGCTGACGGCCGGACTGTCCACGGTGGTGGAATACCGCAGCGCGGACACCACCACCAAGGAATCCCGGGCGCATCGCCGCAATCAGTTGACGAAGAACATTGGCCTTATTGGTGGCGCGCTGCTGGCCAGCGTTGACACCGCAGGGCGCCCCGGCTTGGCTTGGCGCACCGAAAAACTGATCGCCAGCGGCAAAAAAACGGCCGCGATTCAGCTGAAGAACGCGGACAAGTCGGTCCGCTCGCTTGCCCACGACGTGACAGGACAGTAATACCCCATGACCACCGCCCTTTGGCCCGCACCATTTTCGGCAACACCCTTGGATGCCACCGTCACCATTCCGGCCTCCAAATCGCTGACCAATAGGTATCTGGTACTCGCGGCACTTGCCGACGGCGAATCACGCCTACGCGCGCCGCTGCAATCCCGCGACTCTGATCTGATGATCGGCGCGCTGCGGGCCATGGGCGCCACCATCACCGAGGTCGCCGGCGGCGGAGACGTCCCGGACCTCGTGGTCACACCGATCCCGGCCGGATTCTCCGCGCCCGAGGATGGAACCATCACGGTTGATTGCGGTCTGGCCGGGACGGTCATGCGCTTTGTCCCGCCGTTGGCTGCTCTGGTTTCCGGAGCCGTAAGGTTCGACGGCGATCCCGGAGCTTTGGTGCGCCCCATGGCTCCCATCGTGGCTGGGCTGGAAGGGCTTGGCGTGCGGGTCGAGGACGGTGAGGACGGGTTCTTGCCGTTCACGGTACATGGCACCGGTGCCGTTGCTGGCGGTCATGTAAAGATCGACGCCGGGAGTTCCTCACAGTTCATCTCGGCACTTCTGCTCGTAGCTTCCCGCTTCACGGATGGTTTGCATCTGGAGCACACGGGCGAATCCGTGCCCAGCGTTGACCACATTTCCATGACGGTGGAAATCCTGCGTTCCGTCGGTGTGGTGGTCGATGACTCCACTCCCAAGCATTGGCTTGTGCAGCCGGGACCCGTCGCGGCCTTTGATGTTTTGCTTGAGCAGGACCTCTCCAATGCTGGCCCGTTCCTTGCCGCCGCGCTAGCTACCCGCGGTACGGTTCGCATCCCCAACTGGCCCATTAACACTACGCAGGTTGGCGATAAGTGGCGTGAAATTCTGCCGCAATTTGGTGCAACCGTCACCTTGGAGGACGGCACCTTGACCGTGACCGGCGGTGCCGAGATTCTCGGTGTCGATCTCTCAGACACCTCCGAGCTTGCACCGTCCGCTGCTGCCATCTGCGCCCTGGCCTCAACGCCGTCGCGGCTGAGGGGCATCGCCCACCTGCGCGGCCATGAGACTGACCGCCTAGCCGCCCTTGTCGCGGAGATCAACGCCTTGGGCGGTGACGCCGAGGAAACTGAGGACGGACTCATCATCAATCCCGCTCCGCTGCGCGGCGGCGTCTTCCACAGCTACCATGACCACCGCATGGCCACGGCAGGCGCCATCATCGGCCTGGCCGTGCCCGGCGTCGAGGTTGAAAACATCGCCACGACGTCCAAGACCATGCCTAACTTCCCCGCCATGTGGGCAGCCATGGTTTCTCAAACGGCCGGGGCATAAGACTATGGCACAGGATTACAGCAACTGGGACGAATCAAATGTCCGCGTCAGGGCCAACAAGAAGGGCAGCCGGCCGCGCACCAAGGACCGGCCCGCCTACGAGGAAGCCGTCATTGGCCGCATTGTCACTGTTGACCGCGGGCGCTACACAGCCATCGTCGATGAGAATGAGCCCACCGAACGCACACTGATCGCCGCCAGGGCCAGGGAACTGCGGCGCAATCCTGTCGTGGCCGGTGACTTTGTGGCCCTGGTGGGCGATATCACAGGCAAGCCGGACACCCTGGCACGGTTGGTGCGGATCGAGGAACGCCGGACGCTTCTGCGTCGCAGCGCCGATGACACCGATCCCATTGAGCGGGCGGTGGTGGCCAATGCCGATCAGCTGGTCATCGTGGTGGCCGCCGCCAACCCCGAGCCCCGCACCGGCTTCATCGACAGGGCTCTTGTGGCTGCTTACGACGCCGGCATTGCGCCGTTGCTGTTGATCACCAAGACAGACATCAAGGATCCAGCGGAGTTGCTGGCCAACTACGAGCACCTGGACATGACGGTCATCATCAGCCGGACGGCCGCCGACGGCGCATCCGGCATTGACGCCCGCAGCGACGACGGCGATTCCGCCGTCCTAGCCGGTGGCGCCGTGGAGCAGCTGCACGGCTACCTCAACGGCAAGGTCAGCGTCCTGGTTGGTCACTCCGGCGTGGGAAAGTCCACCATGGTGAACGCCCTGACGGGTTCCCAGCGGGCCACCGGCGGCGTCAACGCCGTCACGGGCCGCGGGCGCCACACTTCCTCATCCGCGCTGGCCCTGCGCATCGAAGACGGAAAGCCCGGATCCTGGATCATCGATACTCCCGGCATCCGTTCCTTCGGCCTGGCCCACGTGAACCCGGACAGGATCCTGCAGGCCTTCCCCGATCTGCAGCCTGGCACCGACGATTGCGAACGCGGCTGCAAGCATGACACTGCCGCCGTCAATTGCGGACTGGACCCGTATGTGGCCGATGGTCACGCAGGCCCATCGGGCCCGGCCCGCCTCGCCTCGCTGCGCCGCCTCTTTGGCACCAGCGATCGGACCGAAGGCCGTGCTGCGGAAAAGGAACTCGGCATCATCGACTAGTCCCCACCGGCGCCCTAACCTCGTTCCTCGGCCAGGGAACCCTGCCGGCGTGGGCCCAACCAGAATCGTCGCCGGAAAAATGCCGGTCCGGCTGCTCCGCCGCGTCAGCTCGCAGTATTGTCCCAAATACCGATACGGTGAAAGTATGACGACCGCTCCCCAGACGTATAACGACGACCTCCGCCTGGCCCACGTGCTGGCTGACAGCGTGGATTCCCTGACCATGTCCCGTTTCAAGGCACTGGACCTGACGGTTGAGACCAAGCCTGACCTGACGCCTGTCACGGATGCAGACAAAGCCGCCGAGGAGTCCATCCGCAGCCAGCTGGCCCGGGTCCGCCCGCGCGATGCCGTGCTGGGCGAGGAGTTTGGCAGTAGTGGACACGGCGCTCGTCGTTGGATCATCGACCCGATCGATGGCACGAAGAACTTTGTGCGCGGGGTACCTGTCTGGGCCACGCTGATCGCCTTGGTCGACGAGGGGCGCCCCGTAGTTGGTCTTGTCAGCGCTCCCGCTTTGGGCAAGCGCTGGTGGGCTGCCGAGGGCACAGGTGCCTACATGGGCAAGTCGCTAGCTGCAGCCACCCGCATTCGCGTCTCCAACGTGGGCGAACTCAAGGACGCCTCCC
Organism: Arthrobacter sp. TWP1-1; assembly: GCF_049897845.1. Taxonomy (NCBI): domain Bacteria; kingdom Bacillati; phylum Actinomycetota; class Actinomycetes; order Micrococcales; family Micrococcaceae; genus Arthrobacter; species Arthrobacter sp. TWP1-1. The sequence continues at coordinate 486,670 of NZ_JAFCXC010000003.1, forward strand.
TGTCCTACTCCTCCCTGACCGGGTGGAAGGAACGCGGCAACCGTGACGAGTTCATCTCCCTCACAGACGATGTCTGGCGTACCCGCGCGTACGGCGACTTCTGGTCCTACTGCATGGTCGCCGAGGGCGCCGTGGACATCGCCTGCGAGCCCGAGCTCAACCTCTACGACATGGCCGCACTCGTCCCCATCATCACCGAGGCTGGTGGCCGCTTCACCTCCCTCGAGGGCGCCGACGGCCCCTTCGGCGGTAACGCCCTGGCCACCAATTCCATCCTCCACACCGAGGTTCTCCGACGTCTGAATCCCAAGTGGGACGACCTTCTCGCCTAAGCGCAAGAGATAGCACGAGTGAGTTAAGAACGACGGCGGCCTCCCGCCGTCGTTCTTTTTTGCCCGTCTTCCGCCGGGCTCACCTTGGCGCGACAACATGACGTAACAAATGCGAGTCGTGCAAACTTGGGCTAATCTTTTGGGCATAGGTCACGAGTGCCAGCGCTAAACCCCGGTTTGCTGGCCGGCAACCCTCCTTTCGCGGCGGGGTGCCCCGGGTGACGACCTGGCCAGGCCGGAACGGTCATGGCAAGCGCGGACTTCTGGGCACCCCAAAGGTCCAAGGTTTCAAAGGAATTACTCATGAGCCATGCCCTGTTGGAAAAACCATCCCTTGCCGATTCACCCCTCCTGGCCGTTGTTGGCCAGGACCTTGCCGCCCCGCTGATCCAGGGCGGGCACGTGCGGTATGCCAACCTGGATTATGCTGCGTCCGCCCCCGCCGTCGAGGAGGTTGCCGCCCACCTGAACGAGGTCCTGCCGTTCTACGCAAGTGTGCACCGCGGCGCCGGATTCGCTTCCCAGGTCAGCACCTCGGTGTACGAGAACGCGCGCACCATCGTCGCTGATTTTGTCGGTGCCCGCGCGGACGACACTGTCATCTTCACGCGCAACACCACCGATTCCTTGAACCTCCTCGCGGGCTGCGTGGAGAGCATCTTGAAGTCTCGTGGATACGCCGAGGGTCGCTCCAACGTCCACGGCGAGGTGCTCTATCTGGACATTGAGCACCATGCAAACCTGCTTCCCTGGCAGGGATTGCCACATCGCTCCGTGATTGCTGCGTCCTCTATCGAGTCGACGCTGGCCCGGGTCGAGACCCAATTGCGTGCGGGCAACGTCCTGCTGCTGGCCGTCACGGGCGCTTCCAATGTCACTGGTGAAGTCCTGCCCGTTGCGGAACTGGCCACCCTGGCGCACCGCTACGGCGCCCGGATCGTGGTGGATGCAGCTCAGCTGGCCCCGCACCGGAGGATCGACCTGACGGCCACAGGCATTGACTATGTGGCATTTTCCGGCCACAAGTTGTACGCACCCTTCGGCGCTGGCGTTCTGGTGGGCCGTTCGGACTGGCTTGATTCCGGTGCACCTCACCTGGCCGGCGGTGGCGCCGTGAAGGAGGTGCGGCTCGAATCGACCAGCTGGACGGACGGCCCTGCCCGCCACGAGGGCGGCTCCCCCAACGTGCTTGGCGCCGCAACCCTGGCGAAGGCAGCCTCCATCTTGACCGCCTTGGACGCTGACGACTGGCACAACCATGAGCAGCTGCTCCGCCAACACCTCATCAACGGTTTTGAAAAGATCGAAGGCGTCACGGTCCACACCTTGTTCACGGACGCAGACACCCACCCGGAATGCGGGAGCATCGGGGTCGTGAATTTCTCGGTCACCGGCTACGACTCGGGGCTTGTGGCCGCTTATCTTTCGGCCGAACACGGCGTAGGCGTGCGCGACGGCAAGTTCTGCGCCCACCCCCTTTTGAACCGTTTGGGCCTCCCGTCCGGATCGCTGCGGGCCAGCTTTGGTGTTGGCTCCCGGCTGGAGGATGCGCAGCGCCTGATCGACGGCGTTGCGGCTCTCCTGCGTGACGGGCTGGGTTGGGATTACGTGGTCGACGCCGGCCGCTGGGTTCCAGCGAACGATGACCGTGTGTATCCCGCGTGGGCACCCAACACCCCGGGCACGGCAGGCGCCGCTCCCTGCAACACCTAACCCCTTCCGACGCCGCATCACTTTCCGGCCTGTTTTACCCGACGCCGCATCACCTTTCGGGAGGAGTGGGCCCGGCTCCGGGGTAAAGTTGAACGGCACAAACCACACAACTTTTCAGGAGCGTAGATGGCAGGCACCGGCGGACCGGTCTTTGACGCGGAACGGCGCAAGCACATGGCCGCGGCATTCCTGGAAGGCGGCGATCACTACCACAAGGTCCGTCCAAGCTACCCGGATGAGTCCCTGAGCTGGCTGATCGAAAAGGCGAACGGTCCCATCCACGACGCACTCGACGTGGGCGCCGGCACCGGCAAATACACGCAGTTGCTGGCCGAGCACGATTGGAGCTTGACGGCGGTCGACCCATCGGCCGATATGCTGGCCCAGCTGGCAGCCGAACTCCCCCATGTCACAACCATTGTCGGGACAGCGGAGCACCTGGAGCTCCCCGATGCGAGCACTGATCTAGTGGTCGTGGCCCAAGCCTGGCATTGGTGCGATCCGCTGGCCGCGAGTACGGAAATCGCTCGGGTACTCCGAAGCAAAGGCACCCTGGGCCTGATCTGGAACCAGCTCGACGTCGGCATCCCTTGGGTTCACCGATTGGCCCGGATCATGCACGCCGGCGACGTCCACAAACCTGATTTTCGCCCCGCCGTTGGCCCGGAGTTCTCACTGGCCGAGCCCCTTGACACACCGTGGAACCAGGCCATGACGCCCGAGGACATCATGGAGCTGACAAAGTCCCGCAGCTACTACCTCAAAGCCACAGAAAAGGTCCGTGAGAAAGTCATGAGCAATCTGCGCTGGTACCTATTTGAGCACCTGGGCCACACGCCCGGCGAAATACTCGAGCTGCCCTACGTGGCCCAAACCTGGCGGGCCGCCACGTTGTAAGCACGCGGGGCGGGGCTAACGGGTAGGCTTGAGAGCGTGAAACATTCTGCAAATTCCTCCAGCATCGAAGACTACGTCAAGGTCATTTATGCCTACACGGAGTGGCAGGACAAACCCATAACCTCCAGCGCGCTGGCAACCAGGTTGGGTGTCGCGAACTCCTCGGTCTCGGAGATGGTTCGCAAGCTCAAGGACCAGGGCCTGGTTGATCACGAGCCCTACAGCCCCATCCACCTGACCGCAAGGGGCTTGACGCTGGCCTTGTCCATGGTTCGCCGGCACAGGATGCTGGAAACCTACCTGGTGCGCGAGCTCGGCTACAGCTGGGACGAGGTCCATGATGAGGCCGAACAGCTCGAACATGCCGTCTCAGACCACTTCATTGAGCGCATGAGCGCAAAGCTCGGCCATCCGACACGCGATCCCCACGGCGATCCTATCCCGGACGCGCAGGGCGTGATCACCATGGTCCCTTCGCACCGACTCGACGAACTCGACCCCGCACACACCGGACGCATTAGCCGCATCAGCGACCACGACCCCGAACTTTTGCGCCATCTCGAGTCCATCGGCATTGGGGTGGACACCCGCCTCACCGTGCTGGGCCAGCCGCGCTTTGGCGCCGGTCTCCAAGTCTCCCTGACTGATGCCAAGATCGACGCCGGACCCTTGACCTTGAGCGATGAAGTTGCCGCCTCGCTGTGGCTGGCATCGGAGGGGTCCCACTCGGGTTGTTCCGTCCAGGAGCTTACCGGTGGTTCGCTGATGAACCCCTACACGGCGGCTCCCTAGTACCGATCCTGCGCCAGCCGGGCGGCTACTCGTCCTGCTACTCGTCGAGGAAACGTGATGCCGCGAAGTTGGCCACAGCCAGCACCATCATGATGATGCCGAGCACTGTTGAGCCAACGGCGAATAGTGCCACGGCCGCAACAATAAAAAGTCCCAGAGCCAGCCAGCGAACCAGCTCCGTACCCAGCCGCCTCTCGCTGCGCGGCGCCATGAATGCACCCCAGAAGACCACGACGACCGCGGGTACGCCCAAGCCCAAGATCAGGTTCCAGGGACTTTCCTGTTTGAAGCCCCAAAACAGGAACGAGGCAACCATGGCCACTTCAAGAGCAAAACCCAGGACCTTGTTTACACCGTCCGCCACGGGCTTGATAGCTTCGAGATCAACACCGGTGGCCTTGACCCGTGTGGCAATGCGATTCTTCAAAGATCCTCCTGCGTCCCTAGTCATGCGTTTCCCTACTCATTCTCGGCCATTTCTGCGCGTTCCCGCCGCAGGATGTAGCGCTGAACTTTGCCGCTGGGAGTCTTGGGCAGCTCCGGTACGAAGTGGATTCGCCGAGGGTAGGCATGAGCGGCAAAGCGGGTCTTGACCAATTGCTGAAGCTCTACGACGAGGGCGTCTGAGGCCAGCTCGAGATCACGCAGCACGACGAATGCTTCAAGAACTTCCCCGCGAATCTCATCGGGCGTGCCAATGACGGCCGCCTCCACCACGCTTGGGTGCGTGACAAGGACCGATTCCACATCGAACGGCCCGATCCGGTAGCCGGCCATGATGATGACGTCATCATCCCTGGAGGAGAAGTAGATGAAACCATCCTTGTCACGGCGGCCTGTGTCACCGGTGATGTACCACTGACCGTCGTCGCTGTATCGCTCAGCGGACTTTTCAGGGGCATCCACATAGGCCGTGAACCACATGAAGGGACTTCCCGGCACGTTCACCGCCACCCGGCCGGCCTCGTCGTCAGGGGCCGGCACATCGGCGTTGTCGGCCAGCACGTCAACACTCCATCCGGGCAGTCGCACACCCATGGAGCCAGGTCGCAAGGGAGCTTGGAATTCGTCGGCCCACGCATTTCCCGCAACCATGCCTAGCTCGGTCTGACCGTAGTGGTCACGGACCTCCAACCCGAAAGCTTCCCTGCCCCAGACGATGACATCAGGCGTCAACGGTTCGCCGGCACTCGATGCCCTGCGAAGCATGTGACGGTTCTCGGGAGTGGAGCCTGCCCGCAGAGAGCGGTAAACGGTGGGTGCCGCAGCGAAGTTGGTGACCCGGAATTTTTCCAACACGTCCCAGGTCAGTTCCGGGCTGAACCCTGCCGACAGGAGAAGTGAGCGGTGACCGGTAGCCAGGGGTGCCAACAGGGCAAAGTACAGGCCGTAAGCCCACCCTGGATCGGCCACATTCCAGAACACATCATCGTCCCGGACGTCCAGACCGAAGGTTTGGTAGCCAACAAAGGATGCAACGGCGCCCAGCGTAATGGGGACACCCTTGGGAGTTCCGGTGGTACCGGAGGTGAAAAGTTGCACGAGTACGCCGTCGCCGCCAACCGCAACGGGTCCGACGTCGTGCGTGTGAATGTCTGTGAACGCACCCGTCCCGGCGACCATCTCGGCCAGCGAAAGGTCGTACCCAAAGGCGTCGCCGCGGGCAACAATCACTGGACGCGAGGCGTCCGTGGGGACCTCGCCAGGTGGTAACAGCTTGCGCCGCTGATCCGCGTCGCAGATCACCAGACGTGCACCGCTGGCCTGCAGGCGGAATTCGATGGCGTCGTGAGCGAACGCCGTGAAGAGTGGCACATCGACGGCGCCCAATCTCCAGATGCCAAGAAGTGCGATCACCAGCTCGGCGGATTTGGCCATCAACGTGGCCACATGGTCCCCGCGCCGGACACCCACCGAGGCCAAGGAAGCGGCGAACTGCAAAGATTTCTCCCGCAGCTCGCCGTAACTGATGTCTACGGAGCTCAAATCGGCCGAAACTACGGTAAGCGCGATGTCTCCGGCCGGGTGCCTGTCGCATAAGAGCTGGGCAGCATTGGCGTCGGGCACCGCAAAGGTGTCCAAAAGCTCCTGCACACTTACCGACATGGTCCGCTCCCTCGCGTTGGAACTACAGCACTAAAACTGCCAAGGCGCCACCAATTGTGGCGGCGTCAAACGCAGTCTAGCCTTCGCAGTCCTTGCAGTAGAACAAGCCGTTCTTCTCGCGCGCAACCTGGCTGCGGTGGCGAACCAAGAAGCAGGAAGAACAGGTGAATTCGTCTTCCTGGGCCGGGATGACCTGGATGATGAGCTCTTCGTTGGAGAGGTCAGCACCCGGAAGGTCGGTACCTTCGGCCGTGTCTGAATCTTCGACGTCAATGTGCGCCGTCTGAGCACCTCCACGCTGAACCTGAAGCGCCTGGAGCGATTCTGTCTCGTGGTCTTCGTCCTTGTTGCGGGGTGCGTCGTAATCCGTTGCCATGCGGTTTTCATACTCCTGAAGTGCTCGTGGTAGTGGCTGGGTCTTTCAGCGCCTTATCATAGCCCCTGAAAGCCGGATTCGTGCCCTTAGTACCCCGTTGTTTTCCCACAGCATAGGGGATGACTTTGAAATTCGTTGTATTCTTGCGAAATTTCTTCAAGATTTCTTTATTGCGACGCTCAAAAGTGTCGATTCTCACGGCCGATCGGGCACCTTTTTTGTGGATTCCAGGCGCCCTTCAAGCCAATACCCGACGCCGGGAATCGCCACCGAGCATCCTTCGCCTTATCCTTAAGGGAACATGGCAAACAACTCTTCCTCAAACGCGTCGCTCAATCGCCGGCAAGTGGCTCAGGCCCTTAATATTCCGCCCGAGATGGCCGTCCGCAACGGTATCCCCTCACGCATGAAGGCGGCAGACGTCGCCGCGATGGATGCCAACCCCCCGGCCTGGCTGGCACAGTCCCGGGCCAACGCCACTGGCAAGCGACCCGTCTGGGTTGAGCTTCGCTGCTACTTGTGCGATTTCCTTGAGGTGGCCCGGCCCAAGAAATGGTGGCCGGATTTCACCTATGTCATCTGCGATTTTCATGACAATGACGAGCTTCCAACTCCCCCTGCCGGTTGGCGCCGTAGCGAGTACGACGGCGTAGGTGGCCGTTTTCGAGGAATCGTTGATTCCCTGGATCCCTAAGCCACCGCTACGTTCGTCCCTGGACAAGCGATCGTCCGGCCTTAGTCTCGCTGTTCAAGAGCGGGTAGGCTACTAGCCGTGACAGTCCCGTCGAAATTATTTCAGCAGTGGCTGAACGCCGTGGGCGGCGACATCAGCCACGCAGCCTTGTGTCGCGCAACAGGAATCAAGCGTTCGACCTTGGCCCAGCAGCTCGTTCGTGGCCGGGTTTCACTGGCCACAATTGCTGCCGTTAGCCGATCCCTTGATTTGCCGGTGGTTCAGTCCCTAGCCACTTTTCCTGCCTTCGAAGACCTACCGGCCGGGATCAAAGCCCCCAGTTCTGCGGAATTGTTAAGTCAGATTTCCGATGCCGATCTACTGACCGAGATTCTTAACCGAAACCTCGCCGCGGATAATGACTCCCCGCGCATCCCGGTTGTACTCGCGCCTGCACCGCACCGATCCTCTGTGAGAGCCTGGCTGGATGCCGTGGATACTGCGGACCTGCGGCAAAAGGTGGCACGACAAGCGTCCATCGCACCTCAAAACCTTTCGGCACAGATTTCCGCCAACCGATTGACTGCTGAACTTGCCATTGTAAGTGCCCGCATTGCCGGCGTCGGATTGACCAACGGCCTTGTTTCGACAGGTTTTCTGACTCCCGCTGAAGCGGGCTGGGAACCTGAAGCAAGGGAGGCAGCTTTGTTGGCAACTCCAAATAGCGTATTGGCATCTTTGGCTGCACAGCGTCTGGAGTCCGTGAGCCGCATCTTGCGACGGGCAGAAGATGATTCAAATTCCGCACTGAGCGTTTGGGAGAACTTGGGATGACCGCCATTTTGCAATGGACGTCATTGTTCGTATGTATCGGGTGTTCGGTGTGGCGCTTCCCGGCCCTGCTCAAGGGACGCAACCGGAGCTTGTTCTGGTCGTTTGTGGCCGCTTCACTGTGCGTTGCCCTGAGCATCCCCGGCATCTACCTGCCCGTGGATGCCTTACTGGGTGGCAATAATTTTGCGAATGTCATACTTCGGCTAAGTCTATTTACGGTCTTCTTCCTCATCTCCGCCAAGATCGCTGCCGCCTACGAATCCGCGACGGCCGTCAGGCTAGTTCGTGGCCCTATTGGCATTGCTGTACTCGTTGTCTGCTCGGCGGGTATTTGGATTACCTACTTGCTCTCAGATTTGCGCGGATCCAGCACAGGCCTGGCAGGCTTTTTTGAACAGCCATCCGTTGGGCTCTACATGCGTTTTGGATTTGTCTACATTGCCTATGTTGCTGCTTGCCTGATTGCTCCCACAGCAAGGGCCGCCTTGTCACAGCGGCCAGCTTTGGACCGGATCGCAGCTTCTTTCATGTGTCTTGGCTTCGTGTTGGTTTGCCTCACAATTCCTGTTCAGTTTTCACCTTTCCACGACTCGAGCCTCATGAAGATCTTTTCTTTTAGTGCCATCTTGTGTGTAGCTGCGGGGCTTGTAATGGTTTGGTTGTCGTTCATTCGCCGCCCAGCAGGTGGACACATACGCGCCTAGCCCGCACGTTTCAGGAAATAGCTTCTACGGATATACACTTTTCCATTAGTATCTGGCACAATAATGAATGTGTGAACAACGTTTGCCAATGGCGGCATACGAAACTTTGGGGGTGAGTGGTGGCCCGGTTATTAAACCGGCCCACCACTCAGTAGTTTAAGCAGCCTCCGCTGCCTGACCCTGAACTTCAATGAGACTTGCAGGTGGCTCACAGACTGGCCAGGAAGGCCCCCATGCCCCTCACGGCTTCCCTTCGGCGGTAGGGTTCCCTGAACGTACTGTGGGGCTGCTGGGGACGCTTTGAATCTCAACGGCGGCTCGAGTCTACGATCACGGCGCCAGCAGAGTAGAGGCCGGAACCCTGTCCCCCATCCTTCAAAACCGGCAAGTTCTCAAACGTGTCCTTACCGTTCTCATTGGTCGTAACGGGCATACCTTGGATTTTTGGCGATATTGGACGCTGCTTTCACCCTGCGAATGAGGGCAAAGAAAAAGGACCCGTCCCCCGCCGCAATGGCGGGGAACAGGTCCCAATAGGGATGTGGAGATGGGGAGAATTGAACTCCCGTCCGATGTTGCTTTGTCAGGGCTTCTCCGGGTGCAGTTTGCAGCGGTTTTTCTCGGCCCCAGCTATCTCGCAAACAAGTAGCTGCCAGGCCCAGTTGTATAAGAGTCCCCTAAGTGCCTACAACAAGAACTTAGAGCAGTGGCCCTCTAGATGACGCCAGTATCCGGGACGAGAGCATTCCCGGGCTGACGGACTGTCTTACTGCTTAGGCAGCAAGAGCGAAGTCAGTGCGATTTGAGTCAGCACTTGTGTTTTACAGAGATCGTTTACGAGATAACCCTGTATCCTCGACCCGCTTCACCTGTCTCGACTAACACCGTCGAAACCGATCATCCCCTATTGTTTTTTCAACCCACATCCGGCCGAAACCGTACGTGGTCTATCTATGCTAGCGCATCTGGTACGTGAAATATTCCACGCAGGAGAACTACTTGACCAGTCCGCGGTCCACTTTCATCGTCAGAACCAACAACGCTGCGGCGTCGATCGTCTTCGCAAAGGCGGGATCGCTCTGGGCCGTTTCCAGCATCCCGGCATACATTTGGGGAAGCAGCTTTTGGTTCGTACACAAGGCCATGGTCCCACCAGCTTTGAGGAACAGGACCCCTCGCTGGGACACGGGCACGGACGACACCTGGACAGCGTCGCAAATATCGTCGCTGACGATGATCCCCTTGAATCCAAGATCGCCACGCACCATCTCGTTGACGATGACGGGAGAGAACGGTGCCAGCTCCTTGGCATCGATCTGGGGATAGGAGGCATTTGAAATCATCAACCATGGCACGCCAGCCTTCACAGCATCGCGAAACGGCGCAATATAGGCGTCATTGCGAACCGTGATGGCATCCACCACGCTGGCTTCGACATCCGTATTTTCCGTGACCCGACCCAGCCCGGGAAAATGCTTAACCGTTGCATCCACGCCGGCCGCCTGCATTCCCTTGGCAAAGGCAATACCGTGGCTGGAAACCGCAGCCGGTGTATATCCGAATTCCCGGCCAAACGCCCCAATGGGTGCGTTCTGCGGCGCAAAGGCGGCTCCCGGAACCGTATCAAGGACAGGCGCGAGGTTCACATTCACACCCACGTCAGCCAGTTGTTGGCCCCATTCGGTGGCCTTTCCCTGCAACGCCGACGCGGTTAGCTGACCTTGTTCAATGGCTTGGGGCATTTCGGCAAAGCCGGGTCCGCGCATGATTTGCACCATGCCGCCTTCCTGGTCAGTCGCCACGAAAGGCAAAATGCCGGCGGTCCGCGACCCGGAAATATGGCCCGCTACTGCCGAAACTTGAGCTGCAATCTCGGCCTGCCCTGCGGTGCTGCGTCCCTTCATGAACACATTTCCCACGTACAGGGTGTCGAGCGCATACAAGGAATTGGCGTCGGCACCAGTCACAGCTGAGGAAACCATGAGCACCTGACCGAGCTTCTGTTCAAGGGTCAGCTCGGCAAGTTTCGTCGCTGCCACTCCCCCACTTGCGGCGGCGGATGTTGCAGGAGCGGACGACGCCGGAACCGGGCTTGCACTGGAAGGCGATGGCGCCGTCGTACTTACAGTAGGAGACGGGGCGGGGCTGGACGTTGCCACGGGCGCAGGCGCCCTATTGCTGGTGAATACGATGGCAAGAATGGCTACCAACGCCGCAGCGACTAGCCCGGCCCCGATCATCCACCAGCGTTGAGCTGACAGCTGAGCCATGACTTACCTTCCTCGTTGGCAGCTACTCGCTGGTTCCGCGGTTCTTCGCCCGCATGTCACGCAATGCCTCACGGTTGTCCTGCTTCTCCCGCAAGGACTGCCGCTTGTCGTAATCCTTCTTGCCTCGGGCAATGGCGATCTCAACCTTGGCCTTGCTGTCCTTGAAATACAGCTGCAACGGCACGATGGTGAAGCCGGACTCGCGGGTCTTGCGATCGATCTTCTCGAGCTCTTCACGATGCAACAAAAGCTTGCGACGGCGGCGGGCCGTGTGATTGGTCCAGCTCCCGTTCAAGTACTCCGGAATGTAGACCGCTTCGAGCCACAACTCGTCATTGTAGAAGGTGGCAAAGCCGTCCACGAGGGATGCCCTGCCTTCACGGAGGGATTTCACCTCGGTGCCCATCAAGACCAACCCGGCCTCGAAGGTATCCATGATGTGATAATCATGCCGGGCCTTGCGATTGGTGGCCACTACCTTCAGGCCACTTTCCTTAGGCACAGCGGACTCCCTCATGTTTGGATTGGCCGCGGCAACGTTGGCGACCGCGGTTGTAGAACTGACTGTTGCAGAAATAACTGTTGCAGAAATGACTAGAGGCTTGCACCCCGGATGATCCGCGATGCAAGCCCCTAGTTTAGCAACTGATTAGAGCAGCAGCATCGGGTCAACGGGAGCGCCGTTGAGCCATGTCTCAAAGTGGGCGTGGCAACCGGTCGAGTTGCCGGTGCTACCCGAGTAAGCCACCAGTTGGCCGCGCTTGACGCTCTGGCCGGCACTGACCAGAACAGAGGAGTTGTGGTAAAAAACTGTCATGAGGGCATTGCCCTGAACCACTCCGTGGCTGATCCACAGCACATTGCCACCGCCCCAAACAACTGTAGTTTGACCGGCCAACTGCACAGTGCCATCGGCGGGTGCGTAGACCGGCGTCCCACAAGCGGCACCAAAGTCAATGCCGGTGTGGTCGTAGTAACCAGTGCCGTTGAAGTCGGCAGTTCCGGCAGGAACCGGTCGGTTGCGGACGAACGGGGATGTGATGGGAACACTGGCAGCGAAAGGATGCTGCAGGCCAAAAGCGGAGACATTGCCAGGTGCCGGTGGAACGTAAGGAGCAGGTACATAGGGGGCAGAGCCGCCACCATTGTTACTAGCCGCTGCGGCCGCCGCAGCGGCAGCGGCCTGTTCGCGGGCAACTCGCTCGGCTTCGGCCTTCGCGGCAGCGGCGGCCGCTTCGCGCTCTTTACGCTGAATCTCAGCAATCTGGGCATTAACGGATTGTTGTTGTACCTGAACCTGCTTCAGCTGCGCCTGAATACGCGGCTTCTCAGCTTCGAGCTTTGCGTTCAAGGCCGCAGAATCGGCAATCAGCTTATCGACAGTAGCTTTCTTCGCGGCGGCCTCATCGCGGGCCACCTGCTCAGCGGCCAAAGCAGCCTCGGCCTGTTGCTTCAAGTCCTTGATTTCCGCTTCAACCGCAACCAATCGGGCCTGGGCGTTTTCATTCGTGGCTTTTTGCGCCGTCAGCGCCTCAAGTGCGGCGGTCTGGCTGCGCAGTGCCTGCTCGGCAAGATCAATGGAGTTCGCCAGATCGCTCGTGGAACCAGCACCAAGAATCAGTGTGAGGTTTACAGGCAATCCACCAGCCTTGTACGACTGGGCGGCGATTTGGCCAATCATGGCCTTTGTTTCCGTGGCCTTTTCGGCATCGGCGGCGATCTGGGCGGTGATCTTATCTTTGCTTTGCTGCGCCAGATCGATCCGGGCAGCGAGTGAACTTACGACTCCTGTGGCAACGCTGACGCGATTTTGCGCATCAGTTAACGCTGCTTGGGCACCCGGGAGCTGTCCCTGGTACGTGACCAGATCAGCGGCCGACTGGGCGATTCCGGAGTCCACAAACTCAAGTGAGGTCTGTACATCTTGGGCTTGTTGCTGAAGGGCGGCAGCCTTGTCATTGAGATCATCGGCTTGCGCCGGAGGTACCAGCCCTAGCAATCCGAGGGCCAAAAGTGCGATCACGGCGCCGCTTGTGCGGCGGGCCACTGATCGCATGCCATTGCCAGCCACCTTCGGGACGACACGGGAATAGGGCAGACTACGCCCAAGTGGGGGTGACTTCACTGATCCAGTTCCCCCGCTTGATTTCGAATTCATGCCCAATAGCTCCTTCAAAATTGCCACCCAAAATTACTCTCAAAAACATTGGCAACACTGGTTACATGAGACCCTTGCGTAACAGCGCCAACCCTCATCTTACACTTTAAGGTTTTTCCGGAGCGATACGGCTGATGATACTCCTGCCAACACCACTCCAAGAAGGATCAATACCGGGTAGATCGTGAACGCGTCAGTGGTTGAAATAAACGGAGTTCCCGAATTAGCCTCCGCCAAGTATCCGCCCATGAAGAACTGCACAATAGACCACACTGCGGCCGAGGCCAGCAAAGCACCGATGGTTGCCGCAATGACGCCTTCCAACACGAATGGCAGCTGGATCACCGTCCTTGAAGCGCCCACAAGACGCATGATTTCAATCTCCCTGGTACGGGATTGCGCTGAGAGCCTGATGGTGGTGGCGATCAGCAATGCCGCACAGACCGTCATCAGTCCAGCAACGGCAATCGCAACGTAGGTAGCGATGTTCATCCACGAGAACAGTTTCTCGAGAACCTTGCGCTGGTCAACCACCGAGTCCACGCCGGGAGTTGCCGAGAACGTTTCGTTGATGATCTGGTATTTTTCCGGATCCGTCAGCTTGATGCGGAACGATGACGGCAGGTTGGTCGCCTCCACCGAATCGACCATGGGAGAGTTCGCGAACTGCTCCTGGAAGTGTCCCAGGGCATCGGCCTGAGATTCAAAGGTCCAATTTTCGATGTAAGGCTTGACGGCTGCCGATTCCAGCATGCCCTCAATGTCCTTCTTTTGGTCATCCGTAACCGGACCTGCAATGCAGTTGGTATTTGCTGGCACATCGTTGCACAGGTAAATGGTCACCTGCACTTTGTCGTACCAGAAGCCCTTGAGCTGGCCAATCTGCATTTGCAGCAGACCTGCCGTGCCGACAAATGTCAGTGACACAAAGGTCACCAGGATTACCGAAATGACCATCGTCAGGTTGCGGCGCAGGCCGCTGCCCAACTCGCTCATAATGAAAGCAAGTCTCACTTTTGGTCCTCATTCATGTTCTTCAAGCCGAAAGTCGTCTCCGTGCCGGGCTCCTCAGTGCCTGGCTGCAACCCTCGTCTGCGTTCAAGTCGTGGCGGCATGGCCTCGTCGGCTACGGCGTCACTTTCTGCCGCGACGCTGACTGCCCGTTGACGGCGCGTCTGGGGTTCGGCGTCGTCCTTCAGGGAAGGTTCGACGGCGGACGGCGCACCTGCCGCTGGCACGATCGGAATCGTGGACGTGTAGAGAGCCTTGGCTTCATCGCGAACAACCTTGCCGCCGCGGAGCTCAATGACTCGCTTTCGCATTGAGTTGACGATGTCGTCGTCGTGCGTGGCCATAACCACTGTGGTGCCGTTTTGGTTGATCTTGTCCAGAATTTGCATGATGCCGGCGCTGGTGGTGGGGTCCAGGTTTCCCGTGGGCTCATCGGCCAGAAGAATGCCGGGCTGGTTCACAATGGCGCGGGCAATGGCCACACGCTGCTGCTCACCGCCGGAAAGTTCGGTGGGCTTGCGATGTCCCTTGTCCTCAAGGCCCACAAGTTCCAGCACGCGCGGAACCTCGGCGCGAATGGCGGCACGGGACTTGCCCAGTACCTGCATGGCATAAGCGACGTTGGCGAAAACAGTCTTGGTTTGGATGAGGCGGAAGTCCTGGAAGACCACACCAATGCCGCGGCGGAACTTGGGCACACGCCAGCTGGGCACTGTCGCAACATTCTGCCCCGCGACATAGATCTGCCCGTGCGGAGTCCTGTGTTCACGCAACACGAGACGAAGCAGCGTGGACTTGCCAGACCCAGAGGAGCCCACCAGGAACACGAACTCGCCGCGCTGCACATCCAAGGAAACGTCATCGAGCGCAGGCTTGGACTTGCGGTCGTAAGCAATGCTCACATTTTCAAAACGAATCATGACTTTTTCATTGCCCGGCCAGCAAAATGAGCTGGCATGCTGGCGGCCGGGCAGAGGCTCGGGGGAAGAAACCGCCAGCATATTGACTATAGGCGCCGCGTCCGGTGATTGCTGGTTCCGCGGCGGTGTGTCGATGCTGGATGATTACTGTGAATCCGCACGATTGCTGGGTTTGTTGACCGTTGGCTAGGTATTGCCGAGTCGTTGACGAGTCGTTGTCTAGGCTTTCTCGGCGTTCCGGTTGTCGGCCCGCCAGCGAATTCCCGCGTCGATGAAGTCATCGATTTCGCCGTCTAGAACAGCGCCGGCGTTGCCGACTTCGTGTTCTGTGCGCAGATCCTTGACCATTTGGTACGGGTTCAACACGTAGGAACGCATCTGATCTCCCCAAGAAGCTTTGACGTCTCCGGCCATGGCCTTCTTTTGCGCGTTTTCCTCGGCCTGCTTCAGCAGCAGTAGGCGCGATTGCAGCACGCGCATGGCGGCAGCACGGTTTTGAATCTGCGACTTTTCATTCTGCATCGACACCACGGTGCCGGTGGGAAGGTGGGTCAGGCGCACGGCGGAGTCCGTGGTGTTCACGGATTGACCACCCGGGCCGGAAGAACGGAAGACATCCACTCGGATATCGTTGTCTGGGATCTCGATACTGTCGGTTGATTCGATCAGCGGGATGACCTCGACAGCGGCAAAGGAGGTCTGGCGGCGGCCCTGGTTGTCGAAGGGGCTGATGCGGACTAGGCGATGCGTGCCGGCTTCAACGCTGAGCGTGCCGAATGCGTAAGGGACCTTCACTTCGAAGGTCGCGGACTTCAGCCCGGCCTCTTCCGCGTACGAGGTATCCAACACCGAGGTCGGGTAGCCGTGGCGTTCGGCCCAACGCAGGTACATGCGCAGCAGCATCTGGGCGAAGTCCGCAGCATCCACGCCACCGGCGCCCGAGCGGATGGTGATAACAGCTTCACGATCATCGTATTCACCGGCCAGCAGCGTCACGATTTCGAGGTCCTGCAAAGATTTCTGCAACGCCGAAAGGTCCTTGGCAGCCTCGGCGAGAGAGTCGGCGTCGCCCTCTTCTTGCGCCAGCTCGACCAGAACTTCCAGATCGTCAATCCGTGCTTCCAGCGTGCGTAGCTTCTCCAGCTTTGACTGTGCATGGCTGAGCTTGGACGTAACCTTCTGCGCGGCAGCTGGGTCATCCCACAGATTGGGCGAACCTGCCTGATCCGACAAATCCTCGATGCTCTCGATGAGTTTTTCCACCTCGGAGACTTGCTCGATCGAGATGTAGGTTGCGCGTAGTGCCCGGATTTCTGCGGGAAAGTCAGTCTCTGCCATGATATTCAAGCCTACGGCATGCGCGAGGGCCATGCAGGCAGTCCACCGAAGCTACTTCACAGAAGCAGGTTGGCCCGAGCCGTGCTGGCTACGGTGATGTTGATGCCTTCCGGAACAAGAAAGTTGATGAACAGCGGATGCACGACGGCGGATAAGCTGACCCGCGCTGTGTGCCCGTCACTGGCGCCGGTCCCGGAATCAATGGCTATGCCGCCCAACCCTACGGGTGTTTCCGTACCGTTCAAGTAAGTCTGCGTGGCGGCCAAGACGCCTTGAGTAGTGAGCAAGGTTCCTGGATCGCTACTGGCGCTGCCACCGCTGAGTTCAAAGGTATCGGCGGCTGCGAGCGCCGCGCTGTCTGCCATGGAGAGTAGTTTCTTGTGGCCAAGGTAAATACTTCCTGCTGCGGCGACGACGGTGACTAAAAGGAGGACTATAAGGACGTAGCCGATCAACAACACCATCACGTGCCCGTGTTCTTGGGAGCTACTCCCCGTGGTGGCGTCTCGATCCGATGGGCCGCGGTGCGGCTGTCTATTCCAGCTCATTTGAATCGGCCCACCTTTTGGGTGGAGGTTGAATCCACCGTGGCTGCCGTGGCGTTGACCCCTGGCACTGCGCCCACCACGGGTAGTTCAACACGCAATTCTACGTAGGCGCGGACCGTACTTCCGGCCGTGAAGCATCCGCCGTCGCAGCTGATGGTCAGTTGGGCATTGTCCGGATCAAAACCCATGTCTTCCATGGCCATGTGGACCGCTTGCTCGGCAGCTTGTTGTGCTTGGGGAAGATCACTGTGCAGGACAAACACTTTGGCGGCTTGGTCCGATGCTCCCACTACTGCGTATGCGCCGCCTTGCACCTGGCCCACGGTAAGGATCAAGTACACGACAGGCACCATGAGCAGAACGGCGAGGAAAATGAATTCCACTACCGCGCTGCCTTCCTGCGTGTGCCTGCCCGCGGCTTGCTCCGGCTCGACTTTTGGATGCTCCCGCCCCGTTTCAGTCCTTTCACCTTGTAATGACGGCATGACCTGTCATCTCCAAGGTGCGCGGCGGTCCGAACAGCCCCAACACCGGCAACGGTGCCGTGATGGAAACGCTCAGTACATTCAAGCCATCTCGGGACTCCACGCTGACTGAAACTTCCTGGATGTAATTTGATCCCAAGGCATTGCCCACCAGCATCGTGGCGCGTTCCCTGGCATCGGCGGCCGTCCGGTCCCCCAGCGCTCCGTACCTGGCTGCTGATGAAGCAGCGTCCGCCACAGTGTTTCGCACATGCAAGGCCAGTGCCAATTGAATCAGCGCGATGAAGATGAGCGTGACAAGTGCACCGACCAGAACAAAATCAACCACGGCCGATCCAGCCTCCCTCAGCTTCCTGGGTCCAGAGGTGCGCGAGCTGCCAGCTACGGTTGAACTTGGTCCATGGCTTGATTGAAGAGCTTTTCCAGTGCTGGCCCTGCTATGGCTAGCAAGCCAGCGACCAAGACCGCGCTCATAAGCGTGATGAGAACCCATCCTGGAACGTCGCCGCGGGAGTTTTCTGTGGCGGGGAAAAGCGTTGGAAACCGTCGGGCCATACGGCTTCTGACACGGCCCAGCCACTGTTTGGCACTGATCACCAGTGCCACTGCCCATCCCAATAATTTGTCCACGATATGCATCGGACATTACCTCCTTGTGGTGTTGCGTGAATTTGCCTGTTGATCTAGGTTTCATGTTCTCGGCAGTGTCCATCTAAAAGCCCATTTGCAACATGGCCAAGCCTGGAAAAACCGCGAAGACAACTGTCAGTGGAAGTACGCCGAAGATTAGGGGAATCATCATGGTGATTTCTTTCCGCCCCGCGGATTCCATAAGTTCGCGTTTGGCTACGTCGCGCACGTCCTGAGCCTGTGCCCTGAGCACCTCGGCCAGCGGCGTTCCTCGATTGACGGCGACACTGATGCCGTCAACAAAACGGGACAATGCGGCAACGTTGACCCTGGCTGAGAACTGATTCAAGGCTTCCACCAAGGGCATGCCGGTCCTTGTCTGGGCTAGAACTTTGCCGAACTCTGCCGAAAGCACGCCATTGGAAGACCGTGCCACGCGGTCTAGTGCGCTGGCGGCACTCTCCCCCGCACCCACGGCCAAGGCCATCAGTTCGGCAAGAGCAGGGAACTCGGCAAGCATCTGAGCCTGCCGCTTCTTAATTCGCGCACCGAGCAGATAGTCGTAAAGGAGGTAGCAAAACACCATGGGGCCCAGCGTAAGAGCCACCGCGCCCATGATGTTGATGTTGCCGCGCCACAACAACATGAGTGAGAACAAGGCACCTGCCATGAGCCCGGCGCCTGCACACAGCAGCTGAACCGCCCGGAACTCCAGAGCCGATCCGTTTCTCCCAGCTTGTTCCAGCCGGGCACTGAGGCCATGGACGCTGACATTGAAGCGCCCCAACCGGTGAACGGCGTCAGAAAGGACCAGCCGAAAGATTTTCTCCAAGGGGCCAAAGAGTGTGCTGGAATCATCGACGTCCAACAACTTGGATCTGCTGGCCACGGAGCGCAATTGAGGTTCAACTCGCTGAGAAAAACTGGTCTTACGCATGGCGGGGATCCTGACAAACGTCAACCATAGACCCGAACCCATGAGGAGTCCCAGTCCGAGGACCACCGCCGCATGGGTGTTCATTGCAGCACCCGCTGTTCTTCAGGTAGGGCACCGATGCGCAGCATCACCCGATAGCACACTATGGATACCAGAAGACCGCCACCCAGCACGGCCCACCCTGCGGGAGAGTTGTAAGCTCCAATAGCTTCTGGCCTGGTAGCCATGAGCATCAGCACTATCCACGGCGCAGCTACCGCCAGCCTGGCGGCGCTGACCGTCCACGATTGCCTGGCCTCCAACTCGCTTCGCGTGCGGGCATGGTCACGCAGGAACTCCGAAAGCGTGCCGAGCAGCCTGCCGAGATCGGAGCCACCCACATCACGGGTAAGGCGCAACGCTTCAATGATTCGATCGGCCACCGGATCGGCAAGGGCGCCTTTCAGCTTTTGTAGAGCTCCTTCAAAGTGGCCCGACGCCCTGTAGTCCGCCCCGAAGGCTTGAAACTCTTCCCGTAGCTGCATGGGGCCTTTGGTTCCCAACTGGGCCAAGGCTTCGGGGAGGGACAAACCGGCCCGAATGGCCGAGCGTAAGTGGTCCACAACGTCAGGCCAGATTTCGCGCATGGCAGCGGACCGGCGTCGGGCTCTCATATTGAGCAGCGCGATGGGAAGGTATCCGCTAAATAGTCCGAAGCAGACTGCTATGGCAGGGGCGCCGGTAATGACCAGCACCACCAGCGCCATGAGCATGGCCAGACCTGTAGAGCTGAGCATGAGGGAAGTGGGCGTGACTTGGGGGACGCCGGCTCGCTGCAGGAGTCGCTCCAGTCGACTGCCTCGCCCGATGCGCGGCTGGCTCACGGGCGTGCTCCAGCAGGCGTTCCAGATCAGGAACAAGCCCATCCCGGCAAGGAGGCCCACGACGGCCGACATCAGGGCTCTCCCATGAGTGCCGCGATGTTGTACCCTGCTGCCGTAAATTTTTCTGGCGCCGGCATGGCTGTTTCTGAGGCTGTGAGCCTCCCATTGACAGTGCTGAAAATGAGCCCAGATTCGATAATGCCGTTTTCGACACGGCGCCCCAGGGCGAGGATTTCTCCCACGCTGCGCCGGCCATTTGGCGCCCGGACGCAGTGCACCACAAGGTCGATGCAGGCAGCGACCGTGGGGACCACGAAGGCTGCTGTGATGTTTTCGCCGGCGAGCAGTGGGAGCGTGCAGATCTTGACGACGGCATCGTGGGCCGAGTTAGCGTGCACGCTCGCCATGCCGGGAAGCCCACTATTTAGTGCAATTAGCATGTCAAGGCTTTCAGCCTCACGGACTTCACCGACGATCAATCTGTCCGGCCGCATGCGGAGCGCTTCCTTGACGAGGCGTCTTAGCGGAATCTCGCCCATGCCTTCAAGATTGGGCTGGCGGCATTGCAGGCCGACCACGTCTCTCAGTGGCAGTTTCAGTTCGAAGATTTCCTCCACCGTCACCACGCGTTCTCGCGAGCCAACCCCTGCGGCCAAGCAGTTAAGCATGGTGGTCTTGCCAGCCTGCGTCGCGCCAGAAACTAGAATGTTCAGTCCGCTACTGACGGCCGCTCCGAGGAATCTGGCTGCCTGCGGGGTGAGAGAGCCAAGTTCCACGAGGTGGTCAAGGCGGCTTGCGCGGGCAGTGAACTTTCGGATGTTGACAGCCCAGTGCGCCTTGGTAATGTCCGGAATGACCACGTGAAGACGGCTCCCGTCGGGAAGCGCCGCGTCCACGAAGGGGCTGCTCAAATCGAGGCGGCGACCTGAGCTCTTCAGCATTCTTTCAACCAGGTCACGCACCTGTTGAGGAGTGAAGGTAACCCCGGTCAGTTCTGACTCGCCATGCCGGGCAATAAATACTTGATCCGGCGCATTCATCCAGATCTCTTCAATGTCAGGATCGTCAAGGAAGGGCTGCAAGGCCCCGAAACCAGCGACGGCGTTATATACCGCACGTTTGACATCGTCCCCATGGAGGAAGGCCGGGACCGCGCCAAGTAGGGACCGCTCACCGTAGTCATTGACGGCCGCATCAATCAAGGCACGGACGTCCTGACCCTGCCGGAGCGGATCAAGTCCCTTCCGGCGGATGAGTTCCCTAACTTCATCCTCAACTAATGCGAGCGCATCCAATCAGACCACTCCCGCCCCTCGCGGTGTCCTGAACTCTGTGTTCAGGAGCCTAGCCCTCGTTATATGAGGAGCGCCATAGGGAAAGTCGATATGTGGATAACTTTGGGCCGAACGGCCTACTTCACTTTCCAGCCGGTTGCAGCAGCAATTCGTTCGCCGAGAGCAGGCGCCATAGTCTTGGCAAAATCCCATGTGAGGTGATTTTGGTCCAGGTAGACCAGTACATTTCCCACTACCGGATTGCAGGTTCCGTCCTTGCAGAGTTGGTCCGTAAGGTCGATTATGTGGGTACCGTCGATCTGGTTCAATGATTCAGCGGGGTTGCTTGCCGCCAAGTGGGTCGCCTCTTGGAACGCACATGACTCGGAGCCCGATTTTGCCACGCACGATGCCATGTTGCCCACGAATCGTGGGTTGTCGCGAACGCCTATGACGTCAATTCCTTCGCTGGCAATGGACCGGACGGCAGTTTCATAACCGGCCGGCACATGTTCGTCGGGAGAGTCCGCGACCGACTTCGTTGCCACTGTGAAGACAGCATCCGGTTTTAGCTTGAGCACATAATCCAGCGCAGATTTATTGAACTCGACACATTTTTCGCTACGGCCTGATGAGACGTTCTCGGCCCCAAAGTCACAGCCCCCGAGCAGCAGTGCTACCACTTGCCAGTTGTTCTTCCGGGCCACTTCATTCAGTGCTCCGGAAAATTGCTGCGCGTGAGAATCCCCCACCACCACTATTGTCTTTTTCGGCTTCTGGGTCAGCTCAGTTTGCGCACAATTGTCTGTCAGCGTTCCGTCTGCTGGAGCCAGCGATCCTTCACACGCCTTGCCATAAGTCACCCATTGCTTATCCAGGGCGGTAAGTGCGGGCCTCAACGGCAGATCAGGGTCGGCTGCATCCACAAAGCCCGGTTGCAGGGCCAAGGCACCCGGATAGTTCCTGAAGACTTCGGATTGCGCAGCCTCATCTTGAGCTTGAAGGGCCATTTCCTCCGCGTGTATCTTCAATTGCCACGCACTCAGCGGTGCGGCAACTAACGCAATGCAGACAGCAATCGTCAGTAATGCCCTGCGCCGCTTCTGCTCAATCCACTTGTTTCGGCGGAGTGGGGTGTCAATGAACTTCGTTGCCAGAAGCGCCGCCACCAATGAGACCGCGATAATGATTGTGCCGGCCCTCGGCCCGGCATGGTCACGCCCGGTAACCACCAGAAAGAGCACCAACAGCGGCCAGTGGAACAGGTAAAGGGCATATGAGCTGTCGCCAAGCTTTACCAAAGGCTTCCAGCTGAGGAACCTGTCGGCTCCGAATTTGCTGCCCGTGAATCCGGCAATAATGACGAATGCTGCGGCCAATGTTGGCCACAACGCCATATAGCCGGGGAATTGCTGCCCCACCTGCAAGATCAGGCCGCACGAAAGCATGGCGACAATGCCCAGCCATCCCAATACGATCCGAGTAGACCGTTTGAAATCCAGATACGGCAGGATCAAAGCAAGCATTGACCCCAAGGCAAACTCCCACAATCGGGTGCGGGTATCGAAATACGCAAACGCCTGATTGGTGTGGGTCGTGATGATCGAGAAAACGAGCGAAACGGAAAACACAGCCCCGAAGAGGTACAGGAGCACAGCCCGAATCCTGAGCTTTCCTGCGCGCGCGATGGCCGCACCCATGGCAAAAATCAAGGGCCACAGAATAAAAATCTGTCCTTGAATGGAGAGGGACCAAAAGTGTTGCAGAGGGCTTGCGGCGCTATGGTCTGTTGCGTAATAGTCCACCGACTCGGCCGCCAGAAACCAGTTTTGGTAGTAAAACAGGGAGGCCCATGTTTGCCCGAACGTGGCGGTCCAACGCGTCTCCGGCAGAAACAAATATGTGCCAAGGAGTGTCAAGAGCAGGGTGACTACAATCAACGGCAGCAGCCGCTTAAACAGGTGCGCCCAGTACTTGAAAAGTTCCAAGGCCCGGCCACTTTCCAGCTTGCGGGTGAACTGCCCCGTCAACAGGAAAGCTGAAATCAGCAAGAAGATGTCCACACCGCCGGATATGCGCCCGAACCATACGTGGTAGGCCACCACCATCAGAACGGCAACGGCTCGCAAGCCCTGCACTTCGGGCAAGAATTTGCGTTGATCATTCCGCTGCGGACGATTCGACAGGGCAGTTGCGCGCCGATGGTTTCGGTTCCTGGATCGTTCCCCAGTGACAAGCGACATTCTAGATAGCACCTCAAGATAGGTGACGCTCAAATACGAACGCCATTTGAATCCCCCAGAAGAGTTTACCCGGATGACGCCGTGGTCCGGTACTTCAGCCCCCGGCGCTAGGTACGACCGCCCCAATCTTCTTGCCTGCCCGTTCCCTGCGTTCCGGCGACAATTTGTGGTCTGGAAGCTTGACCGGCTCGGCCACTGCATGTCCCACCAAGGCGCCACGGCGGGTCTTTTCGGGACCTGCTCTTACGTGTTCCGACAGCCCGTTAGTGAAAAATGACGCATGATTGACTGCAACCCATGTTCCCCAATGAAAGTTCACCGATGCACAAGACCATTTCGTTGCTATCTGCAGCAATATTAGCGGCCACCCTACTGATCGTAGGGAGTTCTTCATCGACTGCAGCCACCCCGAAAGACCCGTTCGTCGCCAAAGTGATGGAAATAACCAATGCATACAGGGCCGAAAACGGTGCACCACCCGTGGTCTTCAACGAGGCAATCTCTCTAGGATCTCAAGCGTGGGCAAAGGAGATCAACAACCGCATTAATGCTGGCACACTCAACATGACAACGATCCATCGCTCCGACTCCGGTCTGTCCATTCTCCCCAAGGGGCCGGACATGTACTCCGAAATTATTGGGATCAACAATAATGCACAGCAGATTGTTGACTGGTGGATGGCCTCGCCGGCACACCGGGCAGCTCTTCTAAATCCACGGGCCACCGACATGGGCGTGGGACAGGTAAAAACGACCAAGTACGAATACGGATCGATGACTGTGGTCGTTGCCAATATCGCCGGCTATGCAACCAGTAGGCTCCTCCAACCGACCGTACCGGAATGGCCAAAGCCTCCCGTTGATTATGCCTACGCAGGCCACGTCCAAAACGAGGGCTGGCAATCCATGGTGGCCAATGGCCTTGTAGCTGGCACGGTGGGCCGAAGCATGCGCCTGGAGGCTCTCAACCTTTCTGGATCAGGACAGCTCGCACGCGCTCACGTCCAAGACGAGGGGTGGATGCCATGGCAGAATACCGAGTCACCCACTATTGGCACCGTTGGTAAAAGCAAGAGGATGGAAGCCATCCAATTAAAGTCGACCATGCCCAACATTAAATTCAGATACCGCGTCCATGTTCAAAATATTGGGTGGATGCCCTGGGTCAACGACGGTGAGGTTGCAGGCACCGTTGGTCAGAGCCTGCGTATCGAGGCCGTGGAAATCCGTGTTGTGAACACTTACTAGCTCACAACGGCAAACCGCAGCCCGTATTCGTCGTTCAACGACCGCGCTCTAGTCTGCGTTGTTTCTGCAATAGGTCACTAGTCGGCCGACAAAAAGGCCGCCCCTCACCGTCGCAGGTGAGGGGCGGCCCTGATTTAGACTTATTGGCTGTAGCCCTGGGGGTTATTAAACTGCCACCGCCAGTGATCCTCACACATCTGCATCAAGTTCCGGTGTGCAGACCACCCAAGGTCCGCTAATGCCGCCGAGGGGTCAGCGTAGCTAACGGCAGTATCCCCCGGACGCCGCGGCGCAAATTCAAACGGGACAGGTTTTCCTGCTGCATCACCAAACGCCTGAATGACATCCAGCACGGAGGACCCGTTGCCTGATCCCAAATTCCAGCGGAATACGCCTTGATGAGTCGGAAGATAATCCAAGGCGGCCAGATGTCCGGCCGCGAGATCCATGACGTGGATGTAATCTCGCACGCCTGTACCATCCGGCGTTGGGTAGTCATTGCCGAACACCATGACCTTTTCACGACGTCCCACCGCAACCTGGGCCACAAATGGCAGCAAGTTGTTGGGAATACCCGTGGGGTCTTCGCCAATACGGCCTGACTCATGTGCACCGACAGGGTTGAAGTAACGCAGCAGCGCCACACGCCACGTGGGGTCGGCTGCCCCAAGATCGGAGAGTATGTCTTCGATCTGCTCCTTGGTACGCCCGTAGGGATTTGTGGCGTCCAACGGCATCTTCTCAACCAGCGGCACTTCTTCGCTGGCACCGTATACGGTCGCTGAAGAACTGAATACCAAGGTCCGGACGCCATGTTTGTCCATGGAGGCGAGCAAATTCAGGGTTCCCACAATATTGTTTTGGTAGTACCGTAGCGGCTCTGCAACCGACTCCCCTACCGCCTTGAGCCCAGCAAAATGAATCACCGCGTCAAAGCCAGATGTGGCGAACAGCGAGTCAACTCCCTGCGCATCAAGCAAGTCCAGTTCAATGAACTCCGGATGTTTTCCAGCGAGCTCCTCCACCCTGCGTAAAGATTCAACGGAGGAATTTGCCAGATTGTCCAGCACAACAACACTGTGTCCAGCTTCAAGTAAGCAAAGGACCGTGTGTGACCCGATATAGCCGGCTCCGCCGGTTACCAAAACTTTCATATTATGCGTTTGCACCTTCATCTAAATATTCTGCCAACCGTTGCTTCACCGTTGCCGGTTCGAACCCTGCGGCCTTGATTTTACTCAGGTCCATGGTGCTTTGAAGCGGACGGGGCGCGGCGCTTTTGCCCTTGAAGTAGTCCTCGGTGCTAACCCCGGTGACCTGGTCGCGGCTGTGGCCGGTGAGTTCGTACACGTCCGAGGCGATGTCCGCCCAGGATTGGGGTTCACCGTCGTTGCTGAGGTTGTACACACCATGGTCAGTGTCTGTTTCCAGCAGGTGTTTGATGCCGGCGGCGATGTCTTCGGTGAAACTCAACCGGCCGATCTGGTCATTGACTACACCGGGAGCGATCCCGCGGGCCGCAAGTGAGGCCATGGTGCGCACGAAGTTGTTGCCTTCCCCGATGACCCAGCTGGTACGCACGATGTAGTGGCGGGGCACTGTTGACACAATGGCGTCTCCGGCGGCCTTGGACTGACCGTAAACACCCAAGGGTGTCAGGGCTTCGTGTTCGTCATGGTTGTCGGCGGTCCCGTCAAAGACGTAGTCACTGGAAACGTGCACGAGGGTGATCCCATGCTCCGTGGCGACCTTGGCCAGGTTCGCGACGGCGGTGACGTTGATAGCCCACGACGCGGCGCGCCCCTCGGGTGTCTCGGCGGTGTCGACGGCGGTGTACGCGGCGGCGTTGATGATCGTGGAGTAGTTCTTCCAATTCCGGTCGGCATAAGAGGCCTCCGCGGTCAGGTCAAAGTCCGCTCTTGCCGCGAATTCCACGCTTGTGTCGCCAGCGTAGGTGGCACGTAGTGCTTTGCCGAGTTGACCGTCAGCACCCAGAATCAGGGTCTTCTTCGGGGGCATCGGGATGACCTCGGTCAAACGCGGGTGGGCTTTGTCCTTATCGGAGAGCTCTGCCTGAGCCAGCGGGATGGGCCAGGCAATAGCCGCGGTCTCGTCGGCGAGGTTCAAGAACGTGTACTGGCCTTGGGCGTCAGCTGACCAGTGGTCATTGACGAGGTACGTGTACGCCGTGTCGTCTTCAAGGGTCTGGAAGGCGTTGCCTACCCCGCGGGGGATGAAGATCGCTTGCGAGGGGTCCAGCTCTGCGGTAAACACGGCACCGAAGGACTCGCCCTCACGCAGGTCAACCCAGGCGCCGAAGATCTTGCCCGTGGCGACAGAGATGAATTTATCCCATGGCTCGGCATGGATCCCGCGGGTGGTGCCAGCTTTTTCATTGAAGGAGATGTTGTTCTGCACCGGGGAGAAATCGGGCAAGCCTAGGGCCAGCATCTTCTCGCGTTGCCAGTTTTCCTTGAACCATCCCCGGTTGTCCCCGTGCACGGGAAGGTCATAGAGCACAACACCGGGAATGGGGGTCGTGGTGGCTTTGAGTTGTTTGGAGAACTCAATCGTCATGATCTACTGGCCCTGTTCCTTGTACTTAGCTTCGGTCTGAGCCTTCTGCGGGCGCCACCACGCCTCATTGTCCTGGTACCACTTGATGGTGTCTTTGATGCCTGCATCAAAGTTAGCGAATGACGGGGTCCAGCCCAGTTCGGTGCGGAGCTTTTCCGATTCAATGGCGTAGCGCAGGTCATGACCTGGGCGGTCGATGACGTGATCATACGCATCGGCGGGCAAACCCATGTGGGTGAGGATCTGTTCAACGACGTCCTTGTTGTTCTTTTCCCCGTCAGCACCGATCAGGTAGGTTTCACCGATCCGGCCCTTTTCCAGGATCGCCAACACTGCCGAGGAGTGGTCATCGGCATGGATCCAGTCACGCACGTTCTCGCCCTTGCCGTATAGCTTGGGACGGATACCGTCGATGACGTTAGTGATCTGGCGGGGAATGAACTTTTCCACGTGCTGGAACGGGCCATAGTTATTGGAGCAATTGCTGATGGTGGCCTGCAGGCCAAAGGAACGCACCCAAGCACGTACCAACAGATCCGAGCCGGCCTTCGTGGAGGAATACGGGCTCGAGGGAGCGTACGGGGTTTCTTCCGTGAACCGCTGCGGATCATCGAGTTCCAGGTCTCCATAGACCTCATCGGTGGAGATGTGGTGGAAACGCTTGTTATGTTTCCGGGCCGCTTCGATCAACGTGTACGTACCGATGATGTTCGTATCAAGGAAGGGGCGGGGATCATGCAGCGAGTTGTCATTGTGGGACTCGGCCGCGTAATGCACCACAGCATCCGCATTGGCCACCAGGCCATCGACAAGTTCAGCATCACAAATATCGCCCTGAACAAAAGCAAAGCGATCAGAGGGCAAACCCTCCAAAGACGCCATATTTCCGGCATAAGTGAGCTTGTCCAACACCGTCACATGCAGGTCAGTGTGGTCAAGAACGTAATGGACAAAGTTGGAACCAATGAACCCGGCACCACCGGTTACAAGAAGATTTCGCATAGTTCCAGCATACGGGAATACACCACTTCCTCTGGGAAACACGGGGACTGGAGCGCCTTCAAACGGGAATTCTCACCAGTCGCTGCATTATGGTAAGTACCATTGACACCATTGGTGAGCGACGCAATGTTAGGCAACTGTCATGACGTCCAACGCTCCCGTTCCAACTTTGCCGTTTTGAACTGCTCCCCGAAAGTTGGACTGAATAATTCAGTTCCTTACTTTCGGGGAGTTTTTTATGCGTAAAAGTAGTTCATTGACCATCGAGCAGCGGCTAGCCGCCGTCGATCTGTTTGA